>JBKJNA010000223.1:0-34118 GCA_046596195.1 Acidimicrobiales bacterium | reverse complement strand
ATGCGGGGGACGTCGTCGCGCCGGCCGAGCAGCAGCACCCGGTCACCCAGGCCGAGCCGCCCGTGCAGGGCCGTGATCTCCGCCTCGAGCGGGCCCTGGCCGACGGTGACGAAGCGGACAGGGAGGCCGCGGTCGATCACCGTGCGGGCCGCCGCCAGCAGGTCGGGCCACGCCTTCTGCTCGCGGTAGTTGGCCACGGTGACCGCCACCACCTCGGCGTCGCCGATGCCCAGCTCGCGGCGCACGGCGCCGCGCTCGCGGGCCGCCGTCCGCACCTCGGTCAGGTCGATGCCGTGGGACACCACGGCCGTGCGTCGGCGGGTACGGGGCCACCACATCGAGGCCCGGCTCTCCTCGGAGACGGCGATGGTGGCGTCGTCGAGGGCGATGGTGACGGCGTTCAGCAGGCGGGTGGGGAGGGCGAAGGTCGACCAGCCGTTGTGCTCGGTGGTTATGACCGAAGGTCGCCGGCGCGGCGGCACCGTCCTCGCCGCGAGCCTGGCCACGCCGGCCACGAGGGGGGAGTGGGTGTGCACCACGTCGAAGCGGCCCGAGGCCACCAGCGCGCGCAGCCTCGGCACCCATGCGCCCCGACGCCCGCCACCGAGGCAGGTCACCACCACGCCTCTCGCCTCGAGATCGCCCACGAGCTGTGACTTCGCTGCCACCACGTACGCTGCTTCGATGGCGAACGCGGCCCGGTCGTGGGCGCCGGCGGCCGCCACCAGCAGCCGCTCCGCACCTCCGATGCCGAGACCCTTCACCAGCCACAGGACCCGCAGCGGCCGCTCGTCCCGCTGTGCGCCCGCCTCGCCGGCTGCAGCCATCGGACCCGCAAGGTAGTGGCAACGGTCGAGACGGTGCGCTGAGCGGTGTGCGGCATCGCCGGGCTCCTGGGGACGCAGTCGGTCCCATCGGCCGATCTGGAGGCGCGCGCCCGCACGATGGTGGGAAGGCTCCGCCACCGGGGCCCTGACGACGAGGGTTGGTGGGTCGATCCCGAGGCGGGGGTGGCGCTGGCCATGCGGCGCCTCGCCATCGTCGACCTGTCGCCCGCCGGGCACCAGCCCATGGTGTCGGCCTCCGGCCGGTACGTGCTCGTGTTCAACGGCGAGGTGTACGACCACCGGGCCCTGCGGTCGCGCCTGGAGGCGGCCGGCGCCCGCTTTGCCGGGCACTCCGACACCGAGGTCCTGTTGGCCGCCGTGGACGCCTGGGGCCTGCGCACGGCCATGGAGCGGGCCAACGCCATGTTCGGCCTCGCCCTGTGGGACCGGGCCGAGCGCCGCCTCACCCTGGCCCGTGACCGCCTGGGCGAGAAGCCGCTGTACTACGGCTGGGCCGGCGCAGACCTGGTCTTCGGCTCCGAGCTGAAGGCGCTCCGGGGCCACGACCGTTTCCGGCCCGACGTCGACCGGGACAGCCTCTCCGCCTACCTCCGCTACAGCTTCGTTCCCCATCCGCGCACGATCTACCGGGGCGTGGCCATGCTGCCGCCTGGGTCGCTCGTGACGTTCGCCGCCGGCGGGCCGGTCGGTGCGATGCCGGCGCCGTCGCGGTGGTGGTCGCTCGGCGACGCGGTGGCAGCCGGGGCCGGTCCTCGGCGCGGGGAGGTGCCGGGCGACGCGGTGGATCACTTGGACGAGCTGCTGGGTGACGCCGTGGCGCTGCGCCTCCAGGCCGACGTGCCCGTGGGCGCGTTCCTGTCGGGCGGCGTCGACTCGTCCGCCATCGTTGCCCTGGCCCAGGCACGCAGCAGCGGTCCGGTGCGCACGTTCACCGTTGCCATGCCCGACGCCGGCTTCGACGAGGCCCCCGAGGCGAAGGCGGTGGCCGCCCACCTCGGCGCCGAGCACACCGAGGTCCACCTGTCGATAGAC
This sequence comes from Acidimicrobiales bacterium, assembly GCA_046596195.1. Taxonomy (GTDB): domain Bacteria; phylum Actinomycetota; class Acidimicrobiia; order Acidimicrobiales; genus JAHFUS01. The sequence continues at coordinate 32,238 of JBKJNA010000223.1, read as the reverse complement.
GACGCGCTGGCCGTGATCCCTCGGCTCGCCACGGTGTACGACGAGCCGTTCGGCGACCCGTCCGCCGTACCCACCGTGCTGGTGTCGGAGGTGGCCCGGCGCTTCGTCACCGTGTCCCTGTCGGGCGACGGCGGCGACGAGGTGTTCGCCGGCTACAACCGCCACGTCCTCGGTCCTCGGCTGTGGGGCCACCTGCGGGCACTGCCGGCGCCCGTCCGCCGGGCCGCTGCCTCTGCGCTTCTGATGCCGCCCCGCCCCGTGTGGGGCCGCGTCGGCAATGCGTTGCCGTCCCGGGTGCGGCCGCGCAACCTGGCCGACAAGGTGGAGAAGCTGAGCCGGCTGCTCGGCAGCGGGGACGTGGCCGGCCTGTACAAGAGCCTGGCCGGGCAGTGGGATGACCCCGCCTCCGTGGTGCTGGGCTCGCATGAGCCGCCGACCGTGGCCGACCAGCCCGGCGGGTGGCCCCCGGTCGACGGCGCCCTCGAGGAGTTCCTCTGGCTCGACACGGCCATGGTGCTGCCGGACGACATGCTCACCAAGGTCGACCGGGCCAGCATGTCGGCGAGCCTCGAGCTGCGGGTGCCGCTGCTCGACCACCGTATCGTCGAGTGGGCGTGGCAGTTGCCCGCCGCGGCCAAGCTTCGCGACGGCCGGGGCAAGTGGGTCCTGCGCCAGGTGCTCGACCGCTACGTGCCCAGGTCGCTGATCGACCGTCCCAAGATGGGCTTCGATCCCCCCTTGGGGGCGTGGCTTTGCGGACCGCTGCGGGAGTGGGCCGAGGACCTGCTGGCGCCGGCCCGCCTGGCCGCCGACGGCTGGTTCGACCCTGCGCCGATGCGGGCAGGGTGGGACGACCACCTGGCCGGCCGGCGCAACAACGACTACCGCCTCTGGTCCGTGCTCATGTTCCAGTCGTGGCTCGACGCCGGATGACCGCCCGCCCGCCGGTTCCGGTAGCGGAATCGGTGCCCCTGGGGCGCGATTCCGCTACCAGAGCGGTTCCCGCGTGAGCTGCGCCGGGGACGACCTCGTCCGGACCTTCGTCCCCGACGACATGTCACAGGTTCTCTCGCTGCTCTCGGCGTCGCTCGGCTGGGTGCCGGACGACCACCATGCCGCCTTCTTCGCCTGGAAACACACGGCCAACCCGTTCGGTCCGTCGCCCGCCTGGGTGGCCGAACGGGACTGTCGGGTCATCGGGTTCCGTGCCTTCTTACGCTGGGAGTTCGAGCAGCCGGGTGCCGTCGTAGCGGCCGTGCGGGCGGTGGACACGGCCACGGCGCCCGAGGCCCGGGGCAGCGGCGTGTTCACCCGCCTCACCCGGTTCGGGCTGGCGGCGCTCGCGGCCGAGGGCGTGCGGTTCGTGTTCAACACGCCGAATGACCAGAGCCGCCCCGGCTACCTGAAGATGGGGTGGCAGGAGGTCGGCCGGGTGCCGTTGCAGCTGCGCCTTTCCTCGCCCGGCTCGCTCGCCCGGGTGGTGGGCGCCCGCACGGCCGCCGACCTGTGGTCGCTGCCCAGCGAGGCGGGGGCGCCGGCTGCCGACGTCCTGGCCGACGGGCCGGCCGTCGCCGCCCTCCTGCGCTCCCAGCCGCCGCCCACCGGCCTGCGCACGCGCCTGTCGCCCGACGTGCTTCGGTGGCGGTACGCCGGCTTCCCCGCCCTCGGCTACCGGGCCCTCACCGGGCCGGGCGGCGTCGAAGACGGGCTGGGCCTGTTCCGCCTGCGCCGGCGGGGCGGGGCGGTGGAGGCGATGCTGGGCGACGTGCTGGCGCCGGGTGGCGACGCCCGCACCGTCGCACGCCTGGCCCGGGACGTGCTGCGTGTCTCGGGCGCCGACTACGCCGTCGCCACCGCCGCCGGCCGGCGCTGGCGCGGCTTCGTTCCTCTGCCCGGCCAGGGCCCCGTGCTCACCTGGCGGGCCGCCGGCGCCGGCGGCCGCCTCCCGATCGGCGCATGGGACCTGTCGCTCGGCGACGTCGAGCTGTTCTGACCTGTTCAAATGGGCCGATGACACCGGCCGACGTGCTCCGCGCCCACGAGCAGTTGCACGACGTGCGGGGGTGGCTGGCGCCCCTGGACGCCCAGGTGCTCGCCGTGGTGCTGGATCAACAGACCACGGGCGGCATCACCGGCGATGTCCTCGAGGTCGGGGTCTACGAGGGCCGCAGCGCCATCTTCCTGGCCCGGCTACTGGCGCCGGGAGAACGGCTCGTGGCCTGCGACCTCTTTGGCGATCCCGCCCCGAACGCCGCCAACCAGACCGAGAACCAGGCGCAGTACCGGTCGCTGCAACGGCAGACGTTCGACCAGAACTGCACTCGCTACCTTGCCGAGCTACCCGAGCTACCCGAGGTGCACCAGTGCCCGAGCGGGGAGCTGGCCGGTCGCCTGCCCGCCGGCCGGTTCCGGCTGGTCCATCTTGACGGGAGCCACAGCTACGAGGTGGTGCGCTCAGACATCGAACTGGCCTGCGGGCTCCTCGGTCCGGGCGGGGTGGTGGTCTTCGACGACTACCGCAGCCTCCATACGCCCGGCGTGGCCGCCGCCGCCTGGACCGCCGTCTCCGGCGGCGGCCTGTCCGCCCTGTGTGCCACCCCGTCCAAGCTCTACACCGCCGTCGACGCCGGTGCGTGGAACACCGACGTCCTCAGGGCCCAGCTCGCCACCTTGGGCGCCACTGTCGAGGAGGACGAGGTGGCCGGCCGGACGCTGCTGCGATTGTCGGCGGCGGCGCCCGCGGACGGGGGGGCGAAGGGCCTGGCCCGAAGCCTCACCCCGCCGGCGGTCTGGCGCCTGGCCGGGGTCGGGGCGGCCGCCTACCGCCGCCGCCGGTACTGAGCCCCGGCGGCCTCCTCCCAGATCCGGCGGTAGCGGGGTGCGACACTCTCGACGGTGAATCGCTCGCCGCACCGGGCGGCGGCTGCTGCGCCGAGGGCGCCGCTGCGGGTCGGGTCGGCGATCAACCGTCGTAGGGCGGAGCGGAGGCCGGCCCGGTCGCCCGGCGCCACGACGGCGCCGGTCACGCCGTCCTCCACCACCTCGGCGACCCCGGCCACTCCGGACGCCACGACAGGCCGGGCGGCCAACCCGGCCTCGATGACGACGGCGGGCATGCCCTCCATCCCGTCCGGGCGACTGACCACCAGGAGCACGTCGATCGCGGCCAGGACGTGCCCCACGTCGTTGCGGGAGCCGGTGACGACGACACGGCCGTCCAGGCCCAGCGCCGTGACCTTGGCGGTCAGCTCGCCCCGCAGCGGCCCCTCGCCCACGAAGACGTGTGTGGTGAGCCCCTCCTGCACGAGGCCGGCGGTCACCTCGAGGGCGGCGAGCGGGTCCTTCTCCCAGGACAGGGCGCCGAGGGACAAGGTGACGTGCGCGTCGGGAGCGATGCCCAGCTCCGCCCGTACCGCCGTCCGGTCCCGCACGTCGCTGGACACGACGCGCCCGGACGCCACGGCGTTCGGCACGGTGACCGTCCGCGCCGGGTCGAGGCCGAGCCGGTCGAGCCCTTCCCGGCGCACCGCCTCGGCCACGCAGACGACCATGTCGGCGCGCCGCATGAGCCATCGGTGCCACCATCGCCGCCCGCCCGCCAGCATCGGTGCCGGAGCCATGCCGATGCGCCGGTAGACGATGGCGCGCCGGCGACCGAGGCCAGCCAGTACGGCCAGTCGCAGGGCCTCGCCGCCGTGGGCCTGGACCACGTCGGGACCGAAGCCGTCAACCTCGGCGCGCAGCGCTCGGGCGGCGCGCAGGAAGCCGAGCGGGCCCGGCCGGGCGGCCAGGTCAGTGGTCGGGCAAGGGAATCTGACCGTGGTGCCGGCTCCCGACCGGAGGTGCACCAACCGGTGCTCGACGCCGTCGGCGAGGGCGCCGATGAGGTCGGCGGCGAACACCTCGGCTCCCCGCCGCTGGTCGGAGGCCGTGAGGTGAAGGACCCGGACGGGCCGGCCCGCCGCTGCATCCGAGTCGTCAAGCATGACGAGAGCGCGTCTTAGCATGTGCCGGCCGTGCGCGTTCTCTATGTCATCGACAGCCTCGTCGCCGGCGGTGCGGAGCGCTCGCTGGCGGCGATGGCGCCCCATCTGGCGGGGGCCGGTGTCGAGTTGCACGTGGTGCCCTTGATCGACCGGGCCGGGGTGCAGGCCGATCTCATCGCCGGGGGCGCCGTGCTCCACGCTGCGGTCGGCGCCACCCGCCGACGGGCGGTGGGCCGCCTCCGCCGGGTCATGGACGACGTCGGCCCGGACCTGGTGCACACCACGCTCTTCGAGGCAGACGTCGCCGGCCGGCTGGCCGCCCGGCTGTCCCGGCGGCCCTCGGTGACGAGCCTCGTGGGTGGCGGGTTTCCCATGCCGCCGGGTGCCACGATGGCCACCCGGGCCCGGTTCGCGGGGGCCCGGGGCGCCGACCTGGCCACCGCCCGGCTGGCCGTCCGCTTCCACGCCGTGTCGGAATCGGTGGCGGCGGAGGAGCGCCGGCGTCTCCTGTTACCGCCCGGCCGGGTCGAGGTGATCCACCGCGGCCGCGACCTCGATGGCCTGGGTCGCCGGACGGACGAACGCCGGACCCGCGTCCGGACCGGTCTCGGTATCGACGGGTCGACGCCGGTGGTGCTCGTCGTGGCGCGCCACGACCCCCGGAAGGGCCTGGACGTCCTCGTGGACGCGTGGCCGCTCGTCACGACCTCGGTGCCCGGCGCCCTGCTCCTCGTCGCCGGCCGGGACGGAGCGGCCACGCCCTCGCTGCAGCGGGCAGTTGCCGCCCTGCCGGGACCCCCCTCGGTCCGCCTGCTCGGCCACCGCGAGGACGTGGGCGACCTGCTGGCCGCCGCCGACGTCCTCGCGCTCTGCAGCCGGAGGGAGGGATTGCCCGGGACGCTCCTGGAGGCGCTCGCCCTCGAGGTGCCGGTGGTCGCCACCGATATCGCCCCGGTGCTCGACGTCGTGGGCCGGGACGGCCCGGCGCGTCTCGTCACCGTTGGCGATTCCGGCGGTCTGGCGGCTGCGATCGTGGCCGCCATCAGCGAGCCGCCGGCACCCGACGTGCTCCGCACCGGGCGGGCGCTGGTGGAGCGCTCGTTCAGCATCGGCGCCGTGACCGCCGCAATGGTCGGGTTCTACCGGCGCAGTCTGGAGCGGGGGGCCCGGTCGTGACGGCGGACGCACCGCAGGGAGGGCTGGTCGCGCGCTGGTATGGTCGTTCCCCGTTGCCGACCAGGATGCCGTGACCCCAGCGCCGGGCTCCGAGGAGCCGGGCTTTGACCGAGCCCCGCCCGAGCGCGCACTGCGCGTGAGCGACGTCTACCGCCGGGTGTCCGATCTCGATCCCGCCGCCGGTCGCCGGCTCTCCGCTGTTGCCGCCCTGTCATTCCTGGGTGGCGTCATCGAGGCCGGTCTCCTGGTGGTCCTGGCTCGCATCGCCGTTACCGTCGCCGACGGCAAACACGGGCTCTTCGTCGTGCCGGGTTGGCGGGTGTCGATCGGTGGCGCGCTGCTGGTCGCCTCCGGCGCATTGGTGGTCAAGGTGGTGGTCAACACCGTGTCGTCGTGGGTCGCCGCGTCGACCGCCGCCCACGTCCTCGGTGCCACCAGGTTCGCGCTCCTCGGTGGGTTCTTCCGGGCCAACTGGGCACGGCAGTCGGTCGAGCGCACAGGCGAACTCCAGGAGCTGATGACCACCCACGTCGACCGCACCACGGCGGTGGTACTGGCTATGGCCGGGCTGGTCACGTCGGTCCTCAGCGTGGCCACGCTGGTTGCCGCATCGCTGGCGGTCAACCCCGTCGCCGCCGCCAGCATCACCGTCGCCGGCCTGCTGCTGTCGGCGCTGCTCCGGCCGGTATCGGCCATGGCGAGGCGAAACGGGGCCGGGCAGGCGGCCGCCGGCCGGGCCTTCGCCGGCGCCGTGAGCGAGAGCGTCGGCATGGCCAGGGAGGTGCGCACCTTCGGCGTCGCGGACCGGGTCCTCGGCCGGCTCCACCGTCTGCACGACGTGCAGGCGCACACCTACGAGCGGAGCCGCTTCCTGCTCCTGCTGGCGCCCCAGCTCTACCAGTCGGCCGCCCTCCTCGTGCTCATCGCCGGCATCGCCCTGCTCGGGATACGCGGCGTGTCGAGCCTGGACGAGGTCGGGCCCGTGGTCCTCCTGCTGCTTCGGGCCCTCTCCTACGGCCAGCAGGCCCAGTCGAACTACCACCAGCTGAACGACTCGGCGCCCTACATCGACGAGCTGCGTCGCCAGCGGAGCCGGTACGCGGCCGACGCCGCCGTCGAGGGCGAGCGCACGCTCGGAGAGATGGGCGAGCTCGAGATGGACGGGGTCTCGTTCGCCTACCAGCCGGCGTCGCCCGTCCTGCACGACGTGAGCTTCCGCGTCCGGGCGGGCGAGACGATCGGCGTCATCGGGCCGTCCGGTAGCGGGAAGTCGACCCTCATCCAGCTCCTTCTGGGCCTGCGCCGGCCGGTGTCCGGCGCCGTCCGCCTCGACGGCGTGGACACCGGGCAGTTCTCGTCCGACCAGTGGTGTCGGAAGGTCTCGTTCGTGCCCCAGGACCCGCGTCTGTTCGCCGGGACCGTGGCCGAGAACATCGCCTTCTTCCGTCCGGTGGACGCCGCCGCGATCGAGAAGGCGGCTCTGCTGGCTCACCTTCATGACGAGATCGAGGCCCTGCCCCACGGCTACGACGAGCCAATCGGCCCGGGCGACCGCTCGCTGTCGGGGGGCCAGCAGCAACGGCTCTGCATCGCCAGGGCCCTGGTGACCGAGCCAGCGCTCCTGCTGCTCGACGAACCGACGAGCGCTCTCGACGTGCGGTCCGAGGCGCGCATCCAAGAGACGTTGGCCGGCTTGCGCGGCACCGTCACGCTGGTCATCGTCGCCCACCGGATGACGACGCTCGCCGCATGCGACCGGATACTGGTCCTCACCGACGGCCGGGTGCAGGGCTACGACGCCCACGACCGCCTGCTGACGACGTCGGCGTTCTACGAGGAGGCGCTTCGGCTCTCGGCGATCACCACCCCGCCCCCCTCGCAGTGACCGGCCCGGAAGGTCGGTCCATGAGCAACTCGCTGGTGCGACATCCCGAAGGGATGGCGCGCCAGTGACCGGCCCGGGAGGTCGGTCCATGAGCAACTCGCTGGTGCGACATCCCGAAGGGATGGCGCGCAAGTGACGACCCCCGCTGCGGCTGGCACGGACCAGCCCGTCGATCCCGGGACCGGGCTGCTGGTGAGCGTGATCCTGTGCACCTACAACCGGGCTGCCATGGTGGGGCGCACCATCGAGGCGGTGCTCACCCAGGACGTGGAGGGGCTTGAGCTGGTCCTGGTGGACGACGGGTCCACCGACGGGACGCCCGCCCTCCTCGACGCCATCGCCGACCCGCGGGTGCGTGTCCTGCACCGGGAGAACGGCGGGCTCTGCGTGGCCCGCAACTCCGGGTTGGCCCATGCGAGCGGGCGCTGGATCGTATTTCTCGACGACGACGACGTCCCGTCGGCGGGCTGGCTCGGTGCCCTGGTCGCTCCAGCCGACGACGACACCGTCGGCCTCTCGTCGGTGGGCGCCCGGTTCGTGGACGACAAGGGCCGGGAGACCGGCGGGCGGTCACCCGACCGTCTTGGGCCGGCCTTCGATGATGTCCCGGCGCTGTACCTGCCGGGGACATTCGCCGTGCGCCACGACGTGGTGACGGCCGTCGGCGGGTATACCGCCGGCCTCGGAGCCTCGCACCAGTTCGAGCTGTTCCTACGCCTTGTGGGGATGGCCGCCGAGTTGGGTCTGCGCAGCGTCATCGACCCTGTCGCCCGGATCGATGTGTACCGCCGGCCGCCCACCGACCGCCCGGTCGTGAACCCCCGCCTCCTGCATGACGGGAGCCGGTGGGTGCTGGAGCGCCATCCCGTGCGGTTCGGCCGCGACCGCGCCCTGAAGGCGGACTTCGAGGCCATCGTCGGTGCCAACGCGGCGCGCCTGGGCGACTGGCGGACAGCCCGTCATTACCTGGCCCGATCGGTCCGCTCCCACCCCCGGTCGCTCCAACGACTGGGTCGCCTCGGGCTGGCGCTCGCTCCCCCGCTGGGCCGGCGGGTGTGGGGCCGGCAGCGGGGTTGGGCGACCCACTGCGCGGGCGAGATCGGCGTGCCCCGCCAGCGCCGGCTGGCCGAGGAAGGGCGCGAGCTGTTCCTTCCGTGGGGGTACCGCGAGAACCGGCCCGCCTCGTCGGACGCAGCGGGCACGCCGTTCTGGGAGAAGGGTGTCAACAGCAGCGATGTCCGGAACCAGGACCCGGTGTACCGGGTGGCGGCCCGGCTGGCCCGTCGGCGGGCCATGGTGCCGGTTGTCGACGTCGGGTGCGGGACGGGCCACAAGCTCGTGCACCGCATCGGCGCCGTCACCGACCGCTTCGTGGGGGCCGACCAGCCGAGCGCCATGGCCATCGCCCGCTCCAAGTTCCCCGAGCGCCGCTGGGTGGAGGGCGACATCGGCGACGACGGTTTCTGGGCTGAGCTGGCGGCCGAGGAGCCAGGGCTGGTCCTGTGCGTCGACGTGATCGAGCACGTCGACGACCCGGTCGCCCTGCTCCTGCGCCTGCGTGCCCTGGCCGGCGGGTCGGGCCGCGTCCTGCTGTCCACCCCGGACCGGGCCCGCATGGAGCGCTCCCCGATCCTCGGTCCGCCCACCAACCCCCGCCACATCCGGGAGTGGACCCGCGACGAACTCGAACTCCTGGCCCTGTCCACCGGCTTCGACGTGAGGCGGGTGTGGCACCTCTACCCCCGCCGCTACTCGGCCACCGTGCTCGACCTGAAGCGGGTTGTGTGGCGTGCCCTCCACCTCTTGCCGGTACCCGATTCCCGGTCGTCGATGGCACTCCTGATCGCACCCACGGGCTGACGACGGTGCCCGGCCGGCTGCGCCTCGGCGTCGTGTCGCACGACAAGAGTTGGCCCGCTCACCGGGCCGATCGCCACATGCTGGCCGCCTTCGCCCGGCTCCACGACGTGTCCTTCGTGGACGTGGACGAGGGTTGGCCGCCGCGCCTCGACCGCGTGTCCGACCTCCACTCGCTCGACGCCGTCGTCACCTTCATCCGGTACCGCGACCTGATGGCGGCATCGCCGATCGACTGGGCCGGCTACGACGGCCCCAGGATCCAGCTCGAGTGGGACGCCTGGACCGACATCGCCGACTTCGACACCCGCTACCGCGGCACGTGGGTGCCCACCTTCCGCTCGCACCGCTTTGACCACCTGCTCGTGTCGGGGCTCCGCCTGGTCGGGCACTTCGAGGCCTTGGGCGTCCCGGTGACGTGGCTACCGAAGGGTTTCGACGCGCCGAGCTTCACCGACCTCGGACGACCGCGGTCGGGCCTTGCCCACTACGGCACGCTCTACCGGTCGCGCCGGGCCATGCTGCGGGCCCTTGAACGAAAAGGCGCTTTGGTCGACCATGTGTCGGTTCCCTACGACCAGCTGGCGGACAGGCTCAACGGCTGGGCGGGGGTGGTGGCGTGCATGCTCGACGCCGCTGTGCGCCTCGGCAAGGTGGGGCGGGCCATCGAGCGGCGCTGGCCGGGAGTGGCGCTGCGCCTCGGTGAGGACCTCGAGCCGATGCAGAAGACGTTCGAGATCGCCGGTGCGGGTGCCGTGCCCCTGATCCCTCGCAGCCCTGACCTCGATCCACTGGGCTTCGTACATGGCGAGACGGCCCTCATGTGGCGGGACTTCGACGAGCTGGCCGAGCTCGTGCGCGGCTACAAGTCCGACCCGGGCCCGTTCGCCGCGATCGGCCGGGCTGCTGCGGAGCTGGCCCACCGCCGGCACACCTGGGATCAGCGGGCCGCCGACCTGGGCGACATCGTGCGCAGGATCCAGAAGGCGGGCTGAACCCGCAGGCCGTCATTCACCGGCACCCGTCGTTCGCATTCGTGCGGTTCGTCGCATCCGCCTGCTTGCGCCGGGCCGGGCCTCGTGTCACCTGCGCCGGCACGGCGCCATACCCTGCATGGCCATGCGCACCGCAGTAAAGCGCCAGCTGTCCCGGGCGGCGGGGCGGGGGCCGGCGAGCGGCGCCAGCCTGCTGATCTACCACCGGGTGGGCGGCGGGTCCCCCGACGAGCGCGACCTGCCGGCGGACGCCTTCGCCGCCCAGCTCGACGCCCTCGACGGACACGACGTGGTCCCCATCGACACCGCCCTCGACTGCCTTGACGCGGGCGACCGCCGGCCCAGTGTGGTGCTGACGTTCGACGACGGGTTCGCCGACGTCTACGAACACGCCTGGCCCGAGCTGCGTGACCGCAGGCTCCCTTTCACGCTGTACCTGGCAGCCGGCCACGTGGGCGGAACCATGCACTGGGAGGGGTCCACGGCCCGGGAGTCGGGGAGCGGCCTGGCGTGGAAGCAGCTGGTCGAGATGGCCGGGTCGGGGCTGTGCACGGTGGGGAACCACACCTTCACCCATCCCCGTCCCCCCGACCTCACCCCTGACGAGCTCGACCGGTGCTCGGCCGCGGTGGAGGACCACCTGGGCGCCGGCGCCCGCCCGCGGCACTTTGCCTACACGTGGGGCATCGACGTGCCGTGGATGCACCCGGCCCTCCGAGCCCGGTTCCGGTCGGCCGCCACCGGCCGCCTGGGCCGCAACCTCCCGGGCTGCGACCCGATGACCCTGCGCCGCATCCCGGTGCGGCGCACTGACCCGATCGAGTTCTTCCGGGCCAAGCTGGTCGGGCGGCTCGGGCCCGAGCGGGCCTACGGCGCCGCCGTCACCGTGGCCAAACGGTTGGGCGCCAGTGCGTGACGGCGGGCGCATCACCGTCGCCCATCTGACCACCGTCGACATGAGCCTCGCCCTGCTGCTGGCGTGCGAGTTGCGGGTCGACGTGGAGGCCGGGTTCGACGTGGTGGGCATCTCGTCACCCGGGCCCTACGTGGCCCGGGTGGAATCGCTCGGCGTGACCCATGTGCCCGTGCGGTCGTTCAGCCGGCAGTGGGACCTGCGCCAGGACCTCGCGGCCGCCGTCGAGCTGTACCGCGTCCTGCGGCGGGTGCGCCCCGACGTGCTGCACACCCACACCCCCAAGGCGGGCGTGCTCGGCCGGGTACTGGGACGGCTGTCGGGCGTCCCGGTGGTCGTCGACACGTGCCACGGCCTGTGGATGCGCGAGGGAGACCGGCCGGCCAAGCGGGCGGTGGTGGTGGGGATCGAGGCGGTGGCTTCCGCCTTCGCCCACTTCGAGCTGTACCAGAACGAGTCGGACCGCCGGGCCCTGCGCCGGTTCGTGGGCGACCGCCGGGCCCGGGTCGTGGGCAACGGCGTGGACCTGGACCGTTTCCGGTTCGACCCGGCCGGCCGGGAGGCGGTGCGGGCTGAGCTCGGCGTGCGACCGGACGAGCTGTTGGTGGGCGGCGTGGGGCGACGGGTGGCCGAGAAGGGCCTGCACGAGCTGGGCGAGGCGGCCCGGGCCCTGGCCGGAAAGGCCCGCTTCGTGTGGGTCGGTCCGGAAGATGGCGAGAGCGTGGCGCCCGAGGGCCTGGAGTTCCTCCCCGGCCGGTCCGACATGCCGTCGGTGTACTCCGCCCTCGACGTGTTCGTGTTGCCGTCGTACCGGGAGGGGTTCTCCCGCTCGGCCATGGAGGCGGCCGCCTGCGGACGGCCCATGGTGCTGAGCGACATCCGTGGGTGCCGGGAGGTCGGTGACCACGACCGCCACCTGCTGCTCATGCCGGCTGCGGACGCAGCCGCTCTCACCGCTGCCATCGACCGGCTGCTGGCGGAGCCGGAACTGCGCGACCGTCTCGGCCGGGCGGCGGCCGGTCGGGCGGCCGAGGCCTTCGACCAGCGGAAGGTGGCGCAGGCGTCGATCGACACCTACCGCCTGGTCGCACAGCGCCGACGCCTGGGATGGCCGGCGTCGTGAGGCGGCCGATGAGGCGGGTGGTCGACCTGGTCGTGGCGACGGCGGCCAGCGTGGTGCTGGCGCCGGTGGCGGCCGTGCTGGCCGTCGCCATCCGCTGCACCATGGGCAGGCCGGTGCTCTTCCGCCAGCAGCGCAGCGGCTGGCATGGCGACGAGTTCTCCATCGCCAAGTTCCGTACCATGCGGGCGCCCCGCCACCCCGACGAGCCCGACGCCGACCGCCTCACCAAGGTGGGCTCGCTGCTGCGCAACACGAGCCTCGACGAGCTGCCCCAGCTCCTCAACGTGTTCCGGGGCGAGATGACCCTGATCGGGCCCCGTCCCACACTGCCCGAGCAGGTCGTGCACTACAGCGCCCACCAGCGCCGGCGACTCGAGGTCCGCCCCGGCATCACCGGCTACGCCCAGGTGAAGGGGCGCAACGCCATCGCGTGGCCCGAGCGCATCGAGCTCGACATCTGGTACATCGACAACCGCACCCTGTGGCTCGACCTGCGCATCCTCGTGCTCACCGTCCGCAACCTGGTGCGCCGGGAGGGCATCACTGGGCCCGGCGGCGTCAACCAGGGCTTTCCGCTGCCCGAGCCGGCGCCCGAACCGGAGCAGTAGCGGCACCAACGAGCGCCACGCCCACCAGCGTCAGCACCGGGAAACGCAGCACGTAGTCGATGGCGGCATGGACGCCGAGCGCCGTCAGGGACGTGGCGCCCAGGGCGGGAAGCCAGCTGCCGTCGGCGCCCGCCACCCACAGGCGGGCGAAGGCCCAGGCGAAGGCGGCAAGCAGCAGGAGCAGTGCCACGGCCCCGCCCTCGGCCGCCTGCTGGAGGAAGTCGCTGTGGGCCCACCGGGCGTCGTCATCGGAGCGGGCAGTGGGGCTCAGGTCCTCGAACCGGCCGGTGCCGGCGCCGGTGATCGGGTGGGCGTGGGCCAGCACGGCGGCGTCGGCCCACAGCGAGACGCGCCGCTCGTCCACCGCGCCCGCCACCCGGTCGACGAGGCCCGGGGCGGTGCCGTTGATCCGTGCCACACCGACGAAGGCGGTGCCCGCCACCACGACCAGTAAGGCGACGAAGCCGAGTCCGGCGACCGGCTTGCGCAGGGCGGCGCCAGCCGCCAGCGCGGCTGTCAGGCCGAGCGCGATGACCGCTGTCACCGAGCCGCTGACCAGGGTCGCCAGCACGAGCACGGCGGCTGCTGTCGCGGCAGCCGCAGTGGAGCGCCGCCGCTGGAGGGCCACGGCGGCCATGGCGGCGCCGACGGCGAGCTGCACGGAGAGGGCGGCGTCGGCATTGGCATACCCGAGGGCGCCCCGCCCGGACCACAGACCGAGCACGACGAAGGTGCCACCGACCGCCAGGGCGCCGAGGATCACCGAGTCCTGTCGCCGCCGGGCGGCCTGGCGGGCCAACGTGTAGGTGCCGGCGACGGCCACCTGGAGGGCGGCCACGGGAAGGGCGCGGCCGAGGGAGGACCGGCCGGTCCAGACCGTCCACGCCACCGAGACGACGGCCAACGCGGCGCCGGCGGCGTCGAGGCGGTCAGGGGTGCCGGCCGGCGTTGTCCGCAGGTTCCTCATCGTGGACCGGTGGTCGGGTCGGGCCCGGCCGTCACCGCCGGGCGGCGCGCCGGTGCACGGGCCCTGTGGCGTCGTCTGGTGTCGGCGGGCAGGATGTCGGCGTGGCGCTCTACGTGGTGGGGGCGGGGGGCACCGGCCGTGAAACGCTCGACGCCGCCATGGCGGCTGGCGTGGCCGTGTCGGCTTTCCTCGACGACCGCCTGGCCGGGTCGACCGTGCGCGGCCTGCCCGTGATCGCCCCGGCCGAGGCGCCGGCCGGCGCCGGCTACGTGATCGGCATCGCCGACCCTGCCGCCCGCCGCCGGATGGCAGCGCTGCTCGGCGCCGGTGGGCTGGAGCCCGTCACCGTCGTCCATCCCCGGGCGGTGGTCGGACCCGAGACCACCGTCACCGCCGGCTGCGTGGTTATGGCCAATGCGCATGTGTCGAGCAGTGTGCGGCTCGGCGCCCACGTGCACGTCCAGTACAACGCCACCGTCGGCCACGACGCCGTGCTGGCCGACTTCGTCACCGTCTACCCGGGCGCCAATGTGGCGGGCGCCGTGCGCCTCGACGAGGACGTGACCGTGGGGAGCAACGCGACGGTGCTGGAGAACCTCCGGGTCGGACGCGGCACGTTTGTGGGCGCAGGCGCAGTTGTGACCCGTGACGCAGGAGACGGTCTGGTGCTGGTGGGCGTGCCCGCCCACCCTCTGCGCTAGGACGCCGGCGCTCCCGCTCCGGTGGAGCGGAACCAGTCGACGGTGGCCCGTAGGCCGGTCGGGAGGTCCACTTGGCGGGCCTCGGGGAAGATGCCGCGCAGGCGGATCTGGTCGGCCTGGGAGGCGCGCACGTCGCCGGGGCGGGCGGGCAGGTGGTGGGCGGGGAGCGGGTGGCCGACGATCGCCTCCAGCTCGCCAACCACGTCGAGCAGCGTGACCTGGGTGCCGAAGGCGAGGTTCACCGGCATGGGGCTGACGACCCGGCCCAGCACGGCATCGACGAGCACGCCGGCCACGCTGTCCACGTAGGTGAAGTCGCGCGTCTGGAGCCCGTCGCCGTAGATGGTGAGAGGGCGCCCGGCCAGGGCGGCGTCGACGAATGCCGGCACAACCGCCGCGTAGGTGTGGTGGGGCGGCTGGAGCGGCCCGAACACGTTGAAGAAGCGCAACGCCAGGACCGGCAGGTCGAAGCAGGCGGCGTACGACAGGGCGTAGGACTCGGCCGCCAGCTTGCTGACCGCGTAGGGGCTCATGGGCATTGGCCTGAGGTCCTCGGACTTGGGCTGCGCCGGGTTGGACCCGTACACCGACGACGACGAAGCCAGCACCAGGTAGGGCCCGCCCGCCCTTCGCGCCGCCTCCAGGACCTCGAGCGTGCCGGTGGCGTTGGCCGCATGGGTGGCCACGGGGTCATCGAGCGAACGCGGCACCGAGGAGCGGGCGGCGAGGTGGACGATGGCCTCGGCGCCGACGAGCGTCTTGTCCAGCAGGTCCGGGTCGAGGATCGTGCCCTGCACGAGCTGCACGTGACCGAGGCCGTCGAGGTTCGACTTGAAGCCGGTCGACAGGTCGTCGATCACCACGACTTCCGACACCTCGGGCACGCCGCCCAGGAGACGGCACAGGTTGGCGCCGATGAAGCCGGCTCCGCCGGTGACGACAACGCGCATGCCGTGAGCTTAGGGACTGCGAACCTAGGCTCTCATGTTCCGGCCCGAAGCCGGTCCCCGGCCAGGAGGTCGCCCGCTGCTCGCCGTTCTCGCCGTCGCCGCCGGCTTCGCCCTCGGCGCCGCCGTCGTGCGCCTGTCGCCGCCTGCCGCGCTGGTGCCCACCAGTGCCTTCACCGCCTTCGTGGCGGTGGTGTCAGGCGCCACCGCCGCGCTCGCCGGCACCGGCCCCACCGGCTCCAGGGTGGCCGATGTCGTGCTGGCGGCCGCGCTCGGCGCCGCCATGGTGGTGGCTGCGCTGCGGTCGGGACCGGTGGTGGTCACGGTGGCGGGCGTGGTGGGCGTGCTCTGCAGCGGCGGGTCGACGGCGTCGGCCGTCACCGCCGGCGTCGCCCTCGGCCTGGCTGCCGCCGTGCTGGCCACCGCCCGCCCGGCGCCCGGCCTGCTGGCCGTGGCCGGTGCCGGCCTCGCCCAGGCGGCATTGCGACTGGCCTGGCCGGACGTGTCGGGGACGTCGGCCCTGGCCGCCGCCGTCATCGTCTCGCCGGTCCTGCTGGCCGGCCTCGCCCGGGCGCCGAAACCCGTGCGCCGCAAGGTGTTGCGCACGGCGGGGATCCTCGTCGTCCTCTCGGCCGTGAGCGCCGGGCTCGGCCTGGTCGCCGCCCTGGGTGCCCGCTCGTCGGTGGACGCCGGCGTGCAGGCGGCTCGCGACGGCCTCGGTGCTGTGCAGCGGGCCGACCGGGAGGACGCGGCCGACAAGTTCGGCCGCGCCGCCACCGCCTTCGAGAAGTCGGACCGCTCCATCGGCGCCTGGTGGGCGCGCCCGGCTCTTGCCGTGCCGATCGTGGGCCAGCACGCCAAGGCGCTGCGCTCACTGGCAGGCGCCGGTGCCGACCTGGCGGGCGCCGGCGCCCGTGCCGCTCGGGCGGCCGACCCGGACAGCCTGCGCCCCACCGACGGGGGCTTCGACCTGGAAGCCCTGGCGGCGGTGCGCCGGCCGCTGGAGGCGGCCAGGGCCAGCCTGGTGCGCAGCCGCAGCCGCCTCGACGACGCCCGGTCGCCGTTCCTCGTGGCGCCGGTGGCCGATCGCCTCGCTGAACTGGCCGACAAGGTTCGGGCGGCGTCGGGCAGTGCCGACACGGCCGTGCTGGCCCTGCGCAACGCCCCCGCACTGCTCGGCGCCGACGGGCCACGCCGCTACTTCCTCGCCGTGCAGACCCCGGCCGAGGCGCGGGCCAGCGGCGGCCTCATCGGCAACTGGGGCGAACTGCTGGCCGAGGACGGCCGGATCAGGCTCGGGCGCTTCGGCCGGACCCAGGAGCTCAACACCAGCGGCGACCCGCCCGCCCGCCGCATCTCCGGCCCGGCCGACTACGTGCGCCGGTACTCCCCGTTCAAGCCGAGCCTCTACTGGCAGACGGTCACCATGTCGCCCGACTTCCCCACGGTGGCGCGGGTGATCGAGGAGCTGTACCCCCAGTCGGGCGGCACCACGGTCGACGGCGTCATCAGCGTCGACCCCTATGCCTTCGCCGCTCTGCTGCGCCTCACCGGGCCGGTGTCGGTGCCAGGCATGGAAGGACAGCTGAGTGCGGAGAACGCGGCCCAGATCCTGCTCCACGACCAGTACCTCACCTTCGGCGAGAAGCAGGAGGCCGACCGCGTCGACTTTCTCGACATCGCGTCGCGGACGATGTTCGCCCGGCTCACGTCGACGACCCTCCCGTCACCCCGAGCGATCGCCGACGCCCTGGCTCCGGCGGTGGCCGGCCGCCACCTCCAGCTGTCCAGCTCGCACCCGTCCGAGCAGCAATTCTTCGAGCACATCGGCGCCGCTGGCGCCGTGCCTCCGGTACGGGGCGACTTCCTCGGTGTCGTCACCCAGAACTTCAACGGCAACAAGATCGACTGGTACCTGAACCGGTCCTACCGGTACGCGGCCGACTTCGACCCGGCCAGCGGCGACGTGAAGGCCACGCTGGAGCTGCAGCTCAGGAACGACGCGCCGGCCGACGGCCTGCCACGCTCGGTCATCGGTTTCGGCGGCTTCGCCGCTCCCGGCCAGCCGCAGACCGCCTTCGGCGAGAACCTGATGCTGCTGTCCGTGTACAGCCCCCTCGAACTGAAGTCCATGACGGTCGACGACGGCCAGGCGCTCGCCATCTCCCGCCAGAACGAGCTGGGGCGGCGGGTGTACTCGGCCCTCGTGTCGGTGACGTCGATGGCGACGCGCACGGTGACGGTGGAGCTGGCCGGGAAGGTGGAGCAGGGGGAGTACCGCCTCGACCTCCTGCGCCAGCCGACGGTGACGCCCGACCGGGCGGAGGTGTCGGTCACACTTCCGGCCGGCTGGAAGGTGCAGTCGGGCGGGAGGGAGCCCGGCGCACCCGTCACCGCCTCGGTGCAGGTCGACCGTGCCCGGACGTTCCGTTTCCGGGTGGAGCGGGCCGCCGGCGGGCTGCTGGACCGGCTCCGAAATGGGCGCTGATGCCGCAAATCTTGCGCGGAGAGTGGTTTCTTTGTGCATGCGCTCGACAAGCGCCACGCTATGCGTCAGAATGGAGTCCGTACCCGTTCGCTGTGGGGGTTTTCGATGACTCGTCGTTTTACTGTCGCTCTGGCGGTTCTGGCCTTCGCCGCCGTCGCCCTCCTTCCCGGCGTCGCCTCGGCGCAGGCCGGTTCGCCGCCCGCCGTGGCAGGCGTGGTCATCGAGACTCCTGCTCCCGCCGTCTCGGGTGACTCACTGCCTCGCACCGGCACCGACGTCATCCCGATGGCCATCGGCGCCCTCGCGCTTCTCTTCGTGGGAGGCATGCTGGTGGTCGCCACCCGCCGTCGCCGCGGCGACAGCGTCAGCCTGGCCTAGCCGACCGGCAGCACCGCCCGCCCACCCGGCAGGCAACCCGACGATCGTTCTCGGCGCCTCCGGCGGCCCTCGGGTACCGGGGGCGTCGTGCATGTGTCGGGCGCCCGGCCGAGGCGGGATGCCGGGAGCGACGGCGCGGCTGGAGGCCGGATACCGTCCGGAGCACGGGGACGGCGAGCTCTGTGGCGCTGGTCCGAGGCATCAATGTCGGCGGCCGCAACAAGGTCGCCATGGCCGACCTCCGCGCCGCGTTCGAGGCCGAGGGGTACGCGGACGTCGCCACCTATATCCAGTCGGGCAACGTCGTCTTCGGGTCCGGCGCACCGCGGGCGCAGTTGGAGGGTGTCATCGAGTCGATGCTCGAGGCTCGGTTCGGGGTACCGCTCGTCGTCGTGGTCCGGTCGCACCCGCAGCTCTCCGCCGTGGTCGGGAAGGCCCCCAGCGGGTTCGGTCAGGACCTGGGGCACGACGTCCAAGCTGCTCGGCCTGATCGACGAGCGCGCCTAGGGAGTCAGTCACCTGAGCGTCGTGGCCGGTTGCGCCGGCGGGGCGGGCCCGGTCAGCACGCCTTCTCCACCCCCGGCACCAGCTACCGCTGTCTCGTCCCCCCGGGCATGGAGGGCACGGTCAAGGTCAGCTGCGTCGCCGGTCCTGGCGCCGCAGCTGGCGCAGCACGGTGGCGCCGGTGAGCAGGAGGGCGAGGCCGATGGCGGCCACGGCGAGGGTGTAGGGCCCGCTTCCGGTGCGGGCCAGTGCCGCCGGCCGGGCGGCGGCCGCTGTCGCCCGCTCCGCCGTCGCCGACCGCACCTGCGCAGGTTGGGTCGTGGTGGTGGTCTCAGCCGACGGTGCGGCGGCGGTGGTCGTGGCCGCCGCCGCCGCCGCCGTGGTGGTGGTGGTGGTGGCCGCCGCCGTGGTGGTGGTGGTGGCCTGGGCGGCCTGCACGACGATGGTGCCGGACATGCCCAGGCCGCCGGCCGCGCCGTGGAGCTTGCAGAAGTAGCGGATGGTGCCCGGCGTGGTGAACGTGCGGCTGAACGTCTGGCCGGTCGTGAGGTTCCCCGAGTCGAACGAGCCGTCGTCGGCGGTCACCGTGTGGGGCCGGACGCCGGTGTCCGTCCAGACCACCGTGTCGCCTGCCGTGATGGTGACGGAACCTGCGGTGAACGTGTTGTCTGCTGCGGCCACGTTGACGGTGGCTGCCGATGCGGGCCCGAGGCGGGCGAGAGCGAGGATGGCGACGGCGCCGACCAGGACGACCAGCGAAGGAGGACGGAGCAGCAGGCGGCGTCGGAGCATGACGCCCATACGGGCGGAAGTGCCCGATCGGTTCAATCAGGAATCGCGACGGGGCGGAGACGCAGCACGACCGGGCCGGTGCTGCGGTCGCCGCCGCCGGCCGGCCAGTGTCACCTCGGGCTGCTCAGGCAAGGACACCCTGGGACTCGAGCTGCAGCTTCAAGGCACGGAGCGCGTGGTAGGTGCGGGTCTTCACCGTGCCCAGTGGGACCCCGACCCGCTGGGCGATCTCCACCTGCGTGAGGCCGCCGCCGTAGGACAGCTCGATCACCTCGCGATGGGCGGGGGACAGGCTGGCAAGGGCCCGCCGCACCACCACGCCGTCCACCACGTCGCCGGCCGGGTCGGCGAACGACGCGAAGACGGCCCCGCCCGAGGGGTCGGTCACGAGCGGTCGGGAGGACGGGCGCCGCCACAGGTCCACGGCGATGCGACGGGACAGCGCGAACACGAAGGACGCCACCGTGCCCCTGGCCGGGTCGAAGCGGGGCGCCTGGCGCCACAGCCGCACGAAGCTCTCCTGCACCAGCTCCTCGGCCAGGCCGCTGTCGCCCAGGAGCCCGAGCCCGAGGGCGTAGAGACGGCCGGCGTAGCGGTGGAACAGCTCCTCGAGCGGCTCCCCCCGGTCGCCGCCGGCGACTCTGGTGAGTAACGCCGCCTCCGCAGCGGCGACATCCCCACGAGAGCGTTCGTCGGCCATGTCCCTCCAAGTGAACCAAATCGGGTTCGGCCGCGCCCGCCCGCCGGTGGCGCGCATCCCACCGCCGGGCCGGACTGCTCGGTAGGGTCGACCATGACCAACCCGGCAGCACGGTCCACCAGCGACTGGCTGGTGGGACACCACAAAGGGATGGTGCACCGATGACCGTGCTGCCGCTGCCCGATCCGGGGCGGCCCCGCCCCCGCCCCCGGCGCCGACCCACGGCGACCGCCCGCTTCGGCTCGTCGCGGCGCGAGGCGCACGACGCATCTGCCTTTTACGAGCGGTTCGTCACCCCCGAGGTCTCCACCGACGCCACCGTCGTCCCGCCCACGGTGCTCGACACCGTCTTCTGTGCAGACGCCCGCGACATGTCGGCCATCGAGCCGGCGTCGGTCGCCCTTGTCGTCACGTCGCCGCCGTACTTCGCCGGCAAGGAGTACGAGGCCATCCTCGGCGCCGGCTCGCCGTCCACCTATCTTGAGTACCTCAAGCTGCTCCGCGACGTGTTCGCCGAATGTGCACAGGTCCTCGAGCCCGGCGGCCGGATGGCGGTGAACGTGGCCAACCTGGGGCGGCGCCCGTTCCGCTCCCTGGCCGGCGACGTGGCCGTGATCCTCCAGGATCTGGGGCTCCTCCTCCGGGGTGAGGTCGTCTGGTGGAAAGGCCGGGCGGCCGGCGGGTCGTGCGCGTGGGGGACGTTCCAGGCGCCGGGCAATCCGGTCCTGCGCGACGTCACCGAGCGGGTCGTCATCGCCAGCAAGGGCCGGTTCGACCGGGCGCTGGCTCCCGCCCGCCGGGCCGATCTGGGCCTGCCGTCGCGGGCCACCATCACCCGTGAGGAGTTCCTCGAGGCCACCACGGACCTGTGGGAGCTGCCCCCGGAGCGAGCCGGGCGGGTGGGCCATCCCGCCCCGTTCCCGGTGGAGCTGCCCCAGCGCCTGATCGAGCTCTACACCTACGAGGGCGACGTGGTGCTCGACCCGTTCCTCGGCTCCGGCACCACAGCCGTCGCCGCCCTGCGCACCGGCCGTCACTACCTCGGCTTCGAGACCGACGAGAGCTACGTGCGTCGGGCGCAGGAGCGCATCGCCGCCGAGCGGGCGTCCGGGGCGGCGCTCGGGATGTACGCCCCCGGGCCGGTCGGCGCCGCCAGCGGGGCGGTGGCACAGGCCATGGCCGAGGGCCGGGCGGCCAAGGACGTGGCCCAGGTGCTGGTTGCCGGCTGCGGGTTCTCCGACGTGCGCGCCGGCCTGAAGGTGGCCCGCCTGGGCATCGAGGTGTCGCTCACCGCACGCGACCGCACGGGGGAGGAGTGGGCGTTCGACGTGTCGGGCGGCTTCACCACCGGTGTGTCGGGGCTGCGCCGCACCGACACGTTGTGGCAGGCCATCGCCAAGGCGGCGGTGCTGCACGAGGGCGGCAGCGGCATGCCGCTGGTATTGCTCACGACACAGCGGCCGGTCCCGGGTGGCGCCGGCGCCCGGGCCCTGGCGGCGGTGTGCGGGCCCGCCCGGCCGGTGGTCGGCGTGGTGGAGTTCGGGACCGCCGAGGGGCAGGAGCGCCTGCGGGCGTACGCAGCCGGCCGGCGGTAATCAGGGGTTCGGCGCCGGCACCGGGCGGAGTGGTAGCCGCTGTGGACTGAGCCGGCCGTCCCCGACTGTCAGGATGTGGGTCCGAGGTCGCCGTAGTGGGCGGCGTCGCCGAACTTGTGCACGATGCCGTCACGCCCGAGCACCCAGTAGCCCCTGGCGGCGGGCAGGACCGCCATGGCCGCCACCGGGCCGGCCACGCCGCTCATGCTGCCGTGCACCGGCGCATTGCCGAAGGCGAACACCCTGCCATCGGCTCCCAGCAGCCAGTAGCCGCCACCGTCGGGTGTGGGCACCATGTCGACGATGGGAGCGGCCAGCGCAGCCGGCGACGATCTGTCTCTGCTTGCGTAGTCCGAGCGATCCGGCCGAGCCGTGGAAGCCGGCCGACCCGTAGGCGAAGACCCCGCCATCCGACTGGGCGATCCAGTAGCCCTTGCCGTCGGGGGCGGCGGCCAGCCCGACAACCGTGCGGTCGACGCATGCGGCCATATGCAGCGCGGTGGCGTTGTCCGTGGCCGGAGTGATGGTGCAGCTGTCGGTGAGCCAAGGCGGCTCGCACGACGCGGTGCGGCACACGATCCGGCCCGAGCAGCGGATGTGCTGGTTGCACTGGCCGTACCGGAAGGACACGCACCCGGTCTTTCGGAGGCCGCAGTTCCCGTTGGCGCAACCGCAGGTGAGGGGACCGCACGACCCACCGCAAAAAGCGCTGCCGCCGGCGCACGAGCCCTCGCACGTACAGGTGGAATGGCAATCCACGTAGTAGCGGGGACCGTCGCAGTAGGGCGAACCGTCGGCCTTCCACCAGCCGCCGGCGAAGGATCCGGGCGGGCACCCTGCCGTCACCGGGGCGGCTCGCTCGCCATGACGGCGAGGGTGGCCAGCACCCGGTCCACCGCCGGCACCAGCCGGTGGCGGCGCCGGTGCTCGCCCACCACGACGAACAGACAGAAGGCCCGGTCGTGGAGCGAGAAGAACTGCTGGGCGCCGGACTGGGCCGGCTTCATGCCCAGGAGGGCGCCGGGGGCGAACCAGTCGGGCGACAGGGGCAGCGCCGGTCCGCCCGCTGCGAAGAGGGGAGTCCCGGCGCACGACGGGTCGTGTTCGAGCAGACCGACGAACACCTCGCCCAGGTCCAGGTGCTGCACCACCCCGCCGCCGGCGTCGGCCCGCGTAGATGGCCGCCGTCGTGACGGTGGTGGCCAGGCCCGCGCCCAGTTGGGCGCCGAAGCCTGCGCCGTAGACCCAGCCCCTGTACCGGCCGAGCCATGCCTCGTCGACCTGACGGTGGACGGTGGGCACCGGCCAGCCGGCCAGCTCAACAACGCCGGTCGCCAGCGCGATGCCGAGGACCACCACGCCGGGGACGGACGCCCCGGGCGCTCCGGCCACTTCCGCAACCAGCAGCCCCACCGCCCCGGCGCCGGCGCCGAGCACCCACCCACCGAGCAGGCACCGGCGGTGAACGCCGCCGCTGTACGCCACCACCGGTTTCGACGAGCCCGCTCCCCGAGCGGGTTGATGCTGGCCATCATCGACTCGTGCGCAGGATCTCGGCGTGGCTACGGAGCAGCCCGGACGAGCACGGACAGCAGGATGAGTAGTGCCGTCTCTATTCCGACCAGAGCCCGCATCGACTCCTCCATTGCCGAAGCGGGCACTGTAGGCGACTGCCCGACCTACAACGCAGTTGTGAAGGCCCGGCCTCTTGGGATGGACCAGGTTGGCGCGTTGGGGCGCGGCGGGCGACCCTGTTGGGGCCACCCGGCTCGGGATGCCGCTCCAGTCAATCGACAGGGCAGACAGACCGACGACCCGCCGGTCGGACGAGGATCGACGATGACGGCACAGCCAACGGACGACGCCACGACGTTCGCCGACCTGGCGTTGCGCCCCGAGTTGCTCCAGGCGCTGGCCCGCCTCGGGTACGAGGAGGCAACACCCATCCAGCGGGAGGCGATCCCGCCCATGATCGCCGGGCGCGACCTGCTCGGGCAGGCGGCCACCGGCACGGGAAAGACCGCTGCCTTCGCACTCCCCGTGCTCGAGCGCATGGCCCGGAGGGAGTCCCGCCCCGAGCCGATGGCACTCGTCCTGGTGCCCACCCGCGAGCTGGCCGTCCAGGTCTCGGAGGCCCTGCACCGCTACGGGCGTGACCTGGGCGCCCGCATCGTCCCCATCTACGGCGGTCAGCCCATCGGCCGCCAGTTGCAGGCCCTGGAGCGGGGCGTCGACGTGGTGGTGGCCACGCCGGGCCGCGCCCTCGACCACATCGCCCGCGCCACGTTGCGCCTGGGCGCCTTGGAGATCGCCGTGCTCGACGAGGCCGACGAGATGCTGGACATGGGCTTCGCCGACGATCTCGAGGCGATCATGGGCGGGCTCCCCGAGAGTCACCAGACGGTGCTGTTCTCGGCCACCCTCCCGCCCCGTATCAATGCCATCGCCCGCCGCCACCTCCGGGACCCGGTCCAGATCCAGCTCGGTCGTTCGGCCACCGCTCCCGGTGAGTCGGCGCTCGTCCGCCAAAGCGCCTACGTGGTGGCGCGGGCCCACAAGGCGGTGGCGCTCGGCCGCGTGCTCGACGTGGAGTCGCCCACCGCCGCCCTGGTGTTCTGCCGCACGCGCGACGAGGTGGACCAGCTGGCCGAGACCCTGAACGGCCGGGGGTACCGGGCCGAGGCGTTGCACGGAGGCATGGACCAGGGCCAGCGGGACCGGGTGATGGGACGTCTCCGGGCGGGGACGGCCGACCTGCTGGTGGCGACCGACGTCGCTGCGCGGGGGCTCGACATCGACCATCTCTCCCACGTCGTGAACTACGACATGCCCTCGGCGCCCGATACCTACGTGCACCGCATCGGCCGGGTGGGTCGGGCCGGCCGGGAGGGCGTGGCCATCACGCTCGTCGAGCCCAAAGAACATCGGATGCTCAAGACCATCGAGCGGGCGACAAAGCAGCGCATCGCCGTGGAGAAGCTGCCCACGGTGGCCGACCTGCACGCCCGCCGGCTGGAGCTGACCCGTGCCGCGCTGCGGGAGAGCCTGCTGGAGGACGACCTCGAGCGATTCCGCGTGGTGGTGGAGCCCCTGGCCGACGAGTTCGACGTGTTGGAGGTGGCGATGGCCGCGGTCAAGCTGGCCCACGAGGCGTCGGGCGCGGCGGCGGACGAGGAGGATATCCCCGAGCCCAAGGTGTATCCACCGAGCGAGACCTCCCGACCCTCCGGGAGTGGTGCTCCCAAGCGCTTCGGTGGCAGCGGGGCGGCCGGCGGGGGAGGCGGCCGCGCCCGGGCTGCGTCGGGTGGCAAGACGACCCGGCTGTTCATCGGCGCCGGCCGGGCCGCCGGGGTGCGGCCGCAGGACCTGGTGGGCGCGATAGCCAACGAGACGAGCTTGAGCGGTCGCGACATCGGGGCCATCGAGATCGCCGACCGGTTCTCGTTGGTGGAGGTGCCGGAGTCGGCGGCCGACGAGGTCGTAACGGCCTTGCGGGCGTCCACCATCAAGGGCAAGAAGGCGACAGTGCGTCGGGAGCGCTTCGAGCAGAACTAACGCCGGCTTACCGCTTTATCCGCACCGGGTCCTCGATGAGATGGGCGGCGGGCACCGGCCCGGCCGGCGCGAACCACGGCGCGCATGGGTCGTCGTCCGGCCGGATCTCCCACTTGCGCCCGACCCTGTCGATGGCCACCGGGTACACGGTCAAAGCTCCGTCGCCATCGATCTGCAGGCGCAGGAAGTGCTTGAGGTCCATGTGGTGGAGGGGAGCGTAGGCCTCGTTGCCGTGGAACCCCAGGCAGTTGGTGGCCCACAGGTAGCCGGAGATTCCCACCGTGCCGCCGATGCCGCCGAGCACCAGGATGAGGCCGAGGAATGCCAGCAACGATGGCACGCCACGCAGGCCGGACGCCTCGGCGAGCCGGGACGAGGCGATCATCACGCCGGCCACGCTCACCAATTGCAGCGACGAGTGGAGGACGCCGAGCGCCAGACGGGTCAGGCCGCTCGCCGTGTGGGCGAAGCGGACCATGGCCGCCGTGGTGAAGAAGATGAGGACGATGAGCAAGAAGGCGGTCGGGCTCTCCCAGAGAGCGTGGCGGAGGTCGCCGAGCCCGAGGTCGATGTGGCGGTCGTCGAGGTGGAGGCCGAGCATGAAGGCAAGCAGCACCTGCACGGTGCCGAACACCCCCGCGAGAGGCAGGTTGTAGGGAGCCAGCAACCAGACCCGCTTACGGAGTCGCCTCGACGTCGCCGGCGACGGGTAGGTCGCGGCCCGCCGTAACGTGCAGGGGCTTCCGGACCGGTCGGCGAGCTCGATGACGTCGGGAAGCTGATGGGTCGGGTGCAGGAAGGCGCCCCCGCCGCCGGAGGTGATCTCGTGACGGGACCCGTCCTCCGCCTCGTAGCGGCAGTAGTGGTGCCTCCCGCTCTTCAGCTGCACCCGTACCCGCGCCCCGGTGGGGTTCACGATTTCCTGCTCGAGGTAGTCGATATCGTGGTCGGAGTAGATCTCCGACTTCTTCCGGCCGCTCTCCACCTCCTTGGCCACGCACAGAATCACAGCGTCGCCGGGCTGGAGCCGCTCGGCGGCCACGTCTCGGAAGTACGCCAGCTGGGCGCTGTCGAGGTAACCGCCGAACTGGATGTCGACGCCCCAGACCCACCATCGCTGCGGAAGGGCGGCTGCGAAGTAGCTGCGATGCTGCTGGGTCCGCCACCCGCCGATCTCACGCTGCTGGCAGAAGATGCTGGTGAAGTTCACCAGGCCGTCGTACCAGTCGTGGCTCCCGGGAATCACCACCAGATCGGGGCTCTCACCGTCCGCGACCGGGAAGGCGGCCCGGTAGGGGCCGAGCATCCGGTTCTCGTACTCGTCGCGCTTGGGGACGGGGTAGACGGCGTCGCCGCCCATCACGAGAATCCGGCCGCGCTCGGTCGCGAACCGCTCGCCGTTCCGCTCCAGGTCGAGCTTCTCGCGGGACAGCGTGGTGGCAACGGTATAAGTCGAGTTCCAGCCGTCTCCGAGGTCGGCGACGTAGTCGAACCACAGCTCCGGCCCTTCGGAGCGGTCGAGTACCTCGGAAGGCACGAGCGCCTGAAGCTCCCGGCTGTCGGCGTAGGCGCCGAAGATGCCCGACAGCACGACGCGCGTCGCTGTCCCGATCAGCTGGTGGGGGTCGAGCCACCGCACCATGGGCCGGCGTTCGAAGCCCAATTCGTCGAACGTGTCCGCCCTGGGGCGGATCGGAGGATCGGGGCGCGGGGTGTCGGCCTGCTCCTGCGCCTCGGGCATGCTGCATTCTTGCCGGTTCGGCTCTCCTCTGTACCGGAGGCGACGGCGTCGGGACCGACTTGTCGAGGCACGGCGACGCATCATGGCGAACCGGACGCCGATTCCCGGGCTCCGGCTGCACTCGCCCCGAGCGGTAGCGTGCCTGCGCCGTGACGCCCGCCGGAACCGACCACGGCACGGGCGCACCGGTGCCGGCCAAGGTCGACCGCTCCGTCGTCGCCTTCCTGGTGAGCGTGTTCTGTGCCATGGCGGCCAGCGCCGCACAGGTGACGTCGCTGGGCAAGCAGGTCTACGACCTCACCGGGCGCGAGCTCGACCTGGGGTTGCTGGGGCTGGCCGAGTTCGCCCCCGCCGCCCTGCTGGTGCTGCTGACGGGAGCGGTAGCGGACCGCCACGAGCGCCGCCTGGTGGCGTCGGCCGCCCTGGTGGCCGAGGCGGCGGCCGCCGTCGGCCTGCTGCTCTACGCCGGGAGCCGGCCGACGGCGGTGGGACCGATCTTCGTCCTCGTGTTCGGGTTCGGCATCGCCCGGGCCTTTGCCGCGCCGGCGTCACGGGCGCTGATCGGCGACATCGTGCCGGCCGACCGACTGCCGTGGCTGGTTGCCCGCTTCTCGTTCGCATGGCAGTCGGCGCTCATCGCCGGTCCCGTCCTCGGCGGCTTGCTCTACACGGTCGACGTACGCCTCCCGTACGCGGCGTCGGCCGCCCTCCTTCTGGTGGGGGCCGGTGCTCTCGCCTTCGTCCGGCCGCTCCGATCGGTGGGCGACCGCCGGGTGTCGGCGGCCGCGACGCTGGCGCCGACGTCACCCGCCGATGCGCTCGCCGCTGCCGGCGCCGAGCCCGTCGTCGGGGGACCGGAAGCGGTACGGCCGGTACGGGAGGGCTTGCGCGACGCGGTGGAGGGCTTCCGGTTCATCCGCCGGGTGCCCATACTGCTCGGCGCCCTCTCCCTCGACCTCTTCGCCGTGCTGTTCGGCGGCGCCTGGGCGCTCCTGCCGGCGATCGCCACCGACCGGCTGGGGGTCGACGCCGCCGGCCTTGGCTGGCTGCGGGCGGCCGGCGGCTTCGGCGCCGGCGTCGTGACCCTCGTGCTTGCGCGCCGACCCCTTCGCCGGCGGGTCGGCCCTGTGCTGCTGATCGTGGTCGCCGCCTTCGGCGTCTTCACGATCGTGCTCGGCGTCACCCGCAGCTACCCCGTCGCCGTGGCGGCCGTCGCCCTGCTTTCCGCCGTCGACGCGGTGAGCGTGTTCATCCGGGCCACCCTTGTGCCCCTGGTGACGCCCGAGGACA
The DNA here is from genome assembly GCA_046596195.1 of Acidimicrobiales bacterium. Lineage (GTDB taxonomy): Bacteria > Actinomycetota > Acidimicrobiia > Acidimicrobiales > JAHFUS01. The sequence goes on along the minus strand of JBKJNA010000223.1, from coordinate 4,037 downwards.
AGCGTGGGCGCGTCCTGGCGGTGGAGAACGTCTTCATCGGCGGCAGCAACGAGCTGGGCGCCTTCGAGTCGGGCGTGGCCGGCCAGATCCTCGGCCCGTCCGGCGCGATCGTCCTCGGAGGCGTGGCGACCCTCGCCGTCGCCGCCAGCTGGTGGTTCCTGTTCCCGGACCTCCGCCGGGTGGACCGGTTCCCGGTCTCGGTGGCGTCGGTGCAGCCGGATTGAGACCCTGCTGGCGACTGGTCAGCCGGGCAGGGCCGGCCCGCTGCCGATCAGCCGAGCGGAGCACACGACCTGCGCCTACGGGCGGTAGGGGCGCAGGCCGTCGGCGGGGATGGTGCCGAGGCGCCCGGCCTGGAAGTCCTCCATCGCCTGCATGAGTTGTGACCGGTTGTTCATCACGAACGGCCCGTAGGTGGCGATGGGCTCCCGGATGGGTAGGCCACCGAGGAGGAGCACCTCGAGCGGCGTCGCGCCCCCGGCCAGCGTCATGGTGTCGCCGCGACCGAGGATCGTAAGCTGCCCGTTCTGCACCGGTCGGGCCTCACTGCCCACCGTTCCCGAGCCGGCCAGCACATAGGCCAGCGCATTGAAGTCGGGCCGCCACGGCACCACCAGCTGGGCGCCGGGGGCGATGGTGGCGTGGGCCACGGTGATCGGCGTGTAGGTGGCGCCGGGGCCGCGGTGGCCGGCTACGTCGCCCGCAATGAGGCGCAGCAGCGCGCCGCCGTCGGGGGAGGCAAGGAGGGTGACCTCGTCGGCTCCGAGGCTCTGGTAGCGCGGCGCCACCATCTTGTCCTTGGCCGGCAGGTTCACCCAGAGCTGCACGCCGTGGAAGAGGCCGCCGCGCATCACCAGCTCCTCGGGGGGCGTCTCGATGTGGAGGATGCCGCCGCCGGCCGTCATCCACTGGGTGGCGCCGTCCTGGATCACGCCGCCGCCGCCGTGGGAGTCCTGGTGCTGGAACGTGCCGTCGATCATGTAGGTGACAGTCTCGAAGCCGCGGTGCGGATGCCAATCGGTGCCGCGCGGCTCGCCCGGCGCGTAGTCCACCTCGCCCATCTGGTCCATGTGGATGAACGGGTCGAGGTCACGCCTGTCGACGCCGGCAAAGGCGCGCCGAACGGGGAAGCCCTCGCCCTCGAAGCCTGCAGGAGCGGTGGTCACCGACCGGACGGACCGGTCGACGGCGCCCGACGACGGGAGGTCGACCCTGGGAAGGGTCAGCGTGTCGGCGGTGACGGCGGGCATCGGGAGATCCTCCAAGTAGTTGCGTACGCAAGCAGTAACAGCCATGGGGCCTCTGGTGTTCCCGCCCTGTCCGCTGGGTTCTCGACGCTGATCATCGTGGACGAGGGGCCGATAGTGCCCCAGGTCCGCCGGGCTCGGTGCGGGCATCCCCGTGCGCTGCAGACTGCCCGTCGACCAGCCCCGCCCCACCAGGTGCGAACGTGACCACCGCGATCCAGAGGTGGAAGCAGGCGGCAGGTAGGATCTCGGCCAACGGTGCGACCGACCGGCGGGACAGGACGACGCCCACCGCGCACGCCGCTGTCTCCAGCCAGGCCAGACCGAGGCAGCGTGCCCGCCATGCACCCTTCGGCTGCTTGACGGCGAAGCGCCACATGAGCGCCGGCAGGGAGGCCCCCAAGGTCAGGGCGGCGGCGGTGTGGACCGTGTGCGCCAGGCCGTCGACGTGGATCGGCACCACGGCGGCGATCGCCTGGCCGGCCAGTCCCGCCAGCATGGCGATACTGAAGCCGCGCCCGGCGGCGAAGTGCGCCTTGACGTGGCGGTGGAACGCCAGCAGCAGGGCGGCGGCGCCGGCCAGGCCGACCGCGTAGAGGCCAGCGACCGACGGGTCCGCGGCCAGCCAGCTCAGCGGGCGGGGCCCGGTGAGCGGGAACCCACTCGCGAGAGCAGCGAAGCCGAGGGTTGACCACAGCAGGGCCACGGCGGCAAGGCCCGCGTAGCGGGAGGTCTCCTGCCTCATGTGTGCTCTACGTCGCCGTCCGCCGGGCGGGATCTCGTATCGCAACACCTGCGCCAGGCATCCGACTGGGACGCCCGGCTCGCGCTTCGAGATGCGCCACCCGTCGGCGCCGGACCCGCTCGGGGAGGGCGAGAACCTCGAGGGTCACCTGACATCGAGCCGGTGGACAACTCCTGCCGCCTCACCGTCACCCACCTCGAGGGGAAGATGCTGGGCGGCATGCGTGTGGGCGAAGACGTAGGACGGCACGCCAGCCCCGTCCGCCACCAGGAGTTCGTGGGATACGCATGGCGGCCCGCTGGAGGTACATGACGTGGCGTCCGGTGGGGGACAGTGGCAGACCCGTGGCAGGAAGGAGACGGCCCGGCGGCCGTGCCGCCCGTGGCCAGCATGCGGATGGCGCTCCTCTTCGAGGCGAAGTAGCCGAGGGAGAGCAGCGCTACCGCCGGGCCGGAGCGGCGGGTGATCTACACCGCCTCCTCCATCAGCAGGGAGAAGGGGTTTCTCCGAGGCCGACGACATCTCGTCGATCGCCTCCTCCGTCCTGTGGCTGAGACCCACCTCTCGGCGTAGGGCTCGCTCCAGCATCGCCTGATTGGCGGCCCGCCGGGTCGTCCAGGACGGCCCGGACAGCGCCCTGGCGTGGCGGACGAGATCGGAGAAGATCTGCGCCTGGCAGCGGAGCGCATCGGACGCCTTCGCCGGTGGCGACCGCGTCGGTGGGCGGCGCCCTCGTTGGTGACGAGCTCGCAGCGAAGGACGTCGAGGAGTCCCCGAGGATCACCAGCCGCCAGCTGCGCCCCTCGGGCTTGGCCCGCCCCCCAGCGAGCGAGAAGCGGCAGAACTCGGTGTCGTGGAAAAACGTCTCCACGCTGTGCATCGGTCCGGGTCCGAGGTGGAGGTCACTGACGAGCACGACGTCCTCGCCGCGGTGATCGATCATCGCCGGCGGCCCGCCCAGACCGGTCGCGGGACCACCGGTGCAGGCTACCCAGGGGCGGTCGAGCCGACGTCCGGCACGGCGCCGGGTGCCGCACCGAAGCCTGACCACCGGTACTCCGGCAGCCGGACGCGGTCGCCGTCGAACCGCACGCCTTCCTCGGTCAGCCGGCGCCGCTGCTCGGCGTAGAGGTGCTCGGCGCAGGTGCCGTCGGCCCGCACCACCCGGTGCCAGGGCACGGTGCCGCCGTCCATCGCCAGCACCCCTCCGACCACCCGGGTAGCGCCCGTGCCCGCATACTCGGCGACGTCGCCGTAGGTCATGACCCGGCCCGCAGGAATGGCATCCACGGCGGCCAGGATGCGGTGTGCCAACGACTCCTCCGGCATTGGACCATCAGACCACGTCGATTCCCGCTGGCCTCGTCCGGGCCGTCCGCCCCCACTGGACACCTGGGGTCCTGCCCGGCGTCGGTGACGGTCGGCCCTGTTCCGAAGTAGATTGCGGCCCTTCCTGCGCTCGTAGCTCAACGGATAGAGCATCTGACTACGGATCAGAAGGTTGTGGGTTCGAATCCCGCCGAGCGCGCTAGAACATGCAGGTCATCGGGTTCGTGACCTGAGTTTCGCTTCGCTTCGGACCCCTCTTGGCAATCCGTCGGCAATCCGACGGGTGAGCGGAGGAGGGGTTTCATGCGGGGCCACATGCAACAGCGCAGCCACAACACATGGCGGCTGAAAGTCTTCCTCGGGCGTGACGCCGCCGGCAAGCGGCGCTACCTCGAGCGCACCGTCCACGGGACGCGCCGGGAGGCCGAGCGCGAGCTGGCTCGCCTGGTTGTCGTGGTCGACGATGGCCGCCACGTCGCCTCGGGGCCGATGGCGGTCGGCGAGCTGCTCGACCGCTGGCTGACGCTGAAGACCACGACGGTGCAGGCGTCGACAGTCGAGGGGTACCGGTGGGTGGCAAGCGCTACGTCCGGCCGGCGTTCGGCGACCGGAAGGTTGCGTCGATCAGGACGGTCGAGCTCGACGCCTGGTACGCATCGCTGCGGTCCTCGGGCGGACGCGACGGACGGCCGTTGTCGGGCCGGACGGTGCGGATC
>JBKJNA010000216.1:0-12298 GCA_046596195.1 Acidimicrobiales bacterium | reverse complement strand
AACATCAAGAACGACCTGGCCAACGTCCTCACCCAGGTGGGTGGCGGCGGCGCCGGCGGTCACACCAACGCAGGTGGCAAGACCATCTCCGGTCACGCCAACTCCATCGACTGCTCCACCCCAGTGGCTCTGCCCCTCGTGGGCAGCCAGGGGTGTGAGCGCTAGCAATCACGTAGCAGGCGCCGGCTGCCCATCACGGGTGGCTGGCGCCTCTGCGCGTCCGGCCTGAGGCGAGCGACGGCTGCGAGAATGCACCGATGCCGCCCCTGACGCCGCTCGACCGCTACGCCTTTGACACACGCGGGTACCTGCTGTTCGAGCACGCCCTGCCGGCGACGACGATCGACCGCCTGCAGCGCGCCATTGCCGGCCAGAACCTCCCGCCAGCGGAAGAGAGCATCGAGTCCCAGCGCTTCGGCTGGCACGGCGAGCTGTTCGCGTGGCACCAGGGTTTCCGCGATCTGATGGACCACCCACTCGTGTGTGCCGTGCTGGAGACGTTCATCGGGCCCTACGCCCGGATGGACCACGCCTACGGGATCGTGATGGCGCCCGGCACGAGCGGCCTCGGTGTACACGGTCCGGCCTGGCCGTTCGATCCCGCCCAGTACTACCTGCATCGGGCCGGCACCATCCGCTCCGGCCTGGTCAGCCTGTCCTGGGCGTTGAGCGATGGACGCCCGGGTGACGGGGGCTTCGGGTGCATCCCCGGGAGCCACCGGGCGGACGAGCCATTGCCCCAGGGCGCCGACGCCCTCGTGAAGGAGGTAGTCCAGCCGGCCGGCTCGCTGCTCGTATTCACCGAGGCGCTCGTCCACTGCACCCTGCCGTGGCGCGGCGCCCGCGACCGCCAGGTCCTGCTCTACAAGTACTCGCCGGGATCGTCGACGTGGGCGCCGGCCGCCTCCGCACCGCCCGCTGCTCTCCAGGCCATGACCGACCGCCAGCGCCAGCTCCTCGAGCCGCCGTACGTCGGCGGGCGCCGGCCCTGGGACGGGTAGGCGCCGGGGCCGCCCACGCCTGCCAGCTCGTGCCACCATCGCCGCATGGATGACGATCCCGAGGTGCGGCTCGTCCGGTGGTCCGGCCCGTGGAGCGACGACGACCCCGACGCCAACCTGAAGGCGGACATCGCCCTCTACAGCAAGGTCGACCCGCTGGCCACGGTGGCCAACCTGGCCGCCGCCGTCGACGTGCCGGTCGGAGCGGTGGTGCGGTACGTGTTGGCCCGCTGGGCCTCGGCCGGATCTGAGGGGCTGCTGGCCGCCGGCCCGTCCCTGGTCAACCGCATGTGGGACGCCTGTACGGAAGCGGAGGCGGCAGGGACGGTCGAGGCCCGGTTGGCAGCCTACGGCAGCTTGCGCGACATGGTCGCGTGGATGCGGCTGCCGCTGGAGGGTGACGCCGGCTACGGCTCCTGACGCAACCGGGATCCGTCGGTCGCCCGAGCCACGTCCGCTCACTACGGTCAGTTCGTGGCCCGTCCCGTCGCCAGTCCGGAGGGTGGCCCCGGGTCGTCCGCAGGCGGTCCCGAGGCTCGGGGCCGAGTCGTTGTGGGGACGGTTCTGGCGGGGGATCAGCGAGTTCCGGCACATCTGACGCCGGCGGGGGTTGCGTGACAGAGCGCGCACACACCGTCGACGCCCTGCGCGCCGGCGGCCTCGTCGCTGCCGAGGACGAGGCCGACGACCTCATCGCCGCCGCCCGGTCACCGGCAGAACTGGCGGCGATGGTGGCGAGACGGCTTGGCGGGGAACCGACGGCATGGATCACCGGCCTCGCCCGCTTCTGCGGTCTCACCATGCGCGTGCATCGCGGCGTCTACGTCCCCCGGTGGAAATCCGAGTTGCTCGTCGCCCATGCCCTCGCCCACCTCCCGCACGGCGGAACGGCGGTCGACCTGTGCACCGGATCCGGCGCCATCGGGGCGGTGCTCGCCCGACAGAGCCCGGCGTCGCGTATCTTTGGGACCGACGTGGACGCATCGGCCGTGGCATGCGCGGAGGCGAACGGTGTCGACGCCCGAACCGGCAGCCTCTTCGAACCCCTCCCGCACGGGCTGCGCGGTGCCGTGGACGTGGTCGTCGCTGTGCCGCCGTATGTGCCGGACAGCATGCTGCGCCTCCTGCCGCCGGACGTCACGGCCACCGAGCCGCTGCACGCCCTCAGTGGCGGCGACGACGGGCTCGCCGTGGCCCGGCGGATAGTGGAGGCCGGTCCGGGGTGGCTTCGAGCCGGTGGATCGCTCGTGGTCGAGGTGGGGGTCGACCAGATCGAGCCGCTGGAGGCCCTGTTCGTCCAGCACGGGTTCCGCCTGCACGCCGTGATCGAGGACGGCGACGGCGACCCCGCCGGCGTCTGCGGGTCGACGCTGGCGTAGCCGGGACGCCAGACCCGTCGACCGGCGCCGTGAACCGGCTCGGCCCCACGGTGCGACAGTTGGTGTGTGGCAGCCATGGTGGTGTGCGGTGTGTTGCTGCTCGCATCGGTCGTCGCCGCAGTGGCGTGGAGCGGAGGTCCCTTCCTCGTGCCGGCGCCCGCTGAGCTCCCGCCCGTTGAGCTCCCGCCCGTTGAGGTCGCCCGCCGGTTCGCCTGGTACGCGGCGCTCATGCTCACAGGTGGCGCGCTCGCCGGCATCGCTGTCATCGGTGCAGGCGGTCGCCTGGCCATGCGGCTCCTCGCCGTGACGGCCGGCGCCGGCGCCCAGGGGCGGATCACCGAAGCCGACGAGGTCGTCGGACGGATCACCGTCGACGGCACCATCAGTTTCGTTCTGTTCAACGGCATCTTCGGTGGAGTGGCGGCAGCCGGCATCTACCTCGTCGTGCGTCGCGTCCTCCCTGCCGGGTGGCTTGGCGGTATCGCCTTCGGCCTCGCCCTCCTCCTCATCCTCGGCACCACGATCGACCCGCTGCGCGAGAGCAACCCTGACTTCGATATCGTCGGCCCGGGATGGCTTGCAGTCCTCGTCTTCGGCGCGCTGGCGGTTACGTTCGGGCTGGTGCTGGCGGCGGTGCTTGCGCGGCTCAGCGCCTGGCTCCCGCTGCTGACCTCCGAACGGCGGGTTCTGGTGCGCTATGCCGGCCCTGCGGTCCTGGCTGCGGTCGCCGTCTCGGTGAGCGTGGTGCTCCTGACGCTCTGTCTCGTCGTCGTGGCTGTCACTCGCTGGCGACCCGTGCTCAACGTCGTGCGGTCTAGTCGCTGGGTCATGGTGGGGCGGATGGTCGTCGTGGCGCTCGTCGTCGTGAGCCTCCCCGGCGCTGTCGCCAGCATGGTCGAGATCGCACGACGCTGACCGGAGCGACAGTCATCCCAGAGGAGGGCTGCGCCTATGAGACGATGCCATGATCCACCACCCACAGCACCGGTCGGCCCGTGAGTTGGGGGATGCGGTCGAAGGCGGCGTCGTAGTGCAAGACGGTGAGTCCCGCCCCCTCGGCGCAGGCGGCGACGAGCAGGTCCGGGAGCGGCACCGAGCGATGCTCGGACGTTGAGGCATCGATGAGGAGCAGGACGCCGACACCGCAGGCGAACCCGGCGACGAGGGCGCCGAGGCGGTGCTGGTCGCGAAGGTCGGGGAGGACTCGCTGGCCAACGCGGCGAAGACGACACCGGCGGCCAGGTGCTGGACGGCGCTGGTGACCTTCGGACCCGGTGGGCGAACCGCAGCGACCGTCGCGCCCACGATGGTGGCGCCGATGGGGAACGCGACGAGGCCGGCCGCAGCGGTGACAGCACTCACCGTGGCTGGCGTGGAACGACGGAGAGGTCCGGCCCACCGGTCAACGGGAGGCGGCCAGGGCGATGATGGTGACGGCGTTGAACCCGACGTGGGTGGCGACGGACGCCCCGAGCCGGCCGGTACGCACGGCCAGCACGGCGAGCACGACGGCGAACACGAACAGGCCCGGGAACACCACGGGCTGGAAGTGCGACGCCGCGAAGACGGCCGACGAGGCAACGATGGCGATCGGATCGCCCCAGCGCCGGGCCACCGCCCGCAGCAGCAGGCCCCGGTAGAACAGCTCCTCAATCACCGGCGCGGCGAGCACGACGAGCAGCCCGAGCACGACGAAGGCGCCACCGTCGGCCTTGTCGGTCAGTTCCCGGGCCGGGCCCGACACGTCGAGGGGCCCGGTCAACCGCTGGATGACGAAGTACAGAAGCGGGATGGCGAGCACCTGGCACGCAACGCCCAGCGGGATGCCGACGAGGTCAACCGGCTCGGCACGGAGACCGAAGTCGGCCCCCACGTCACCGCTCCCCTTTCGCCGGCTGGCCAGCAGTGGCGCTCCCAGCAGGCCTGCCCACAGTCCAGCCTGTCCCACGGCCAGCGTCGCCAGGCCGACCGTCGTGTCGCCGGTGATGCCCACCCACGCGCCGACGGCGAGGGTCGAGCCGATGAGTGCCAGGACCCACCCGGCAGCGGCGTCCCCCATGCCCCAGCGCATACCGGGTGTCCCGGCTGCGTCGGCACTCACGACGGTCGACGGCCTGTCAGTGATGGCGGTGAGCGGCGGACGAGGTCGGTGCCGGCTGGGCGCCGGACATGGCACACCACGATCCGTCGTCGACACAGCCCTCGCACTCCAGCTCGAGAGTTGCGTGGGCGATGCGGAATGGGCCCGCAAGGGCGTGCTTGACGCGTGTCCCGACTTCCTGGGCCTCCTTGAGGGTCGGATGACCGTCGAGGATGACGTGGGCCGACAACGCCCGCATGTCGGACGACAGGCTCCACACGTGCATGTCGTGGACGTCCTCCACACCCGGAACCGCCCGCACCGCGTCGGCCACCTCGCCGACGTCGAGGCCCTTCGGTGTGGACTCGAGAAGGACGTCCCCGGTCGAGCGCAGCAGCTTCCATCCCTGCCAGCCGATCAGCAGGCTGATGGCGATCGACACCAGCGGGTCCACCCGTTCGAAGCCGCCGGTGAGGAGGATGACCGCTCCCCCCGCCGCCACCCCCACGCTGGCGCCGGCATCGGCGGCCATGTGTAGCAGCGCGGCCCGCATGTTCAGGTCATGCTCCTTCTCGCGCAGGAGCAGGGCCGAGCCTGCGTTGGCGACGAGGGCGACGAGGGCGACGACGACCACAACTGCGCCCTCGACGGGTTGGGGATCGAGTAGGCGGCGCACGCTCTCGAACAGGATGAGCGCGGTGGCGGCCAGGATGCTCGCCGCATTGGCCTGTGCGGCGAGGACCGTCCCCCTGTGGTACCCGAACGAACGCTCCTCGTTCGGGGGCCGCCGCGCCCAGCGCACCGCGATCAGCGCGAGCGCCACGCCGCCGACGTCGGTGAGGTTGTGCCCGGCATCGGCGAGCAGGCCGATGGAACGGGCCAGCACCCCGGCGACCGCCTCGCCGAGGACGATCACGAGATTGAGGACGAGCACAACGCGCAGCCGCCGCTCCCGTCGTGCGGAAACCAGGCCCGCGTCCGACAAGGCCGATGCCGTGACGAGGTGGGCGGCCGACGGCTCGCCGCTCATGGGCCGCCCTCGGTGAGGTGCTGCTGCGACACGTCGAGCAGGAGCCGGACGTGGGCGTCGGCCAGCGAGTAGTAGATCTTCCGGCCGTCGCGCCGGTTGCGCACGATCCGCGCCGTTCGCAACAGGCGCAGGGCATGGGACACCGAGGTCTCGGAGGCGTCGACGGTGGCTGCCAGATCGCACACGCACAGCTCGCCGGCCTCGAGCAGCGCGTACAGCACGCGGGTACGGGTCGGGTCACCGAGCAGGCGGAAGAGCTCGGCCAGCCGGGCCGCGTCTTCGGTGCTCACCAGGTGCAGTCGCGCTGAGGCCACCCGCTCGGCGTCGACGGCTCGGACGATGCAAGCGTCCAGACCGGTCACGTTGTCGCCCACCGGATCCAGCATACTTGAACAGATGACAAGGTATTCAGGCGATATACGGTGGCCTGCCCGGTAACTCGTAACGGGTCCGCAGCGGCTCCTCCGCCGGCGGAAGCACGAGCGGAAGCTCGCGACGCCAACCACCAGCCGCTGCGGCGCCCACTCCGGCGGCATGGAGGTGTGGACGAGGTCGAGGTCCGCTCCTCGGACCGCCACGGTGGCCGTCACCTTGTGCCCTGGCCCCCGGTGCAGGGTTCGTCAGGCTCGGGCGTCTGCGGGGCGCGACCCCCAAGGCCACGTCGCGTGGGCGGAGCGCGCCAGCCAGACGCCGAATGCCGCAAACGCCAGCCCGGCCGCTGTGCTGAACCCATGCGCGGCAGCGCCGGCGCACGACGCGTCGCGGAGACAAACCGGCGTCCCCCACGAGTTCGCAGGCGTCCTGGGCTCCATGCTCGGCGCGTCCAGGCACGAAGCAGCTCCGCAGCGGTGCGGTAGTTCCGCGGCCGAGGCAGGGAAGCCGGTCACCGCCGCGCTCAGGAAAAAAAAGAAGAGCACCAGCAGGCCGAGCCTCCCGAGCCATATCTGGACGGACCTGGCCGAGACCTGGCCGCCACCCTAGACTTAGAGGACGTCCTTCAACCGATGGCGTCGCCAGCGGCCGGACTCGTGGGGTACCGATCGACCGTCGAGGCCTCGCCACACTTCATCTGATTGCGCAGGCAGCTGAACGGCGCAGGCATCTGACGTTTGGAGTAGGGGCGTCACGCCGAGTCGACCGTCGCTGATGGGCGAGACTCGACGGGCGGTGGTCGGTTTTCCTCGGTTTCGCGCATCTCCCGGAGGTTCACCCGCAGCGCTATCACCAGCATGAGGCCGAACACCACGGTCGCCTCGACGCCGCTCATGACTGCACCGCCCAGATGCTGGTCCTCCAGCGTCCCGTGGCCGAACACCCGGCGAAACTGCTCGTACACGCGGTAGGGCGGCTCTCGGGCCCACACGATGAACGAACCGGCTATGGACGGGGCGAGCGACATGAAGAACAGGTAGGTCATCTGATGGATGGGGACGGAGAGGCGCGGCAGCTCCGGCACGGGACTGGTCATCGGCCACCAGACCAGGAACGCCGCCAGCACGAGCGCCACGTGCTGGGCGAAATGGGCCGGCCCTGAGCGCACGGCGGCGGTGGCGAGGGCAGGGAGGTGTGTCGCGACGCTGATCCCACTGAACACCACGATTGCCACCACCGGCCGGGTCGCGAGGCGGACCGCCGGCATGACGGGTCGGAACAGCCAGCGCCACAGCCAGGACGGGGTACCCAGGATGAGCATGGGTGGCACGACGAGCGTGTAAACCGCGTGCTGCACCATGTGCACCGTGTAGGAGTGGCCTTCGGCGAGGTCGTGGACCGGCCAGTCGGACATCACCCACAAAAGCGCGACCCCCGCCGTCACGAGGACAAGCTGTCGGCGCTCTACGACGGGCTGCTCCTTGCCCACCAGCTTGGGCCCGAGCACGCGGAACGCGACCACGTAGGCGGCGGTGAGCGTCGCCATGACGACGAGAACATCAGGGTGCAGGTGCCAGGCCCATGGCGAAGCCTGAGGCCTGCCGGCGTGGGCAAGGACCACCAACGGGGTCATGCTCCTCCGTCGGGCTCGATCTCAGGCTCTCCCGCCGCCCGGCGCCGGTTCCAGATGGCGAACCAGCCCAGGATGAGAAGGGGCAGGACAACGACACCGAGTTCGAGTGCGAAACCACCGGGGCCACCGTGGGCGAGCAGGAAGGTCACAGCCGGGGTCGGCGCGCTGCCCCACCGGGCGGCGACGGCAGCGGGGCCGGCTGGCGGTGCCCCGGCGGTCGATGGAACAGGTCACCATGCACCCTGAGCCCGAAGAAGCCGACGAGCAGAGCCGTGAAGAACACCATGTTGATGCTCCAGTGGAACCAGACCGGGTCGAGCCACCTCGTGGCCAGCCCGGCCGGTTCAGGTGACCCACCGAGATACTGCACGACCCGAACGACATGCTCGACGACGTGCGTGCCCTGCACGGCGATGCCGGCGACAAGGACACCCCACGCAACCCGGCTCGTCTCCCGCCACCCGGCCCGACCATTCCGGCCGTAGCCGAGGAGTACGGCGACGCTGCACACGAAGAGAAGCGTGTTCCCGCTGAAGTGCGCCCACTCGAAGTCCACTCCTCCGAGCAGGGGGTGGACCTGCTCCTGGCCGAGGCGCTTCTCGAACACCTCGAGGGTGTGCTCGACCTGATGGAACGCCTGGAACGCGATGAGGCCGCCGAACTCAAGGGCGGCCCACCAGCGAGGAGTCGTCCAGGGGCTCCGGCTCCCGTCGCCCGGTAACGAGGTTGGCGCAGGCGGGGCCGCGGTACCGAGCGACGAGTCTGGCGTCGCTGTCTGCGAGGTCGCCGCCGAACTCGGGGACATGGGCATGCGACGACAAGGGTAGCGACCCCTTGTAGTAGTTCTTACGTCGTGATCCCGTGGCCGATGTCGGTCGGTTGACCCCATCCGGGGCCGCCAACCCTCGAAACGCCGGCATGAGCGATCATGCCGCCGTGAGTGGAGGAGCTGGTGCCAGGCGACGCGGGATGGAACGCTGCGGGAGCTCGTGGCGGCGCAGCGCGTTGCTGTTACTGGCCCTCGTTGCCACCTTGAATGGCGTTGCCGGCGCCTGCCCCGGGGACAGCGGCCGGCGAGGCCGGAACCGCCTCCGGGGCCGACGCGACTGCACCTGAGAAGCACGATGAGGCCACCGGCAAGGGCGACCCGAGCGGCCACGAGTCCGAGGGCCTCCGACTCGTGCGTGTCGAGGGTGAGGAGCAGGTCCGACCCTGCCCGCGGGGAGCGCCGGAAGGCCGCTACGACCGCGTCGCCATCAACGTAGCGAGACGGCGGGGGCTGGTCGACATGGGCGCTCTCCTGACGGGCGCAAGCATGAGGGCGGCCACCCCGGCGGTCACCGTAGCAAGTGGGGCGCCAGGAAGAGACAGCGCTCCGTCGCCGAATCGCCTGGATCCCCGGGTTCAGGGTGCGCCCCACCCGAGGCATTCACGGATGGGCCATGCTGCTCCGGTGGCCCGCCGACGTCGCTCGCCGAAGATCGCCCGACGGTGAACAGCGTCCACGCCATCGTTCTGGGGATCGTCCAGGGGCTCACCGAGTTCCTTCCCGTCTCCAGCACCGCCCATCTCCGCATCGTGCCGGCAGTCCTCGGCTGGGAGGATCCGGGTGCCGCCTTCGCCGCCGTCACCCAGCTCGGCACCATGGCCGCAGTCGTGGCCCATTTTGGCCGTGACCTGGTGCGCATCGCCCGGACGTGGTCCGCCAGCCTTTTCGACTCCTCCCGTCGTTCGGACCTCGACGCCCGCATGGGGTGGTACATCGGCCTCGGCACAGCACCGATCGCCCTGGTCGGCTTCGTGTTCCGCGACGCTATCGAGAGCGGTGCCCGCAATCTCACACTGATCGCCGTCGCTCTGATCCTGGGCGGCGTGGTCCTCGGCGTCGCCGACCGCGCTGGCGGCCAGAGTCGCGACTTCGACCGCGTTGATGGCCGTGACGCCACCATGATCGGCCTTGCCCAGGCCGCAGCCCTCGTCCCGGGGGTGTCCCGCTCCGGTGCGACGCTGTCGGCCGGGCTGTTCCGTGGCCTGAGTCGGCCGGCGGCCGCCCGGTACTCGTTCTTGTTGTCGGTGCCAGCGGTCGTCCTGGCCGGGCTGTTCGAACTGGGCGACATCGGCGGTCCAGGGGCGGCGGGCCCGGTGCCGACGCTGGTAGCCACAGCTCTCGCCTTCGTCGTCGGGTACGGCTCCATCGCGGGGCTCCTGCGTTTCCTGGCCACCCGGTCCACCATGGCCTTCGTCGCCTACCGGGTTGTCCTGGGACTAGGTGTGCTCGCCCTGGTATCCGGCGGCTGGATCGACTGAGCGTCATCGCCGGTAAGCTCAGCCCGGAGCAGCTCCCGACGCCGTTGATTGGCCGAGGCCAATAACATCGGCGCCGTGAGGAGTGTGTCCCAAGCGGCTACCGGCGTCTCCGTACGAATGGGCGAGGGGAGGGCTCCCAACAAGGGTCTGTTGGCGAGCACAGCCTGATAAGGCGTTGAGCGAAGCCGTCGATTCCGGTCCGAACGGGAAACCCACCCCCGCTGCGTGGCGGGCGGCGCCGACTTCTCCTTGTCGTAGGTGGGGTGGCCGTGGTCATCGCTGTTCTCCTGCTCCCCAAGTCCTTCGGCGACGGCGTGGGCGACGGGCAGCGGACAGCACCGGCATTCGAACTTCCGAGCTTGACCGACCCCGAGCGGACGGTCTCGCTCGCCCAGTTCAAGGGGACTCCGGTCGTGCTCAACTTCTGGGCATCGTGGTGCGTGCCGTGCCGCAAGGAGATGCCCGCGTTCCAGGCCGTCTCCCAGCGCGTCGCCGGGAGGTCGCGTTCGTCGGGGTGAACCACCAGGACCGCCGCGGCGGAGCGCGCGACCTGCTGGAGGAGACCGGCGTCCGCTATCCATCGGGGTTGACCCGAAGGGCGCAGTTGCTCGGTCCTTCGGTCTCTTCGGCATGCCGACGCCCGTCTTCATCGCTGCCGATGGCAGCATCGACGAGAAGCGCACGGGCGAGATGAGCCGGTCAGGTTAGAACATTATTGCGCCATTCCCGCGCCTTTCGGAGGCAAGATGAGTGGCTGTTCTAGACGTAACGGCGTTTACAGGCGAACGCTGCCGATCGCCGCCGGGTCGAGCTGCGGCCTATGGGACGCTGCCCTGCGCCACCACCCATTGCACCGGTTGGCCCGTGAGTCGGGAGATGCGCTCGAAGTCGGCGTCGTAGTACAAGACGGTGAGCCCTGCCCCCTTCGGCACACGCGGCGACGAGCAGGTCCGGGAGCGGCACCGACCGATGCTCGGATGTCGAGGCCGGCAGCGCCTGGACGGCGAGGGCGCGGTCGACCACGGCCTCGGTCACGGGCACGCGGGGCATTGCTCGCAGGGCGAAAGCCAGCTCCGCGTACGCGGCCGGGCTCGGGGCGCTGAAGAGCAGCTCGAGGTCGACGATCCCGCAGGTGGCGGTGCGGCCGGCGAGCACCAACGGCTCGATCACCCAGCGCACCTCCGGGCGGATGTCGCTTCGCGTCAGAGCGCTCTTGTCGGCAAGAAAGGTCGCCACGCAGCCTCGCTCAGCGCCAGGCCCGCGCCATCACCTCGGGGTCGTCGAGATCCAGACGACCGGGTGTGAAGAGCAACTCGACCAGGCGCTGGCGCTGCTTCAGGCGGATGACCTCATCGAGGGCGGCGTCGACCGTGTCGGTCAGCGTCGTGGTCCCCAGGATCGCCTTGGCGGACTTGACCTTGGCAAAGTCGACTTCGAACGAGGCCTTACGTCGCGCTGTGATGGACACGCCCAGCCAGGATAGCGAATTCTCGCACGCGAGATAGGCCGGAAGCGGCTCTATCCCTATCTTCGGAAGGGAGGGGTCCGGCGCGACAGCGGCGCCTCCCTTTGGAGGTCTACGTCACCCGGACCGTGTACTCTCGCGCATTGCGCTGTGCTACAGAAGGAGGCTCAGCATGGGACGATCGACAACCAGCGTTCGTTTCGCCGACGTTCTGCGCGAGGACCTCGCCAGAGCGGCGGCCGCCGAGGGCACAACCGCCTCGGAGTTGATCGAGCGCTTTGTCCGCGAGGGCTTGGCATGTTCGGCGCATCCGGGGATCGTGTTCAAGCCCGGCCCGTCGGGGCGTCGGGCTGCTCTTGCCGGCGGGCCCGATGTCTGGGAGGTGGCGGCAGCGCTTCGGGACGTCGCAGGCTCCGAAGCCGCTCGGGTCGCCATTCTGGCCGAGCAGTTCGGCCTCCACGGGCGACAGATCGTCATGGCGCTCAACTATGCGGCCGACCATCGTGACGAGATCGAGGCCCGCATCGCCGCCAATGATCGGGCCTTGGAGAGGGCCGAACGGCTGGCGGCCGAGCGCGATCGTTTGCTTGCTTGAGGTTCCTGATCGACGCCATGCTTCCTCCACGGGCGGCCGAGCTGATGAACGAAGCGGGGTACGACGCGACCACCCCGTCCGAGTTGGGGGCTCACAGCCTCCCCGACGACGTGCTGGTCCAGCTCGCGGCGGCGGACGGTCGGGTGGTCGTCACGGAGAACGCGGTTGACTTCGCCGCCGTGACCGCCTGCCCCGTCCTCTTCGTCCGCAAGTCCTGGTGGCCATCCGCCGCGCTGAGCTCCAGACTCGCCGAAGCAGTGGACAAATGGGCGACCGCCAACGTCGACCCTGGGTCGTGGCCGCACTGGCTGTCCTCCGATTTCCGCTAGGGCAAGGTGCACTGCCCGCCGGAGCGGCTGCGCTTGATCGCGCCCGCGAGCGCAAATGGACGAGCGGGGTGCTAGTGAGCACTGAACCTCGCACGCCTATCCGTGGC
>JBKJNA010000057.1:0-55791 GCA_046596195.1 Acidimicrobiales bacterium | reverse complement strand
TGGCCTGGGTACTCGAGAACCTGGTCGCCGGCGAGGTCGTCAACCGGATCACGGTTGATGAGCGGACGGCAGCGTCGGCCAAGGTGGCGCTGGAGCGCATGCTGGCCATCGTGTGAGTGCATGAGGGTTTGCGCTGTCGTCCCTACCTACAATCGTCGGACGCTGCTACTCGAGACGCTCGCAGGGCTAGCTGCGCAGGAACGTCCCTGCGATTCGATCCTGGTACTCGATAATGCCAGCGACGACGGCACCTTCGAGGCCGTGCAGGACGAGCACCCCGACATCGAGGTCGTGAGGAACGAGCACAACACCGGCTCGGCGGGAGGGTTCGGTGGCGCCGCCGCGTGGGCCGTCGAGCGGGACTTCGACTGGGTTTGGCTGCTCGACAATGACTCGATTCCTGCGCCTGATGCCTTGGCCGAGCTCCTCTATGCGTACGGTCGGTTCCCTGCCCACCGACGGCCTCTGCTCCTGGCATCGAAGGTCGTCTGGACCGATGGATCGATACTGCCCCTCAACGTGCCGATCTTCAAACGAAAGGAACTCGACTCCTTCTACTTCGCAGCCGAGCACGGCACTCTGAGCCTCCGTGCCGCACCATACGCCGGTCTGCTGATCCACCACTCCCTCATCGCCCAGTGCGGCCTTCCCATCCAGGAATACTTTCTCTGGAACGACGACATTGAATGGACCGGGCGTCTGCTCCACGACCACTTCGGCGTTCTCGTTCCCACGAGCGTGCTCTGCCACAAGACCTCAGGGAACCCCACAACCACAGCGCACCTCGGCCCACGGTTCTTTTTCGAGATCCGAAACAAGATATGGATGCTCAGAGGAAGCGATGCCTTCCGGCCCATGGAAAAGACCCGCTTCGCCATCACTCTGGGCGTCGACATCGCGCGCTTCTTCCGGTACGAACGGCGGCCGCTGAAAGCACTGGCGATAGTGCTGCAGGGTCTGGTAGCCGGACTTCGTACTCCAGCCGTCGCTCCCTCAGCAGGGAAGCCGGTAACGGACCGATAAATATCCGGCCAGGAACCGAGAATGGTGGCGCCGTCCAGTGACCATAAGCCTCAATGCTCGGTCGATAATCACTGCGACCACGAGGACCGGAGTGGCGACCGGCATGTGCTTCCAGAAATAGCTACGCATGCTGCGATAGAACACAATTTCCTTGACGACATCTGGCCACCCAGAAAAGGACTCGCCGCCGGGGTGTACGACCTCCGCTGCGCCATCATAAAGAAGTCGGAGACCACGTCGGCGTGCCCGTTCGCACCAGTCGACATCCTCAAACCAGATCGGAAACCTCTCGTCTAGAGGTCCGACTTCCGTCAGCCGCTCCACCGTAGTAAGAAGACACGCCCCTGGCACCTGGTCCACCGAATGCACATCCGCGTCGAGCGAGTAGTCCTCGAGGTACCGACCTCGGGCTGCGCTAGTAGCGAAGGGACGCATCAGATTCGTATAGAACAATAGAGCCTGCCGCAACGTCGGACGCCTTAGATAATACCCTTCGACGTTCGGCTTTCCCTCCTCGGTTACGAGCCGAGGGCCGATAGCGGCAACATCACGCTCTTTCAGCAGGGCCACCATGCTCCCTAAAGAGCGCTCGGTCAGGCGGGTATCCGGATTGAGCAGCAGAACGAGGCCACTCGAGGCTCCGGCTAGACCCCGGTTGACGGCGCGGGCGAAACCGAGGTTTTCGGAGTTCGTGAGAACGACGGCTCCCGCCTCTCTTGCCGCCGCTACCGAGTCATCCGTCGAGCCGTTGTCGACCACCACTAGTTCGATCCGAAAGACATGTGCTGCGTCGACCGCCGCCGTAAGACAGGACGGCAGGTCCCTCTGTGAGTTATAAGAGACGACTACGACACGGAGGATGGTCGGGACGCTGAGGCGGTCGTCTCCATGGCCGTGTTCCACTCTACGGACCGCTCGAGGTCGATGGATCCAGCTGAACGTCGATCCGTTCGAGCTCTGCGAAAAGACGCGCCGAAATCTTCGGTTGGCGTAAACCCGCTCGAATCGCGAGAGCGCTCAGCTTGGCCAACACTCGACCGCCGTGCAGTCGTGCGAGCCCGACATCGACGTGATCTCCCGGCTGCACGTTGAGCTTCCACCCTCGTCGCTGAAGCAGGGCGCGCAGAGTCTCGTTCGTGAAGAACCTGCGATGATCCACCTCGAGCATGTGCTCGAACGTCAGTCCGAATTCTCTCAAGGAGTCGACGTACGAGCAGTCCGGCACTGTGACAAGAAGCCGGCTTCTCGTCACACGAAGCGCCTCCCAGAGGACTATCTCCGGGTCCTCCAGATGTTCCAGCACCTCGACAAGTATGACCGTGTCAACGGCCCCATCTGGAAAGGGCAATGGGCATGCGGTCCCGACAAGCACGGCTGGGACCCCTAGGGACAGTGCCGCCTCCACATACCTCGGGTCGACGTCCGCCGCGACGACGACCCGCCCACGTCGGGCCAACTCGGCACCGTACCCCCCGGTCCCGCATCCGAGGTCGAGGACAGTGACGCCAGCCCGTTCGTCCAGCCAGGCCATGACACTCTCGCTGACAACGTCCCGCGGCGCCTGTGCGAGATACCAGTCTCCTCTCGTGTCTCGTCGCGGTGTCTCCTCGCCGGCAACTCCGCCATTGTGCTTCAACGGTCTACGCCGGAACACCAAGTGCGCGAGACCGCCAGCCAGGAGGGATTGGCAAGCGATCGTGGTTCCGGCTGCACCGAGAGCACCCCAGAGGGGAATGGCAATCAAATTCAGCAGGGTGACCAGCACCAAGCACCCGAAGATGAGGCGTCTCACCCGCTCCGGAAAGGCTACCAGAGCGAAGCTCCCGAGCGCTCCCACCACGGCGGTTGGAATAACGGCCAGGATCAAGAGCCGAAGCACGGTCTCGGCATCGCCGAATGCAGGCCCGAATACGCGCTTCAGGACGACGTCAGCAAGGACGGCAAGAGGAATACCACCGATCGCCGCCAGGCCCACAGCTAGAGCAGTCAGTTTGAGGAGCCGAGTACGTTGCCGCTCCGGCGCAAGTCGCGGTGTAGAGGCCAGGGCTACTGCGCCGATGGCAACAGCCGGCAGGACCAAGCCTTCAAACACGCGGTAGCTGGCTGCGTACAAGGCAACGGATCGGGGGTTCGCAAGTATGGCGAGCAGCCAGACGTCGACCCGGTAATAGAGGCTGGCAAGGAGGTTCGTGCTTGCGATCGGCATGGACCGCCGCAGCGTGAGATTGGTGGGTTCTCCGTTCGAGGCAGGAAGATGACGTCCGGCGAGCAGGAGCGCTACGCCCGCTGAGGTGAGATCAGCGATGGCGTAGGGCACGACCGCGGAGATGAGACCTCCACCACCGACCAAGAGGACGCTTCCAAGAGTCAGCACGCAGGCTCTCGACACGGCCTCGTTGACTGCCTCGGGAGCGACCTGCCCCAGTCCCCTGAGCGCTGCGAAGATCGTCGTATGGATTGCAGTCGCTAAAATGGATACGCCGAAGAGAAGGACAACCGTCGGCGAAGGCTTTGACGCCAGAGGAAGCCAGAGAGCACCGAGGAGCGCAACTGCACCTACCCCCAGTAGAAGCCGCTTCGCGATCACCTGTCGGACCCCCTCCCGAGCAAGCCCCGGATCCTGGGCAATCCCAGCTACGAGCAACAACGGCAGCCCACAATCAGCGAAGGCAGCGAGCATGAGCCCGAGAGCAAGAAGCAGCAAGAGATCCGCAAACTGTCTCATTGGAAGCGAGCGTGCTGCCACGATGAGCCATGCGGCGGATAGAATCGCGGCCAGTACCTTTGACCCCCCGAGACCTAGGGCCTGCTGGAGAACTGGACGGCCTGCGACGAAGCCGAGTCGGCCTACCGAACTCTCAGGGTCATTGGTCAGGTTTCGGGCGTTCTGTGGACCAGTCACTCAGGCGCAGGCGCTCGGAGTAGTGCACCCGAGACGAGCTGGGGTCGCAATGACCCAAGCGTTTCCGACGGCTTGCACCTGCCCTTCCAGAGCACGCCCACCTCGGCTGCCAGGGGAGCGCAGTGTCGCCCGATCGTCGGAAGTACTACGCGATGGGCCGCGCGCATCGCTCGCCAGGACTTGCCGTGGAGCTCAGCGAATAGCTCTACGCCTAGCCACCGAAGGATCTCACGCCTCGCTCCATCCAGTGGGCTGCTGCGTCCCCAGAGGTGGTCGGCTACGAGGTCCGGTTGGATGGAGACCTCTCGACCACTGCTTTGGACCCTGTGGCAAAGATCCAGATCCTCGGCGTAGAGAAAATACCGTTCATCGAAGCCTCGCACCGCCTCGAACGCCTCCCGGGCGACAACGAGCAGTGCCCCAGAAGGGAAGCGCCGCCCCCTCACACCCAGGGGTAGGCCGGGACCGCGACCGCGGCCACCATCACTAGCGATTCGCCCGGACCCCCCCAAGCGGCTGACCGTCCTCAGGGAGAGCAAGAACTCCCGGGCCGATGTCGGATAGTGGTAACCGATAGTGCGTACCCGGCTCCCCACTCGCTCGGATGGAGCGACGATGCCAGGGCGCTGTTGCGCTCGTACGGCCTGCTCAAGCGACCTAAGTGTCGTTGCGGTCGCCTCCACGTCCGGATTGTGAAAACAGAACACATCAACCTGGCGTTGAAGGGACAACGCAGCCCGATTACATCCGGCGCCGAAGCCGATGTTGGAGCCAGCAACGACATAGTCAGCCATATCCCGCGGGTAGCCGCCACTGTTATCTCTCACAGCTATCAGAAAGCCTTCTTCTGAGAGCTGTGAGACCTTCGGAACAATAAGCTGCTCCGAGTGGAAATTTACGAATACAACAGCCATTCTTTTTTCAACCATGTTTATGATGAGCGCCGATCACTTCGCCAATCCAGCCGAGGCACGCTCCGAACCACCATGAGAGGCTGTAGACCCCGATCGCGATTGCGGCCACGGGTCGTGCAGTGAGACATGACGGTGGACCTGTGCTCCCCGTCTCGTCAATCAGGAGGAGAAAGCCTGGACCAAGAAGCAAAGCCTTCACCCAGCCAACACGCCTCCCTGCTTCCACAATCAAAACAGCGGCCACTGGAGGGGCTGCAAGCAGGGCGGCCTGTCGGACGGCAGGTTTCTCGCCTCGCGCCCACCAGGTGCCTTTGATTCGACCAAAGTAGAAGTACTGAAAGGCTAGCGCTGTTAGAGAGCGACGTGGAAGGTATCCTGAGATCAACGAGGCTTCGTACCATACAAGTTTGTTTGACTCCCGGTATCGACGGTTCAGCTCAAAGTCCTCATTGAGTGCGACAGATTCCGCCCAACCACCAAGCACCCGTAAGTCCTCAGTTCGGAACACCCCCATCCAGACCGTGTCGCTCGGCTGGGACGTGGATGACCGTCGATACTTGCTGAGCCCCGTTGACCAACGATTCCGAAGTGCCCTGGCGATGGCGACATCGATCACCCGATCGCTGCGCTGCTGAGCCGACTGTGATCCTCCGACGACTCCGATTTCAGGTCGACTGCGAAGGATCCCGATCGAGGTATCGAGGTAGTGTCGGGGGATTCTGCTCCGGGCATCGACGCGACTCACGTACTGTCCGGTCGCCCGAGCCAGCGCGAGGTTTAGCCCCACGGACGTTCGTCGTCGGATGTTGTCCAGGATAACCACTTCCGCGAACCGGTAAGAAGCAGCCGCTCTGCGCGCCGTCTCGACCGTCAGATCGCTCGAACATCCGTCGACGAGAATGAGCTGTACCTGCTCCGCCCGGTACGTTTGGCACCCAATGGCTTCGATGCAGGCCGCAATCTCTGTTTCCTCATTGAGCGTTGGCACAACGACCGTCACTAACGGGAGTTCCTTCATGAGATCCACCCGCGGCCCGCTATGGGCGCTTGGGCAGGGCGCGGTCGCCGCGCACAGGTACCGGTCGGCAGTCCGAGGGAACAACGCGCTATCCCCTCGCCGACGGCGATGAAGTGAAGGAGATAGGAACTTGTACGCACTCGCCCCCTTCCGACCACTCAGCCCGCGTTGCTAACGGCTTCCCGCTAGGCTAGCGCCATCGCCCTACGCGGTGAGGGTACGCAGTCGGCTACCACTGACGCCGACGGTGCACGCACTCGACCAACCTGCCCCATGAAAGGTCAGTTTGAGATTTGGCAATCCGCGATGCTTGTCTGGGACAGAGTGACCTTTTGGGCACGGGCAGGCTTCCAAGGATCGGCCACGCGCTCGTATCGGCAATGAGAGAGCGCTCACGAGGGCGGCGTATTCGTCGGAACGACACCTCGGGCGACAGCGCCTCCGTCTCCACACCGGCGCTCGGAGGCTTGAAGCAGAAGGTACGCCAAGTCCTCCGTAAAGAACTTCGTGGCCCAATCGGCCGACTCGGTTTGCGACAAGGAGCTCTCACCGCTCACTTGCTAGATTCGTACTGCTCGGGAATGGGCGCCGAGATCGGGGCTGGCGGGGATCCTTACACTGACCGTGCCTCGACTCTGCTCGTTGATCGACGTATTGACTGGGCTGGGACTAGGCGCGATGTGGACATCATTGCCGACGGGGCGAACATACCGCTTCGAAGTGGGTCTCTTGATTATCTGTTGGCTTCGCACTGCCTAGAGCATCAGCCAGACGTTATTGCTGCGCTTCTCGAATGGCGCCGCGTGGTCCGCTTGGGCGGGTATCTCTTCCTCGTCCTTCCCCACGCGAACCGGACGTTCGATCGGGGACGGCCAGTCCACGACGCTAAGCACCACTGGGATGAATTTGGTCGCTCGGACTCTGCCCTACTATCAACGCACTGGACGGACTTCGAAGGGGTCATTTCTGCGGCGGCCCCGATGTGGGCAGAGGACCCTCGAGCACGAACGAAAGGGGGCGAGTGGAACCGCGAGTGGATCGCCAACGAGGGGTTTATCCACTACCACGCTTGGACGCAGAACGAAGTTGCTTTCTTGTTGCAGAGCTTGAACCTCGAACTTGTGGTGCTACTCGAGAGGATGCCCGAACGCGAGGACAGCTTCATCGTGGTGTGCCGCTTGAATGACGACGGTGCCTCTCCCCTTCACATCGGTACGAACGAGGACAAGCTCACCCCTTGGCGGGCGCTCTCATCGGCCCCCCCTTCCCACCACGCTGCGGACAGTACGACCGATGATGCGGGCGTCGAGCGTTAGCCCCTGATGGCGCAGATAATAGAACTCGTACTGGAGTTTCTCCATGGCGTCGATCTCGCTGGCACCGTAGTCGTACTTCACCTGGGCCCAGCCGGTGATGCCGGGGCGAACGAGGTTACGCAGCCGGTAGAAGGGGATCTTCTCGGTCAGCTCCTCCACATAGTGGGGCTGCTCGGGGCGGGGGCCGACGATGGACAGGTCGCCTTTGAGCAGGTTCACCGCCTGGGGCAGCTCGTCGAGGTGCGTCCGACGGAGGAGGCGCCCAAACGGCGTCACCCTCGGGTCGTCGGGGGTGGTCCAGGTGCTGGACCCGTGACCGGGCCGCATCGTCCGCAGCTTGTAGATGGTGAAGGGCCGGTTGTACCTGCCTATGCGGGACTGGCGGAAGAACACGGGCCCTCGGTTGGCGGCCAGGTTCCCCAGCACGACGAACCCCATGGCCCCGAGGAGAACCACCAGCCCGGGGAGGGCGATGGCGATGTCGAGGGCACGCTTCATGCGCCCGTAGCGGGCCCGGTGGAGCTCCCCGATGTCGAACATCAGCGCCATCCGCTCCAGCTCCGAGAGGGGGAGCTTGCCCAGCCACTCGTCGTAGAACAACGACAAGGTGCGCACCCTCATGCCGGTCTCGTGGAGGGCGCCCGCCTGGTGGACGATCGACTCGTCGCCCTGGGCCTCGCGGGCGAGGACGACGACCGATGCCCTCGCCCCCACGGCCGCGTCGGCCAGCGGCCGGTGGTCGGGCGCCCTCGAGCGGGCATCCTCCGGCGCCAGCACCGTGACAAGGGTGGCCGGGCGCTCCGGGTTGCGACCCAGGTCGGCGGCCAAGGCGGCGGCGTCCTCGGCGCATGCCACCAGAACCACCCGGTCACGCCCCTCCTGGCGCAGGCGTCCGCCGGACGACAGGGCTGCGCAGGCGACATACCAGGGGACGACGAGCAGGGCGGTACCGAACACGACGAACCGGGGCAGCAGCGCCGACCCCAGGACCAGCTGGGCAACCGAGATGGCCAGCGCCGCTGCCACGCTGGCGGCGGCCGACAGCCCGACGGCGGTCCGCCAGCTGCGGGCCAGGTCCGGCAACCCCAGCCCGTAGGCGGCCACGCACAGGAAGCTGACGTAGGCAAACGACCAGGCGAAACGGAACGAGTCGGTGAAGTCGTACGGCGGGTCGGCGATCTCGGCCGCGTGGTACTTCCCCAGCCACAGGACGATGCCGACCGTCCCGACGTACAACAGGAGCCGTGCGACCCGGCGCATGGAGCCCTACGCGTCCAGGGGTGGGGCCACTCGCACGGCTCTGTCGGCCCCCGACAGGAGGAACGTGGCCTCCGCTGGTTGATCCTGCACGCGCCTCATGCCTTCAGCACCTCGACCTCGCACCGTACGCCGGCTGCCCTGGCCAGACGGGCGTCGGCGGTCACCAGGGGTGCGCCGAGAGCCTCGGCCAAGGCCACGTACGCCGCGTCATAGGCAGTGAGGTTGTCGCGGAGCTGCCAGATGCGGGGCAGCAGCGGCATGTGCGAGTACCGCTCCAGGGCCATGCGAGACATATCGACGATGGCCCGTCGGGCGTCGCGCTCGCTGGCCCGGCCCTGGGAGACGGCTCGCCGTAGCTGGCCGGCGACCTCGAGGTCGACCAGGTGCGGAGCATGACGCGCCTCGCCATTGAGCCGTTGGCGAGCCTCCTCGCCTGCAGGCCCACGCCCGATCAGCGCAGGGCCGAGCACCGAGGCATCGACGACGATCAGGGCACGTCCCGCTCGGCCCGCACCGCGGTCACGGCGTCCTCGAACGACCAGTCCGAGCGGGCGCCCCGTGCCAGGCGGTCGAACAACTCGCCGTCCGTAGGCCGTGAGGCGCGCTCGGCAAGGTCGCGGCGCAGGTACTCCGACAGCGACACCCCTGCCTTTGCCGCTCGCTCCCGGAGCGCGGCGTGGACCGTGTCCGGCACGTCGCGGATCTGGATGTGTTTGGCCACCCCGCCAGCCTACCGGACTGCATGCACGGTTCATGCAGCCGGTGGGGCGCCGCCCTCCGGACCCGGGGCTACCACCGGCTTGGGTTTCCCTCGACCGACACTGAGACTGCGTACCTACCGCCGCCGGCGGCCGGCGCTGTACCTTCGTGACATGGCGGTCCAACCCGTTGCACATCAACGCTTCACCGTCGACGAGTACCACCGCATGGCCGAGGCGGAGATCTTCGACGAGGACTCGCGCGTCGAGTTGCTCCAGGGGGCGATCGTGGAGACGCCTGCCGTCGGCTCGCACCACGCGGCCTGCGTCAAGCGGCTCGTCGCTCTGTTCGCCGCACCGTTGCAGGGCCGGGCGATCGCCAGCGTTCAGGACCCCATCCGCCTGGACGACTTCTCCGAGCCGGAGCCCGACGTCGCCCTGCTCCGCCCGCGCGACGACTACTACGAGCACGCCCATCCCACCCCCGACGACGTGCTCCTCGTCATCGAGGTCGGTGACACCACCGCCGCAGGCGACGCTGAGCACAAGCTCCCGCTCTACGCCGGCGCGGGCGTGGCCGAGGTGTGGCTCGTCAACCTCCCCGCCGGCCACATCGAGGTCTGTCGCCTGCCCGAGGACGGTGCCTACCGCGACCGGGTCGCGCGCCACCACGGCGATCTCATCGCTCCCGAGGCCTTCCCCGACGCCGCCGTCGAAGTCGCGTCGATCCTGCCGCCTGGCTGAGCCGGCCCGCGGATGTCCTCGAGGTGCAGCCCGGTGGTGGGTTCGTCGAGGATGTAGATGGTGTGGCCGGTGGAACGCTTCGGCATCCGCCGGCCGTCGATGCAGTCGCCGGTGAGCGAACGCTCGCACGCCAGCAGGTCGTTCAGTGTGCCGGACACCACCACCTCGCCGCCGTGATCCCCCGCCAGCGGAGCCCATAGCGACCACGTGGTCGGCCACCCGGATGGTGTCTTCGTCGTTCTCCACCACGATGACCGTGTTGCCCAGTCCCCGCAGGCGTTCAGGGTCTCTGGCCTCATCACCTGGCAGACGAAGGAGAAGCGATGTGGCCACCTATTATGAGGCCATGGCCACCGAAGCCGTCGGTACCCAACTCGTCGACGAGGCGGTCGACGTGACGGCCTCGGAGCTGCACGTTCGTGTCCTGTTCCGCCTGCGCGCCGCGCTGGCCTACGCACTCCGGGGAAAGGCCGGCGTGTTGAGCGAGATCTTCCTGCGCGTCGACAACCGCGAGCAGGCCTCTCCCGACGTGCTCGTCGCCCCTGGCATTCCGAGCTGGAGGCAAAGCGATCCCTCTTCGCCCGCATCGGCGTCGCGCTCCACATCGAGATCAACCCGGACGACGGGTTCATCGCCGTGTGGGAGCTCGGTGACGGCGTCCTCGCCCGCACCGAGCTGTGCACCACCTACACCTCCGATGCCATCGGCGGCGTGCGGCTGGAGACGCCTGCCCCCGGGTTGGTGCATGTGTTCCTCCCCGACGGCCGCGAGGTTCTCGACGACCATGAAGAGCTCGCCCGAGGAGACCGCGAGTCCGCTCGGGCGGAGCGGCTTGCCGGCAAGCTCCGGGAGCTGGGTATCGACCCCGAGTCGTAGAGCAGCGCAGGCGGGCGCAACCGCACGCCGGAGTGTGCCTCGTCCGACGACAGCACCTCCGCCAGGCGGGTAGGGCGCACTTCACGTTCCATGGGCTCACGGGGACGGCGCCGCCGAACACCACAAGGTGGCGGAGCAGGGCGTCGAGCCCGTGTCACCAGCTGGCAGGTGGATCCGACTGCGCGTCCCCTTCAGGACAGCCCCGGCGGCATGTGCGAGTACCGCTCCAGAGGGCGACCTCATCGCTCCCGAGGCCGTCCCCGACGCCGTCGTCGAGGTCGCGTCGATTCTGCCGCCTGGCTGAGCTGTCGTCGCCCGTGTGCCACCGCTCGAGATCGGTGCATGCGACGGTACGTGGCAGCTCGGGCCGCCAACGTGCATGCTATTTTCTGTAGCATCAATCGTGTTCGCATCTCTACCACAGTCGATGCGCAGCAGCTGGCGACGGTTCGTCAGATGCTGGGTGGTCCCGACAGCCGGATCCTCGACCGCGCCCTGAAGGCGCTCATCGATCAGCTGGACGAGGAGCGCGAACTGGCTGCCCTGGCGGCGTTCCCGTACGAGGACGACCCGGATCTCGACATGGCGACGGCACCGGGGCCCGACCTGCCGTATGACGGCAAGGTGCCCGCCGACGTCCTGCGCCTCGCCGCCCAGCGCCGCCGCCGCTCGACGGCATGATCCCCCTTGGGCACGGTCAGCTGTGGTGGGCCGACCTCGACAAGGTGCGCCCGGTCGTCGTCCTCACCCGCCAGCGCGTTGCTTCACGTCTGGCCCGGGTGCTGGTCGCCCCGATCACGACGACTGTCCGCTGCCTCGGCACCGAGGTTCCGTTGGGCGCCACCGAGGGAGTCCGCGACGGCAGCGTCGCCAACCTGGACAACATCCAGCTCGTGCCGACGGGCTGCCTGCTCCGGCGGGCCGGGCAGGTGGCGCCCGAGCGATGGCCTGAGTTCTGCACCGCCATGGCCAAGGTGATGGCGTGCTGAGCAACGCCGGCGGCACATGCTCGTCCATGACACAGACTCCGGCCGGTCAGTACCCGATGTCCAGGACGGAGCGAAGCCCTTGATCCAACTCGACGCGCTTGGGGAGACCGAGGCGCCCGACCGGCTCGGCGTCGAGCGCCGACTTCGGGATCGTCACGACGCTGTCGCACGCGATGACGCTGGTTTCCGGTAGGCCCTCATCAGTCCCGACTTCGACTTCCGACTGGATGCCGCGGATGGCGTGCGTGACGGGGGCGCAGGTCACGGCCTGCAACACGTCGATGGCGGCGTCCCTGGTGAGGACGCAAACGGGCCGACGACCGGTCGGTAGGCCCAGGTCGGCCCAGAACACCTCGCCGCGCGCTACCAAACGGGTGAGGTCCGGGCCGCAAGCCGGCGGGCGGACTCGACCAGCGCCACATCCTGGGGTACTCGCCGATAGGCGTCCTAAGGCGCTGATCGTCCCTGGCCAGATCAGCTGCTTCCAAGACGGCGAGGGCGCTTCGCCGCACGAGTTCAGACCGGCTCGTCCCCGCTCGGCGGCCGGCGGCAATGCCGACGTGAGCGGGGACGGCGCCGGCCTTCACGGCCGTGGGCTATCCTCGGCCCATGCGACTGCACATAGCCATCGACGACGACGTCGTGGCCGAGTTGGATGCACGGGTAGGCCACCGCCAGCGAAGTCGCTTCATCGCCGACGCCCTCCGGCGGGCGCTGGCGGACGAACGCCGGTGGGAGGAGATAGAAGCCGGCATGGCGACGATCCCTGACAGCGGCCACGACTGGGATGACGATCCAGCGGCCTGGGTGCGGGACCAGCGGTCGGGCGACCCCCGCCGGGTGGGCTGAATGGGCGCTGTCCTCCTGGACACGACCGTGCTGATCGACGCGCTGCGGGGCCGCCCCGCCGCCGACCGACTCCGTGGGTTACGTCGCGCCGGCGACACGCCGTTCGTATGCGCCGTCAACGTCGAGGAGGTCAGCCGGGGCCTTCGCCCCGACGAGGAGGCAAGGGCCCAGCGGCTCCTCGCCGGCCTCCGCATCGCCCCGCTCGGCCTCGAGGAAGGGCAGCAGGCCGGCCGGTGGCGACGCGACATGGCGGCCGCCGGGCGCACCCTGAGCCAGGCGGACTGCCTGATCGCGGCCGCCGCCGTCGGCATCGGCGCCCGCCTTGCAACCGGCAATCCCAAGGACTTCCCCATAGCCGAGCTGGCCGTCGAGCACTGGCCTGTCGGGGCCTGAACGCGGCAGTGGGCGCCCTGCCGCGAGGTCTCGCCGGTCAGTGGCGGATGTCGAGGGCATGCCGCAGCGCCGACTCGACGAGCCTGGCGATGCCGAGGCGGTCGACCGGCCCGCGTCGAGCGCTGCCTGCGGGGTCCTGAGGACGCTGTCGCAGGCGACCACGCGGCTTTCCTGCAACCCCTCGTCAGTTCCAATCTCCGCTGCCAAGTACGTAAGGTACCTGACGTACGTAGCACCCTGGCGGACAATCATGCAGGGAGGCATACCCATGACCCGGCACTTCGCCAGCTACACCGAGGCTCGCACGAACCTGCGCACCATTCTCGACACGGCGCGGACCGGCCGAATCACGACACTGGCGCGCGACCACGACGTCTTCACTGTGGTTTCCGCCGGGCTGCTCCGCTGCGAGCTGGCCCGACTGCGGCCATCGCACGCTGTCGTGGTTGCCGAGGGCGGCGGTTGGGCGGCGCTCGTTCCCGGCGTCCCCGTGGCGGGCGATGCTGCGACACTCGACGGGGCCGTCGATGACCTCATCGACGCGCTACGGGAATACGCAGACGACTGGGACGAGCGCCTCGTCGACGCCCCGAACCATCGTGACAACTGGTCGCTCGTCGAGCTCATCGTCCTCAGCACCGACGAGCAGCTCCGGGAGTGGATCCTCGTCGGCGAGGCGCCCACCGCCACCTCCAGGTGAGCGCCGGCCCCGCCTCGCGTCGACGGCACAAGAAGTTCTGCGACATCGAAGGCTGGGACGAACTTCGCAACGCCCCCGGCAAGAAGGTCGGCCACACCTACGAGCTGGCCCTCCCCGACGGCAACGTGCTCCGCACCCGGATCTCCCGGCCCGCGAACAACGACATCTATGGGGCGTCGTTGTGGATTCACATCCTCGAGACCCAGCTTTGCGTCGCCGAAACGGACTTCTGGACCTGCGTCGAGAAGGGAACACCACCAGAGCGCGGTGGGCCGGTCGCTTCCTTGCCCGCCACAGCCCTCCCGGCAGGCCTGGCTCACCAACTCGTCCACACGCTGGGCCTCAGCGACCACGAAATAGCGTCGCTCAGCCGCGACGAGGCGATTCAGCTCATGAACGACTACTGGTGCTGCGAGAGCTGACTCACAACGCTGACAGGACAGCGACCACGCGAGGCCGCCCGCTATCTATCTGGATAGCGTTGGATCGGTACTCGTGGGAGTGCAACCCATCTCTGCGTCGCTGATGCGACAAGCACGCGACGCCACGGGGCTGAGTCAGCGGTCGTTCGCCGCGCTGGCACGGACATCAGGGCCGACGGTCGCCGCCTACGAGAGTGGGACGAAGGAACCGAGGCTGTCGACCCTCGAACGGATTGCCAGCGCCGTCGGGCTGGAGATCGAGATCCGGTTGACCCCAGGCGGCCCGGGCTCGGTGCTGCGAGAGCGCCGGGAGCACGGTAGCCTGGCACTGGCTGCCGCGACCGCCGCCGCCGTCCAGCGGGACTTCGGGCGGGCGCAGCGTCTTGCGGAGGAAAACCTCGTGCTGGCCGAGAAGCTCGTGGGTGCCACCTCGGCGCGGCGATGGCTGGATGAGTGGCGCCGGGTGATCGAATCGGGCCCCGAGGCGGTTCGCTGCGCCTTCCTCGAGGAGGGAGAGCACGGCCATGACATGCGCCAGATGAGCCCGTTCTCGGGTGTTCTTCCCGATGAGGTCCGTCGAGCTGTGCTCGATGCCACCGACGGATGGCGGGATCGGCTCGTCGCGCTCCGGTGCGACACGCCACGCCCCTACTCTCCCGGCCACCCAGCGCTCAGGGGCCGAGCAATTGCAGTGCGAGAAGGTGCGCGAAGACGGCGGTCGCCTCGGCATGGTCGCCGACGAAGCTCGGGGGGCGCCCCATCGACCGCCTCGAGGCGCGGGCGTAGGCCACGTCGTGGGGACGGGGTTTGAGCGTCACGAAGATCGGCAGCCCGTAGCGAAGGCTGATGTGCGCCGCCAGGAGTCTGGCGGCTCGGCCGTTCCCGTTCACGAAGGGGTGGATGCGCACCCACTCGCCATGCGCGACTGCTGTGACGCCGACCACCTCGTGCAGCACGTCGACCATCGACGGGCGGGCCCCGGCGGGAATGACCGGGTCGAGGGTGGTGAGAGCGGCAGTGAGGCCGCCGAAGAACGCCGCCGTGGCACCGGCCACGTCAGCGGCCCACACGCCGACACGGTCGGGGAACCCGTCCGGCATCGTCGGGCCCACGCCCACCTCGTAGTCGGCCACATCGGGGTAGCTCTCACCACGGAACCTGCCGACATACGCCGGGGAGGGGACGACGCAGCCGCCATGGATGATCGAGTGCCACCGCTTGAGGTCCGCCTCAGTCGGGATCGCTCGG
Organism: Acidimicrobiales bacterium; assembly: GCA_046596195.1. Taxonomy (GTDB): domain Bacteria; phylum Actinomycetota; class Acidimicrobiia; order Acidimicrobiales; genus JAHFUS01. The sequence goes on along the minus strand of JBKJNA010000057.1, from coordinate 40,439 downwards.
TCAGCGGCGAGCTGCGACACATCCGCAAGCGCCAGGGTGACGTTGGCGACGATCCGCTGCGCGTCCGCCGGGTCGTCGTCAGACCAGTTCGGCCCCGGCACCTACCCGTGCTCGAAGGCGGCGACGGCGCCGATCCTCGACGCTGCGGCGGCCTCGGCCGGGTGAGCGCCACGGGTGATCCGACGCGGCCTGACGGGATCGGGACGCGCCTCTCCCTCCACGAAGGCGGCGATGCTCGACTCGATGCGTTCGGCCGCCATCGGGCCGGTCGCGGCCCGGAGCTGCGCGGCGGCTACCTCGAGGTCGTCGGCGAGCAGGGCGCCCCGGGCGACCACCTCGTGCTCGGCGGCCTGCTCGAGCAGCTCGTTCTGGCTGATGCCCTCCCGCTCGGCGACGACCCGGACCAGCTCGCGAAGCCGGTCGTGCGTGAACCGCAAGGGGAAGGTCGGGCGGGCCACGGCTCTAGTGTCCCCCGGCACGAGGTGTGATGTCAAGATGGCGTATATGACATCATGCGCCCGCCTGTCCCTCTGGGTGCCTTCACCACGATTACCCCGGTGACGGCGTGAAGCGTGCACGAACGACTCAAGGCGGCGGCGGCGCGGCGGCGGACGTCGTCCTCATCGCTGGCCGAGCGCCTCATCGACGAGGGTCTCCGGATGGAGGCCCACCCGATAGTGGTGTTCCGGGATGGACCCTCGGGCCGGCGGCCGGCCCTGGCGGGAGGGCCCGACGTGGCCGAGATCGTCAGCGCCATCGTCGGTGGCGACGTAGCGGTCGTCGTCAGTCAGATCCCGGCGTGGCGCCGAGCTGTTGGCACTGACGACGGCCCAGGACGATGCCGCGCCGGCGTACTACGCACGCCGGAGCTGGCCGTGTGCCGCAGCGCCAACGGCAGCCGTGGTCGCACGTCGTCGTGCTGCATCCGAGCTGCGAGCTCGGAGCGAAGGCGGCGGCCGCTCCTCGCAGCTCAGCAGTCGATGGCGTAGCTGAGTGCTGCACAGACCTCGGTCATTCGTTCGGGCCCGAGGGTGGCCATGCGGCCTTGCAGGTGGGCCTTGGAGATCGTCGTCACATTGTCGAGGCTGATCACTGATCGGCGTGGGACGCCGTCGTCTTTGGTCACGGCGACCTCGAATGGCAGCCCTCGCTCGGTCCTCGTCAGGGGCGCCACCATCACCCTCGTGCGGACGGCAAGGGCTGCATCACGAGTGAGGATGAGGACCGGCCGACGCTTGTCGAGCGTGGCCCACCAGATCTCGCCTCTTCTCACCAGGGCTCTTCTTCGATCATCTTGGCGGTGGCGAACTCGGCCAGGCCGGCCAGCTCGTCATCGGCCTCAGGGAACTTTGTGTAGGCATCCACGTCACGCCGAGCATTGTTGGCGCAGCGATGCTGATCGAGCAGCAGCTTCAGCGCGGCTCGGATGCCTTCGGAGCGAGTAGCGAATTCGTTGTTCTTGATCAGGTCGTCCAGCCCGGCGATGAGGTCGTCGTCGATGCGGATGGCTAGCTGTGTCATGCAAAAAGTATACCGTGCCGCATTACGTCGGCGCCCGGAGGGGCTCGCCCCTGGCTCCGGCCACTTCGGTCCACACCCGAGCTTGGCGGCGAACGCCGGTGGAGGAGAGCCCGATTTCGACTTCCGACCGGATGCCGTGCATTGGTGCGCGTGACGGGGGCGCAGGTCACGGCCTGCAACACGCGTCTCACGCTCGGCTCCCGTCGAGCGCCTGTCCGGAAGGGCCAGCCCGAGCGTTCAGATCTCGGCTGTGCCCCCGACCCAGTCCAGGCGGAGATGCCCGCCGGCACCGGTGGAGAACGTGACCCCGAGGGACTCGGCGGTAACCGAGCGGTCGGCGCCGGCAGGTACCGCATGCAGGGCGTCGTCGCTCAGGACGAACAGCTCGACACGGGCTGTCGCCGGGTCGACGACGAGCAGCTCCCGCACGCCCATCTCGGCGTAGAAGCCTCGCATCCGCCGAGGTACAAGCGCTTGCCCCGGAGCCGAGCCCGCTCGGCATGGCGATCAGCCCGACCTGGTGGGCACCCGGTAGCGGCTCCCTTACGGCCCCAGCAGCGGCGCCAGGAACTGCCCGGTGTAGCTCTCGGGCGTCTTGGCGACCTTCTCCGGCGTGCCCTCCACCACGACCCGGCCGCCGCCGTCGCCGCCTTCGGGCCCGAGGTCGACCACCCAGTCGGCCGTCTTGATCACGTCGAGATTGTGCTCGATGACGAGCACCGAGTTGCCCTGGTCGACCAGCCGGCCGAGCACAGTGAGCAGCTTGCGGATGTCCTCGAAGTGGAGACCGGTGGTGGGCTCGTCGAGGATGTAGATGGTGTGGCCGGTGGAGCGCTTCGACAGCTCCGACGCCAGCTTCACCCGCTGCGCCTCACCGCCCGACAGCGTGGGCGCCGGCTGGCCGAGGCGTACGTAGCCGAGGCCCACGTCGACCAGCGTCTGCATGTGGCGGGAGATCACCGGCTGGTTGGCGAAGAAGGTGAGTGCCTCCTCGCACGGCAGGTCGAGTACCTCGGCGACGGTCTTGCCCTTGAACGTGATGTCGAGCGTGTCGCGGTTGTAGCGGGCGCCGGCGCACACCTCGCACGGCACGTACACGTCGGGCAGGAAGTGCATCTCGATCTTGATGGTGCCGTCGCCGGAGCACGCCTCGCATCGGCCGCCCTTCACGTTGAACGAGAAGCGGCCCGGCAGGTACCCCCGGACCTTGGCCTCGGTGGTCTGGGCGAACAGCTTGCGGATGGCGTCGAACACCCCGGTGTAGGTGGCGCAGTTCGACCGGGGGGTGCGCCCGATGGGCGACTGATCGATGTTGATGACCTTGTCGAGCACCTCGGCGCCCTGGACGGTCTTGTGGCGGCCCGGCACCGTCTTCGACTTGTAGACCCGCTGCATGAGGACGCGGTAGAGGATGTCGTTGACGAGGGTGGACTTGCCCGACCCCGATACGCCGGTAACGGCGGTGAAGCACCCGAGTGGGAACTCGACGTCGATGTCCTTGAGGTTGTGCTCCCGGGCGCCTTTCACGACCAGCCAGTCGTCGCCCGGCTCCCGCCGCATCTCGGGCACCGGGATCTTCCGCCGGCCGGCGATGTAGTCGCCGGTGAGCGACCGCTCGCACGCCACCAGGTCCTCGAACGTGCCCGACACCACCACCTCACCGCCGTGCTCTCCCGCACCGGGGCCGATGTCGACGATGTGGTCGGCGACGCGGATGGTGTCCTCGTCGTGCTCGACCACGATGACCGTGTTTCCCAGTCCCCGCAGGCGTTTCAGCGTCTCGATGAGGCGGTGGTTGTCCCGCTGGTGCAGACCGATCGACGGCTCGTCGAGCACGTAGAGCACGCCCACCAGGCCGCTGCCGATCTGGCTGGCCAGGCGGATGCGCTGGGCCTCGCCGCCGGCCAGGGTGCCGGCCGAGCGGTTGAAGCTGAGGTAGTCGAGCCCCACATCGAGGAGGAACCGGGTGCGGGCCCGGATCTCCCGTAGGACCCGGTCGGCGATGAGGTGGTCACGCTCGGACAGGGTGAGCTGGTCGAGGGCGACGGCCGCCTTGGCGATCGACAGGTTGCACAGCTCGAAGATGTTGCGCCCGTCGACGGTGACAGCCAGCGACGCCGGCTTGAGGCGGGCGCCCCCGCAGTCGGGGCACGGGACCTCCCGCATGTAGCCCTCGATCTGGTCGCGCATGTAGTCCGACTCCGCCTCGGAGTGGCGACGCTGGAGGTACGGGATGATCCCCTCGTAGTTGGTGTGGTACGACCGCGTGCGGCCGTAGCGGTTGCGGTACTGCACGTGCACCTGCTTGGTGGTGCCGTAGAGCAGCGCCTTCTGCTCGGCCTTCTTGAGCTTCTTCCACGGCGTCTTGGTGGAGAACTTCAGCGTCTCGGCCACCGCCGTGAGCACCCGGCCGAAGTACTCGGAGCGCCCACCGGACCACGGCGCCGCCGCGCCCTCGTCGATGCTGAGGTCGGTGTTGGGCACCACCAGCTCGGGGTCGACCTCGAAGCGGGTGCCCAGGCCGGCGCAGTGCTCACAGGCGCCGTAGGGCGAGTTGAACGAGAAATTGCGGGGCGCCAGCTCGTCGAAGCTCACGCCGCAGCTGGGGCAGGCCAGGTGCTGGCTGAACGTGAGGCAGTCGTCCGGCCCGCCGGTGCCGTCCTTGCCCACGATCTGCACCTCGGCCACGCCCTCGGCCAGCCGCAGCGCCGTCTCCAGCGAGTCGGTGAGGCGGCGCTCGATGCCCGCCTTGCTCACCAGGCGGTCGACCACCACCTCGATGGTGTGCTGGTCGTAGCGGCCCAGCTTGGGCACCTTGTCGAGCTCGTGGATCTCGCCGTCGATGCGGGCCCGGGCGAAGCCCTGCTTGGCGAGATCCTCCAGCAGCCCCTCGTACTCGCCCTTGCGCCCCCGCACCACCGGCGCCAGCACCTGGAACCGGGTGCCGTCGGGCAGGCCGAGGACCCGGTCGACGATCTGCTGCGGCGTCTGGCGGGTGATGGTCTCCCCGCAGTTGGGGCAGTGCGGCACGCCGATGCGGGCGTAGAGCAGCCGCAGGTAGTCGTAGATCTCGGTGATGGTGCCGACGGTGGACCGGGGGTTGCGGGACGCCGATTTCTGGTCGATCGAGATGGCCGGCGACAGGCCCTCGATGAAGTCGACGTCGGGCTTGTCCATCTGGCCGAGGAACTGGCGGGCGTACGACGACAGCGACTCCACGTACCGCCGCTGGCCCTCGGCGTAGATCGTGTCGAAGGCCAGGGACGACTTCCCCGAGCCCGACAGGCCGGTGAACACGACCAACTTGTCCCGCGGCAGCTCCAGGGAGACGTTCTTGAGGTTGTGCTCCCGGGCGCCCCGAATTACAAGCGCGTCGGACATCGGGGACCACGATACCGGCCGCCGGGGACTAGTCCACCCGCGTGCTCGAGACGGTCACAGGGTCGTGGGAGACTGGGGGCATGGTTGCCCTTACCCACACCTCCCCCTTCACGTACGACGACCTCCAGGGGATGCCCGATGACGGCTACCGCCACGAGTTGCTCGACGGGGTGCTCCTCGTGACGCCCGCCCCGTCCATCCCGCATCAGGTCTGTGTGACGGCGCTGTGGGACATCCTCCGCCATCACCGCCGGGCCGGGGAGATCGTGCTGATCGCCCCGGTCGACTACGTCATCAGCCCGTCTACCGTCCTCGAGCCCGACGTGCTGGTGGCCCGCACGGCCGACCTCACCCCAGCCAACCTCCCGGCCACGCCACTGCTCGTGGTGGAGGTGCTCTCCCCCAGCACCCGCCGGATCGACCGCACGGCCAAGCGCCTGGCCTACGAGGAGGCAGGGGTGCCCGCCTACTGGCTGGTCGACCCCGACGTGCCGTCCGTCACCGTGCTGGAGCTGGTCGACGGGACGTACGAGGAGGTTGCAGTGGTTGCCGGCGACCAGTCGTTCACCGTGTCGCGGCCCTACCCGGTCGAGATCATCCCGGCACGCCTCCTCGACGACCTGGGCTGACCCCCTTCCTCGGTAAACGGCTTCGTTCCGCCCACTGTTGGCGGTCTGACGTCTCAATCCGGCTCCAAAGATCGCCGTCGGCTTCGCCGGCCGCCTGCATCGATGACGTATCGCAGCCTGACGAAGGAGACCGATGTGGGGACGTATCATCCATCCGTGGCCGAGGAACCGATCGGTACGCAACTCGTCGACGAGGCCCCCGACATGACGGCCAACGAGCTGCATGTGCGCGTCGTCCAGCGCATACACGCCGCGCTGACCCACGCCCTCGCCGGGCAGGCCGCCGTGTTCTGCGAGATCTTCCTGCGTGTCGACAACCGGGAGCAGGTCGCAGCCGACGTGTTCGTCGTTCCCGGCCTCACCGCCGGCATCAGGGCGGTCTACGCCGTGCCGGCCGAGCCGGTCCCGGCGGTCACCATCGAGGTCCTGTCGCCGGCCAACAAGCGCGGTCGGGGGCGGCGGGAGCTCGAGTCCAAGCGCTCCCTCTTCGCGCGAATCGGCGTGCCGCTCCACATCGAGGTCGACCCGGAGGACGGCGTCATCGCCGTGTGGGAACTCCGGGGCGGCGCCCTCATCTGCACCGACACGTGCATCGTCTACAGCTCGGAGGCGATCGGCTGCGTCCGGCTGGAGACACCCGAGCCAGGCATCCTCGACGTGCTCCTGCACGACGGCCACAACGTCCTCAGCGGCGGCGACGAACTGGCCCGATCCGAGCGGGAGGCGGCCCGGGCCGAGCGGGAGTACGCCCGGGCCGAGCGGCTCGCCGCCAAGCTCCGGAAGCTGGGGATCGACCCCGAGCTGTAGCCGTCCCCGTGGGGAGGGGCTCGGGCGCCCGACCCCGTGGGCGGCCCCGGCCGGCGAAGCAGCAGCTGCCCTGGCCGGGCAGCGAGCGAGCGGGGCGGTCGGTACTCAGCCGGAGGGTGGACCATTCTTTTCTCGTTTCGCCACATCCTGTGTGGCCGCGTGAGAAGAGAATGGCACCCGCCTCAGCGGGAGAAGCGGCGACCGCCGGGGCGGCCGGAGGCCGAGCCTCCACGGCTGGCGGCCGGGGTTCGGCCGCCGGCCGGGGTTCGGCCGCCGGCCGGGGAACCGCTCCGCCCGTGGTGCGACCGGGGCCCGCCCCGCAGGGGGGCCCGCTCGGGGGCCGGGGGCGGCGGGGTCACCAGCGGGGCGTGGGGCCCGGACAGGCTCAGGATGGTGGCGTCGCCGGGGCGCACCGAGGTGATGGTGGGCCGGATGCCGGCCTGGCGGGCCAGGGTGCGCACGTCGCCCGCCTGGTCCCTGGTCATCACGGTCACCACGTCGCCGGCCGCGCCCGCACGGGCGGTGCGCCCGGAGCGGTGCGTGTAGGCCTTGTGCTCGGTGGGCGGGTCCACGTGGACGACGAGGGCGATCTCGTCGACGTGGATGCCGCGGGCGGCGATGTCGGTGGCCACCAGCACCCGCGCCGTGCCGGCGCTGAAGGCGGCCAGGTTGCGCTGGCGGATGGGCTGGGACAGGTTGCCGTGCAGCTCCACCGCCGGCACGCCGGCCTGGGTGAGGTACTTGGCCAGCTTCTTGGCCCCGTGCTTGGTGCGGGTGAACAGCAGGCTGCGGCCGTGGCCCGAGGCCAGCTCGCGGACCACGGTGGCCTTGGAGTCGGCCGTCACCTCGAGCACGTGGTGGGTCATGTCGGGCGGCGCCGCGTTCACGTCGTCTACCGAGTGGGTGACCGGGTTGGTGAGGTAGCGCTGCACCAGCACGTCGATGCCGTTGTCCAGGGTGGCCGAGAAGAGCAGGCGCTGGGTGCCGGCCGGCGTGGTGTCGAGGATCCGCTTCACGCCGGGGAGGAAGCCGAGGTCGGCCATGTGGTCGGCCTCGTCCAGCACGGTGACCTCGACGGCGTCGAGGCGGCACAGGTTCTGGCTGATCAGGTCCTCGAGGCGGCCGGGGCAGGCGACGACAATGTCGACGCCGTTGCGGAGGGCGGTGACCTGCGGGTGCTGTCCCACGCCCCCGAACACCGTGGTGACCCGGAGGTTGGCGGCAGCGGCCAGCGGCGTGATGGTGGACGCGACCTGGGTGGCCAGCTCACGGGTGGGCACCAGGATGAGCGAGCGGGGCCGGCGGGGCTGGGCCCGCCGGTTCGACGCCTTGAGCGCCATCACGATCGGGACGGCGAAGGCGACGGTCTTGCCGCTGCCGGTGCGGCCCCGGCCGAGGACGTCCTTGCCGGCCAGCGAGTCCCGCATGGTGGCGGACTGGATGGGGAACGGCACGTCGATGCCGCCGGCGGCCAGGACGGCCACCAGTGCGGGGTCGACACCCAACTCGTCGAACGACGCTGCCGGCACGAAGGGCGTTGCAGCCGTGGAACGGGGCGTGGCGGACGGCCGGGTCTGGCCGCCTTCGGACCGCCGGGTGTCGTCGCCGAAGCCGCCTCCGGAGGAGGACGCAGGCCGGCGGCCCTGTCCGCCGCCGAAACCGCCGGCGGAAGGGGAACCGGACCGGCGGGACTGGCCGCCGGCGGCGCCACGGCCCTGGAAGCCGCCGGCGCTGCGGCCGGAGCCCGAGCGGGAACCGCCGGTGCCGGCGCCGTTGGGGCGGCCGGACGTGTTGGCACGGTTGGAGTTACGACGGGGCGGCGTGGCCCCGGACGAAGTCATGATGAAGTTCGGTCCTTCGAGGATCGGTGGCCGAGGTTGCCGTAGGCCACCGGTCCGAGGACCAGAACCAAGCGCAGCATGCGCTCGCAAATCGACCGCGGCCAAGCTCCACGCTGGAGGACCGCTGGGTCCATGCTACCGCGGATCGGCGCCGGGCCCGGGATACCTCCGAAGTGACGCTCTGGTCAGCAGGACAGGACCGCGCCGGTTCTGCCTGGCTGACCAGTGTGTGCGGCGACGCCGCATTGCGGCCGCACCCGCCGCCCCGTCAGATCTTGACCTCGCGTAGCTCGCGCTTGAGGTCGTTCACCTCGTCCCGCAACCGGGCGGCGTACTCGAAGCGCAGGTCTGCCGCGGCGGTGTGCATCTCCTCCTCGAGGGTGCGGATGAGGCGGCCGAGCTCGTCGCGGGGCAGCTCGGCGAAGTCGCTCTTGTCGCGCCGCCGCGACCGCTTGCCCCCGCCCGGCACGGGGGCCGTCTGGTCAGGGCGGAGCTGGGCGAGGATGTCGGTGACGGCCTTGATGATCGTCTGCGGGTCGATCCCGTGCTCGATGTTGTAGGCCTGCTGCACGGCCCGCCGGCGCTGGGTCTCGGAGATGGCCCGCTGCATCGAGTCGGTGACCTTGTCGGCGTACATCACCACCGACCCGTCGACGTTGCGGGCCGCTCGCCCCATGGTCTGGATGAGCGACGTCTCGCTGCGGAGGAAACCCTCCTTGTCGGCGTCGAGGATGGCCACCAGCGACACCTCCGGCAGGTCGAGCCCCTCCCGCAACAGGTTGATGCCCACCAGCACGTCGAACTCGCCGAGGCGGAGGTCGCGCAGGATCTCGATGCGCTGGATGGTGTCGATGTTGGAGTGCAGGTAGCGCACCCGGATGCCCATCTCGAGCAGGTAGTCGGTGAGGTCCTCGGCCATCTTCTTGGTGAGGGTGGTGACCAGCACCCGGGCGCCCACCGCCACCCGCTCGTTGATGGCCCCGATGAGGTCGTCGATCTGTCCCTTGGTCGGCTTGACGATCACCTCGGGGTCGACCAGGCCGGTGGGCCGCACGATCTGCTCCACCACCTGGGCCGACTGCTGGATCTCGTAGGGCGACGGCGTGGCCGACAGGAACACGCACTGGTTGACCCGCTCGTAGAACTCGTCGAACCGCAGCGGGCGGTTGTCGGCCGCCGACGGCAGGCGGAACCCGTGGTCGATCAGCGTCTCCTTGCGGGACCGGTCGCCCTGGTACTGGCCGTGCAGCTGCGGCACGCTGACGTGGCTCTCGTCGACGACGAGCAGGAAGTCCTTCGGGAAGAAGTCGAGCAGGGTGTGGGGCGGCTCCCCCGCCGAGCGCCCGTCGATGTGCCGGCTGTAGTTCTCGATGCCGTTGCACACGCCGACCTCGGCCATCATCTCGAGGTCGTACTGGGTACGCATGCGTAGGCGCTGGGCCTCGAGAAGCTTGCCCTGGCTCTCGAAGAAGGCCAGCCGCTGCTGGAGTTCCACTTCGATGCCGCCGATGGCCCGGCGCATGCGGTCGTCGCCCGCCACGTAGTGGGTGGCCGGGAAGATGGTGAGCTCGGCCACGTCGCCCAGTTGCTCGCCGGTGAGGGTGTCGATGCGGCTGATGCGCTCCACCTCGTCGCCGAACAGTTCGATGCGCACGGCGGTCTCCTCGTACGCCGGGTGCACCTCGATGGTGTCGCCCCGCACCCGGAACTTGCCCCGCACCAGGTTGTGGTCGTTGCGCTCGTACTGCATGTCGACCAGCTGCTTGAGCACGCTGCGGTGGTCGCGCTCGTCGCCCGGGCTGAGCATGAGCATGCGCTTGGAGTACTCCTCCGGCGAGCCCAGGCCGTAGATGCAACTCACCGAGGCAACCACGATCACGTCACGCCGGCCGAGCAGGGCGGCGGTGGCCGAGTGGCGGAGACGGTCGACCTCGTCGTTGATCGACGAGTCCTTCTCGATGTAGGTGTCGCTGGAGGCGATGTACGCCTCGGGCTGGTAGTAGTCGTAATACGAGACGAAGTACTCGACCCGGTTCTCGGGGAAGAACTCCCGGAACTCGTTGGCCAGCTGGGCGGCCAGCGACTTGTTGGGGGCGATCACCAGCGTGGGGCGCTGCACCGCCTCGATGGTCCAGGCGATGGTGGCCGACTTGCCCGACCCGGTGATGCCGAGCAGCGTCTGGAACCGGTCGCCCCGGTTGACCCCCTCGGCCAGCTGCTCGATGGCCCGCGGCTGGTCGCCGGCGGGCGCGAAATCCGAGACGACCTTGAACGGCGGCACCTGACAGATCGTACCGGCGACCTGTGACAGCGGCTCCACCGCCCGCCGCTCAGGGGGAGGTGAGTTCAAGCGTGCGCCGGCCCAGGCGGCGCGCCGCCGGCCCGGTCACGTCCTCCACCGCGGGGAACGCCTCGAGATCCTCCGGGGCGACGCTCGCCGCCACCAGCAACGTGACCCGCCGGAACCCGCCGGCGCGCAGTCGCTCGGTGGCTTCAACGAGGTCCGGGCCAGGGACGAGCATCCAGTCCAGCTCACCGTAGGTGCGCCATGCCGCCCGCGGGAGGGCGACGCTGTCGGTGAGGACGAGCTGTGGCTCCCCGGTCGTGAGCTCGTCGAGCAGGCGGCCGAGGTCGGAGCGGGTGTCGTGGAGCAGCACCAGCCCGAGCCAGAGGGGGACCACGGCGAGCAGGCTCATCGCCCCCACGACGACCCGGCGCCGGCTGTCCGGTCGGCTCGGCAGGCTGGCGACGAGACGGCGCAGCCCGACGCTCGCCAGCACCGCCGCGGCGGCGTACGCCGGCGCCAGGAAGCGACCTCCCCACTCGAGGCCCCCGCCGATGCGGTACTGCGTGGCCAGCACGGCGCCGAGCAGGAAAACGGTGACGGCGAGCATCAGCCGGGCCGCAGCCGACCCGAGGTGCTGCAGCGACGCCAGGCCCAGCAGCGCCAGCGGCCAGGCGGCGAGGAGGCCGGTCATGGCCTCCGGGGGGCCGGTCACAGCCACTCCTGCATAGGCCACCGCCGACGCCGCCAGGCCGAAGGCGACATCGCGCTCCCAGCCGGCGCGGCGCCTCCGGTGCGCCCGCGCTGCGTACCCGAGCAGTGCCAGGGCCACCAGGACCGTCACGGACCTCGCCTGTTCGTAGCCACCGCTGAACAGGGTGTGGAAGGCACCTTCGACGCGGCCCTTCGCCCAGTCGGCTGACCCGAAGCTCGACGCCGGCGCATCGACCCCGGGCGCGCCGACCGTGTCGCGCGCACCCCGGAAGCCGGCGGACTGCCCGATGATCGAACGGATCCATCGCTGCTCGACGGAGGTGACCGCGACCGCGACCGCAGCGCACAGCGCCGGGATCCCCACCCGGTGCCACATCGGCCGCCCCCGCAGGCCGACCAGGAGGAGCCCGCCGGCCAGTGCGAGTGCGAACAGGAGCCCTTCCGAGCGCAGGAGCACGCCCGCAGCCACACCCGCGGTGAGGCCGGCGAGCGGGAGCGCCCGGACGCCGCGGAGGAGCCGGATGGCGGCGAGGAGGGTGAAGCCTGCCACCGCCGCACTGAGGGCGTGGGCCCACAGGATGTAGGCGTGGAGGGCGACGGGCCCCGACGCCGCCAACCAGAATGCCGCCCGGGGCGGCCACGGGCCGTCGTCGACCTCGGCGGCGAGGAGCCAGGCGGCGGCGGCCAGGGCCACGGCGCCCATGATCGCCAGCAGGTGGAGACCGGCGACCAGCCCGACCACGCGGGTGGCCGCCAGCAGCAGCACCGGGTACGCCGGGTGCTGGACGTAGGCGAAATACCGGTCGTCGGTCGCGGTCGAGTTTGCCAACGGGAACCACCGGCCGGCGGGGTCGACCGTGCGGGCTGCATAGCGGTGGGCCCAATGGCCGTCACGGAGGTCCCTCACCTGGATGGCGTATGCCCCCTCGTCGGAGGTGTACGTCTCGTCGAGCTCCATGAACGGCGCCACGACGGCGAAAAGGGCGATCAGAAGACAGACGTGCCCGAGCAGCGGCAGCCGCCCGACCCTTGTTCGCAGACCTTCGCCGGGCCGGTCCGGCCGCTGCTGCTCCGTCGAAGGAGCACCGCCGACGGGCGCCGTCCCCGACATGGGCGGGAGCCTACCGGGGTGGCCCGGACCTCCCCGCTGCCGGGCATCCATGCCGTGCAACTACCATTGCGGACCGATCGAGGCGAGGCTCTTGGCACCCACGCAACTTCGTTCCGGCTCCAGGAGGGCGCAGCCCCTGATGCGGGTCGGCACCGCTTCGCCGCTCGATCCCGCGGGTTCTTTCGAGAGCGTGCCGCGGGGCGACAACCTCTCGTCTGTGGTCACGGCGATCCGCTGGACGACCGCTGCCGTCGCCCTCCTCATCCTTTCCACCGGCGACCGCACAGACACCGACGCCGTCGCCGGAGCCGTGGTCCTGACCTTCGCCCTGTGGCGAACCATCCGACCGGTCGACGTCACCCGCGGGTCGCGGGCGGCATTGCCGAGCATCCTCGGCGAGGCGGTCGTCATGGTGTCGGCGGTCGTGGCGACCGGGCACTGGACGTCCCCCTATCTCGTCGGCGTCTTCACGGTCGTGAGCCTGGCCGGCTTCTCGGGCGGCATACCGACATCCCTGGCGGTGGCAGGCGCCTGCATCGCCGGCATCGCCGTGCCCTACCACCTCGCTGGCAGCCAGGCGGACTTTCAGCTCACGGTGCAGTGGGCGGGCGAGATCGCCCTCGTCGCAGCAGTGACCGGGTACGCCCGGCGCATCAGCCTCCGGGCGTCCGCCGAAACGACAGCCTTCCTCGGTCGCCTTCAGCAACTCTCCGAGGCCAACGGCCTGCTCCTCCAGCTGCATCGTGTCGCCGCCACCCTCCCCATGTCCCTCGACCTGGCCGAGACGTTGGATTCCAGTGCCGACCGCCTCCGGGACCTGTTCGAGCCCGACGTCATGGTGATCCTCGTGAGGGACGAGGGATCGCAGTGGACGGTCGTGCGCTCGACGGGCACCACCCTCGGGTTGCGCCTGCATGATGAGGAGTTGCCGCCGGTGCTGGCGGCAGCCGGCGCGGCGATGGTCCCGCAGCTGCACCCCCACCTCGACCCGGGAAGCGGCCTGGGCAGTGCATCGGGCTCGGCCATCTACGCCCCGCTCCGGGCACGGGAGGACCTGGTCGGCCTGGTGGCGGTGGAGCGGCGGCCCGAGAACCCGTTGAAGATGCCCCAGCTGGCCCTCATGGAGGCGTTCGCCGAGCAGATGGGGGTGGCCATCGACAACGCCCACTGGTTCTCGCGGATCGGCACCCTGGCCGCCGAGCGGGAGCGGAGCCGCATCGCCCGTGACCTGCACGACAGCGTGGGCCAGTCCCTGGCCCTGGTGGGCTTCGAGCTGGACCGGGCGGCCAAGAGTGGCTCGGCCGAGGACATGCGCGCCCAGGTGACGGCCCTGCGCGACACCGTGCGGTCGGTGACGGCGGAACTGCGCGAAAGCCTCGACGACCTGCGCACCGACGTGTCAGAGGAGTACAGCGTGGGCAGGGCGCTCACGGAGTTCACCGATCGGGTGGGCCGCAGGTCGGAGCTGCAGATCTCCCTCGAGATCGATGCGAGCCGCCGGCTTCCCCTCGCCGTGGAGCGGGAGATCTGGCGCATCGCCCAGGAGGCGGTCACCAACGTCGAGCGCCATGCCGCCGCCAGGTCGTTGCTCGTCGTGTGGGCGACCGACGACGACAGGGCCGTGCTGCGGGTGAGCGACGACGGCCGGGGCATGCCTTCGGGCGACCACCGTCGCCCCGGGGGCTACGGTCTGCTCGGGATGCAGGAACGAGCCGACGCCATCGGCGCAACACTGGCCGTCTCGTCGGCGCCCGGGGCGGGCACCGAGGTCCGGGTCAGCCTGGTCGGATGAGCGAGCCCGAGCCCCTGCGCATCCTCTTGGCCGACGACCACACGCTGCTCCGCGAGGGCCTGCGGCGGTCCCTGGAGGGAGCCGGCCTCACCGTCGTGGCCGAGGCGGCCGACGGCGAGGAGGCGGTCGTGCTGGCCGAGCGCCACCACCCCGACGTGGTGCTCATGGACGTCACCATGCCCAAGGGCGGCGGCGTCGAGGCCACCAGGGTGATCCGCTCACGGTTCCCCGACGTGGAGGTCGTCATGCTCACCATGCACGCCGACCCTGTGGTGGTGGCGGAGGCGGTCCGGGCCGGAGCCGCCGGCTACCTGGTGAAGGACTGCACCACCGACGACATCGTGTCGATGCTCGAGGCGGTGGCCAAGGGGGAAGCGGCCCTTTCCCCCGCGCTGGCGTCGTCCATGCTGGAGGCCGCCCAGCCCGCCGGCACGTTGGCCGACGAGGCCGAGTCCCTCCTCACGAAGCGGGAGGAGGAGGTGCTGAAGCTGATCGCCGACGGCGCCTCGACCCCCGAGGTCGGCACGGCGCTCTACATCAGCATCAAGACCGTTCGCCACCATCTGTCCTCGATCTACGAGAAGCTCGATTCTCGAGATCGCACCCAGGCTGTCCTGCGGGCGGTGCGCATGGGGATCATCCGTCTCGACTAGTCGGGCGGAAGAATTGGTCAGATGCCCTATAGGTATTCTCTGCGTCAATGCCGAGACTAAGCGAACTGCTAGTCACGATCAGGAGCCGACTATGACCCTCTTCAGCATGTGCTGGGCCTACTGCCAGACCGTCATCCGCAAGAACATCAAGGACGAGCGCGGCGCCAGCCTCGTGGAGTACGCCCTCCTGCTCGCCCTGATCGCCGTCGTCTGCATCGGCGCCATCACCCTCATCGGCACGGGCGCCGAGAAGAAGCTCACCTCGGTGGGCAACTCGATCAACAAGCCCTAGCGCAACTAGCCGAGGGCGCTCCGGCGCCGCGACGACCAACGCGACAAGAGCGTCCCGAGAGGGACGCTTTCGTCGCGTCCGGACCTCCGGCGCCGTGAAGAACGGTCAGTTGGCCTATCCACCACGTTCAGTGACCTGTCGATGATGGTGACGTGAAATTGATGGAGACACGATGACCGCCCTCTCGCTTCTTTGGGCGTACGGCCGGGCTGCGATCCGGGCACGGGTGGCGAACGACGCCGGCGCCAGCGTCATCGAGTACGCCTTTCTCGTCTCGCTCGTCGCCGCCTTCTGCATCGGCGCCATCACCTTCATCGGCGCCGAGACGGGCGCCAGCCTCAGCAGTACAGCCAGCAGGATGCCCTGATCCTCCCGCCGCGGCGCGCCGGATCCCGGTAATGTGGGGAAGACTTGGTCGACGGAGCGGAGCCGCACATGGAGACCCTCAACGCCTGCTGGTGCTATTACCGGGCTGTCATCCGCAGTCGGATCAGCGACGAGCGAGGTGCGAGCCTGGTCGAGTACGCGCTCCTGCTGGCGCTGATCGCGATCGTCTGCATCGGCGCCATCTCCCTCATCGGCGGGGCGGCCAGGGACAAGCTCTCCTCGGCGACCAGCGAACTCCAATAGGAGCCGGCGTCGCAAACGCCCCGTCTCAGCCTCCCGGCCTCCGGACCGCCACGATCCAGCGGGTGTCCCTGCGGATGATCCGCCAGTCCGGGTCGAGGGCGAGAAGGCCGGCCAGGGGCATTGATCGCTCCCACAGGACGGTGTCGACCCGGTAGCGGTCCAGCCTGCGCTGCCACCCCTCGCTGCCGTCGAGCAAGGCTGTCGTGTCCTCGATCACCGTCCTCGGGTACATGTCGTAGCGGTCGTCGAAGAAGACGTGCCTGCCGGGCCCCTCCCGGGCCGTGCGCAGGTTGCCCACGAAGTCCTGGGTGGCCACCCGGCCGTCGAGGAGGCCGCGTCGCTCCATCCACTCGAGCTGGCGCACGGGGTAGGCCCGCAGGTCGTATGCATTCTGTTGGAGGGCCGTCATCACGAGGAGCCCGGCGACGGCGCACAGCGCCATCCCCGCCACCGCGGTCGCCCGGTTCCGCTGCATGCCGTTCACGCTGCCAAGGTCGGCCAGGCCCCGGGCCAGCACAGGGGTGATGGCGACGGTGGCGAGCGTGAGGTTGCGCTGGCCGAGGCAGGCGGCGGCCCCGAACACGGCGGCCACGAGGCCGTCCTCCCAGGACCGGCGCCGCCCGGCCAGGGTCAGCGCCAACAGCAGGGCAGCCAGGAAGACGAGGTTGGGCGTCTCGGAGAAGGTCGGCGAGCGCCACTCCACCACCCTCGCCAGCAGGTCGTGGCGGCCGAGCAGGTAGAAGGGGAACACGAGCAGCTTGAAGCCGGCGGGGTTCACCGCCCCGGCCAGGGTGCCGGCCACGGCCGCCAGGGCGATCGTCGGAAGGCGCCCGAGGGGCCGGCGGTCGAGCCTGCGCCCCACCAGGCGCACGCCGAGATAGACCAGTCCCAACGGGAAGCTGCCGTGGACGTTCACCCACAGCCACATCACCGGCGCGACCAGCCACGGAGATCCCCGATCGCCCTCGACCACCACGGCCACCACGGCGAGGAACAGCAGCCCGAGCAGGAGCGGCCGCTCGGGCCAGGCGCCGCTGCCGAGCGACAAGACGACGCCGACGGCGATGATGCGCCCGGCCAGTGTGCCGGCAGGGCGGGTGAGCCGCCAGGCCAGGACGGCCAGGGCGGTGGTGACAACTGCCCGGGCGAGGAGCACGCCGTGGCCCTCGTTCACGCGCTCGGCCAGCGCCATCCCCACCGATGCGAGCCACGACGGGACGGTCCACGGGTGGTCGGTGGCGGTGAAGGAGAACGGGTCCCGACGGGGGACGCCTTGCTCCAGGATCAGGCGGCCGGTGGCGAGGTGGGTGAGGGCGGAGTTGTCGCCGAGGGGCTGCAGCCCGATGGCGAGGCCCCACAGCGCAGCCGCTCCGCCCACCACCGCGGCAGCCGACGGCGGCCGCAGCCTCACGAGTTCCGCAGGCCCTCGAGGGTCGTGATCATGGCCGGGCCGAGCACCACGATGAACAGAGCCGGGAAGATGCAGAACACCATGGGGAACAGCATCTTGACGGGGGCCTTCTGGGCCATCTCCTGGGCCAGCTGGCGCCTGCGCACCCGCATCTCGTCCGCCTGCAACCGCAGCACCCGGCCGATGGAGACGCCGAAGGCGTCGGCCTGGAGCAGCGCCAGGACGAACGACTTCACTTCGGGGACGCCCGTGCGCTGCTCGAAGGCCCTGAGCGCATCGGCCCTGCTGGCGCCGGCACGCACCTCGCCCAGCATGCGCCCGAACTCCTCGGAGAGCGGTCCGGGGACGGAGCTCACCGTGCGGTCGAGCGCCTGCTCGAAGCCGAGCCCCGCCTCCACGCTGATCGTGAGGAGGTCGAGTACGTCCGGCAGCTGGATCTGGATGGCGTAGCGGCGCACCTCGACCTCACGGTTGAGCTGGGCGTCGGGCCCGAGGACGCACACCAGGGCGCCGAACAGGGCCATGGACCACTGCAGCCTGCCCCCCACGTTGAGCACGAGGAAACAGAACGCGAAGAGCAAAGGGATCAGGGCGATGGTGACGACCCGGATGGCAAGGAACCGGTCGAGGTCGTCGGCCCTGGCCTTGCCCGCCTGGGTCAGCTTCTCCGCCGTACGGGCCGTGTACCCGGCCGGCGTGAACCGGCGCCCGAGTCTGACGAGGCGCTGGGCGGCGGGAGCGCCGACGCGGGACCCGAGGCTCAGCCTCAGCTCCTCGGACCGTAGGGACGCGACGTCGTAGTCACCGATGTCGCGCAGCGACGAGCGGATAGCCGTGCGCTGTTCGAGCTGGGAGGTGGCGGCCAGGGCCAGCAGGACGATGGCCCCGAACACGGCGGCGATGGCGAGGATCAGCATGTCAGGACGGGATGTCCACGATCTTGCGCATCCACACGAAACCGCCGATGCCAGCGGCGATGGCGGCCAGGATCATGAGCTGTCCCGACGTTCGCTTCAGGAGGGGGTCCAGGTAGGTGGGGTTGAGGACGTAGACGGCGGCCCCGATCACCACGGGGAGGGCGGCCAGCACGATGGCGCTGATGCGGCCCTCGGCCGTCAGCGTCTTGACCTCCTGGCGGAGGCGCTCGCGGGACACCATGGTGTCAGCCACGGTGGACAGCAGCTCGGCCAGGTTGCCGCCGACCTCCCGCTGGATCCCGATGGCCATCACCACCCAGTCGAAATCGGCGACATTGGCCCGCCGGGCGGAGTCCTCGAGGGCCACTTCGAGCGGGCGACCGAGCCGGGCCTCGACCAGCACCCGGCGCAGCTCCTTGCCCATCGGGTCGTCCATCTGGTCGGCCGTGGCGTCGGCCGCCTGGAGCAGGGAGAACCCGGCCCGCAGCGAGCTGGCCAGGAGGCGGAGGACATCGGGAAGCTGCGAGGCGAACTTCCGCTGCCGCCGCCGGCCGAGCATGTTCAGCACCGCGATCGGCACCAGGCCGAACACGATCATCGCGAGCACGGCGAAGAACAGCCCGGAGACGAGCCCGGTGACCACCACGACGGCAGCGACGGCGACGGTGTAGAAGAACAGCGCCTCGGCCGGCCGTACGGGCAGGTCGGCCGCCTCGAGCTTCTTCTCCAGGTTCTCCAGGACGTTGCCACCCTTGGCCAGGCGGGCGGTGGCGGCGACGGCCCGCTGCACCAGGGCCGTCTGGGCCAACTCGAGGTCGCCGGACGGCCGCCCCTCGAAGGCGGCGCCGCCCTCGGGCCCATACGGCTGAAGCCTCGACGCGAGCCCCGGGGCGCCCCTTTTCGTGAGGGCGACCACGCCGGCCACGATGCCGGCGGCGGCAAGGAAGACGACGACGGCGACGGCGGCGAGCGAGCCGGAACCGGACAGCGGCTCGGCGAAGCGGGAGCGGCCCACCACCTCGGGCCTGACGGCGACTCCCTCGGCCACGGCGCCGGCGTTCACCGGGCCGTAGAGGGCGACGCCGGCGCCGCTGGCCAGGCTCACCGACACACTCCCGGTGGCGCTGGAGGTGTAGGAGATCTCGAACTGGTTCTGGATGTCGCTCTGGACGGTCTGGTAGATGGCCTTCAGGGACTCGGTATTGGTGGTCTCGGTGTAGGTGCCGCCGCTGGTCGAGGCGAGACGCTGCAGCGGGCCTACGTCGAACTCGCCGCCCACCAGCCCGATGGCGAAGAGCGACGCCCTGGCGCCCAGCACCGCCCCTTGCGCCCCGTCGGCGGTGGTCTGCGACGTGGTGTCGGCGCCGTCGGAGAGGAGGACGATGTTGGCCTGGAGGTCTGCGCGGTCACCGAACAACGTGGCGGCGGTGCGGACGCCGTCGAAGAGAGACGTCTCGCCGGCGGCGACCAGACCGTCGATGGCATTGGTGAGCAGCGCCCTGTCGCCGGTGAACCCGGACACGACCTGCGCCACCTGGTTGAACGCCACGATGGCGATCTGGTCCTTGTCGGGCTTCTGCGCCACGAACTGCTTGGCCGCCTCCTTGGCGGCCGCCAGCTTGGCGCCCTGGCGCATGGATCCCGAGATGTCGATGACGAGGGCGATCCCGACGGTCGTGTCCGTCTGGCCGAGGGGCACCACCTCGATCGGCTTGACGATCCTGCCGTTCTCGCGCAGGGTGAACGACTCGGGGGTCGTCCCCGCTCCCGTGACCTGGGCCGAGATGGTGACCCTGGGGAACTCGGCGACGTCGAGCTTGCGGATGGCGATCGATTCCTCGGCCGGCGCCGGGGCAGCGACGGCGACGGCGACGGCGACGGCGCTCAGGGCCGCTACGAAGAGGGCGGCGACCAGCCGTTTCATCGATGGCGGACGGGCGTCGAGCGCGTGGCGATCCCGCCCGAGTCGAACAGACCGGCGGCCAGGTCGATGCCCACGTCGCGCAGCTTCTCGGCGAACTTGGGACGGATGCCGGTGGGCTTGAGGCTGCCCAGGTAGCGCCCGGTCTCGTCGACGCCCTTGCTCGAGTCGAACGTGAAGATGTCCTGCATGACGATGATGTCGCCTTCCATCGTCAGAACCTCGCTCACCTGGGTGATGCGGCGGGTGCCGTCGCGGAGGCGGGCGAGGTGGACGATGAGGTCGAGGGCCGACGACATCTGCTCGCGGATGGCCCGCACCGGCAGGTCGAAGCCGGCCATGAGCGTCATCGTCTCGATGCGCGACAGCGTGTCGCGCGGGCTGTTGGAGTGGATGGTGGTGAGCGACCCGTCGTGGCCGGTGTTCATGGCCTGGAGCATGTCGAGGGCCTCACCCGAGCGGCACTCACCGACCACGATGCGGTCGGGCCGCATGCGGAGGGCGTTGCGGACGAGTTCGCGGATGGTGACCTCGCCGCGACCTTCGATGTTCGACGGCCGCGCCTCCAAGGGCAGGACGTGCTCCTGGCGGAGCTGGAGCTCCTTGGCGTCCTCGATGGTGACGACCCGCTCGTCGCCCGGGATGAAGCTCGACAGCACGTTGAGCAGGGTGGTCTTGCCGGTGCCGGTGCCGCCGGAGATGATCATGTTCAGGCGGCCCTGGACGCACGCCTGGAGAAAGCGCGCGACCTGGGCGTCGAACGTGCCGAGCTCGATCATGTCGGAGACGGTGAGGGGGTCCTTGGAGAACTTCCGCACGGTGAGGAACGGGCCGCCGATGGCGAGCGGGTGCAGGATGGCGTTCACGCGGGAGCCGTCGGGGAGGCGGGCGTCGACCATCGGCGTCGACTCGTCGACCCGGCGGCCCACCTGGCTCACGATCTTGTCGATGATGCGCCGCAGGTGGTTCTCGTCGAGGAAGCTGACGGGCACCCGCTCGAGCTTGCCCGCCCGCTCCACGTAGACGTTCTCCGGCCCGTTCACCATGACCTCGGTGACGGCCGCGTCCTGCAGGAACCGCTCGATCGGCCCGTAGCCGAGCACGTCGTCGGTGACGTCATTGACGAGGGCTTCCCGGTCGGCCAGCGACAGGGGCGTGGACTCGGTGGACAGGGCGCTCCGCAGCTCTTCCTCGACCCGCCGCCGCAGCTCGAGCTCGGTCATCTTCCCTTCGGACAGCACGGGGCCGAGCGCCTCGATCAGCTGATGGTGGACCCGCAGGCGGAGCTCGTCGAGGACGGCGTCGCGCCGCAGCGGCGACACTGCCTGGTTCTCCTGGAGCCGCTTATACAGGGACACGGGGCTACCTCCCTCGTCGGACCGCGAGATCCGGCGCCAAGGCGTCGGCGAAGGCGGAGAGCGCCTTCGTGAACCCCGACTTGGGGTTGCCCATGACCGCCGGTACACCCTTGTTCACGGACTGCGGCACGAGGATGTCGCTCGGCAGGAGCGCCTCCGCCCGCAGGTGCAGCGTCTTTTCCACCTCGTTCACGTCGAGACCGACCTTGGCGTTGGCCCGGTTCAGCACCAGCCGCAGCTTGCTCGACGGCGTGCCGAGCAGCTTCAGGGTCTGGAGGCCGATCTTCATGTTCTTGATGGCCGGGACGTCCATGCCCGCCACCAGCACGAGGTCGTCGCTCTCCTCGATGAGGTGCAGGGCCACATCGCTGAACTGCGTGGGCGTGTCGATGACCACGAAACTGCAGAAGCTACGCAGCAGTTCCACGATGCGGTGCATGTCGCTCGACTGCACCTGATCGCCGAAGGCCGGCTCGCGCGGCGCGGCGAGCACCAGCAGGCCGCTGCCGTGGGTCGACAGGAGGCTGCGCATGAGCGGCACGTCGAGGCGATGCATGGCCGACACGGCGTCGACGATGGTGTGCTGCGGCGTGAGCTTGAGCATCACCGCCACGTCGCCGAACTGGAGGTCGGCGTCGATGAGCGCCACCGGGCCTTCGCTGCGCTCGGCCAACAGGATGGCCAGGTTGCACGCGATCACCGACTTGCCCGAGCCGCCCTTGGGCGAGAACACCGTGATGAGCCGTCCCGCGCTGGGTGCGGACGCGGCCACGGCCGTCCCCGCCGCCGGGGCACGAAGCATCACCTGGCCGGCCGCCCGCCGGATGGCGTCCTCCACGTCGCCCGGATCGCCGCTGGACACGACCACGTCGCTCACGCCGGCCCGCAGCGCCCGCTGGAGCAGCTGCGTGGTGAGCTCGTCGGCCACCAGGATGGCGCCGGTGGCGGGCCGTGACAGCACCTGGCGGAGGGCGTCCTCGAGGACCTCGGGCCCGGCGAAGGACGGGCCGAGCACCACGATGGTGGGACCGTGCAGCGTGGCCCGCCCGAGGTCGCGGAGCGTGGTGAGCGCCTCGACGTTGGCCCGATCGCCGAGCAGCTGCGCCACCCGGGACTCCAGGACAGGCTCGACACCGACAACTGCGACCTGGAAGCGGGGCTCTGCCACGGATTCGACGGTAGTCATGGTTGCACTGTCGGCACGAGCGAGTTGCCCTGGAACAAGTTCTCCGGTGTGGCCGCTTCGACCGGCGCCGCCACGTGGTCCTTGGGCACGAGCGTGAGGTACAGGTCGTTCGACGAGGCCAAGGCGATCTTGGATGCTGCGGCGGGCGTGACGGCGAAGGTCAACAGCCCACTGCCGGGATTCAGGGCGGGGGCGGCGTCGCCCACCTGCGGTGCGGCGGTGGCGCCTATGGCGATGATGGGCACGTTCTGGTACAGGACGCGCTCGGCGGCGCCGTCCTTGACCAGCAGGTTCACCAGGTCACCCGGCACCAGCAGACCGGCCACGCCGCGCACCTGATCGACCTGGACGGTGATGGCCACGTGACCTGCGGGGATGCGCTGGGAGAAGGTGATCTGGGCGGAGATGGGGTCGACGAACATGCCGGCGACGACCACCTGGCCGGCTGACAGGTTGGTGATGGCCACGTTGGCCCGGATGGCCTCCACGGCGGTGATCGCGGTGGCCGGCCGGAACTCCCGGGGGATCTCGTCGGCCTTGATGTACTCCTCCTGGAACGCCTGCTCGCCCGGCAGCCCCTTGGCGATGTCCTTGGCCACGACGAACACCTTGAGCCGCTCGGCGTCCTTGTACGCCCGGTCCTGCACCGAACTGAGGTACGCGTAGTTGGCGAAGGCGGCGATGGCCGCCACCAACACCGCTCCCACCACGATGACCGTCCGTCTAGTCCCCACGCAAGAGCCCCAATCCCGTCATACTCGGGCGAACGTAGCCCCAGTTTGTCCCGCTGCCATGGCTGTATCGGCCATCCTGGCCGCCTTCATCAGCCTTTTTCGATGAGAAGTGCCTACAACACCGCCCACTCTGGCCGATTGCTAACCAGGACGGCGGTGGTCCACACTACCGTTGAGTGTCGATCGAGCATGGCGGGCCTACTTCGTGACCACTGAGCGTGAGAAGGGACGGCGGTGCCGGCGGCGTGACGAGCGCGGGGCAGCGCTCGTCGAGTTCGCCTTGGTCTTCCCGATCTTCATGATGGTCGTCCTCGGCATGTTCAGCGGTGGAACGGCCTACGACCAGAAAAGCGCCATGAGCAGTGCCTCGCGGGAGGGGGCTCGTTACGCGTCGACCCTCCCAATCGACACGTTCGGCGGGGCGACAATTCCCCTGCAGCTCCAGTCGTGGCTCCACAAGGTCGCCGACTATGTCGAGGACGCATCCGAGAAGTCCCTCGGCGTTGGTGTGGAAGGCTGGGAAATCTGCGTCGCGTATGTTTATGCTCCAACTACAGGCGACCAAACGACCCACGAGACACACGCACTGGACAAGAGCGCCAAGACTAACGGCTACAATGAGAATCTGACGGGTGATTGTCCATTTGCCGACGATGTCCCTGCCGATGACATCCCGCGTGTGCAGGTGATAACGCGTCGCGCCGGCAAGATCGACGCTCTCCTGTTCACACAGTCAATAACCCTTTCCACTCAGACGATCACCCGCTTCGAGGCCCTGCCTTGAGTCGTCTCAATCGGCTCCACGCCGTCCAGCGCGATGAGCGGGGTAGTCTCAATCGGCTCCACGCCGTCCAGCGCGATGAGCGGGGTGTCTTTCTCATTCTGTACGCGCTGTTGGCAACCGCTATCTTCATCTTGGTCGCGATTGTCATCGATCTAGGTGCACTTCGTGGTGAGCGTCGGACCGCACGAAATGCCGCAGACGTCGCCGCCACAGCGGGAGCGCTCGATCTCAAGGGAGCGAACGGGCCTAGGGCAGCATGCGAGGCCGCCATGAGCTATGCGGCGCGGAACCTTGGCTCCATCACCGTTCCGGGCAGGCCTTGTGCCGGCTTCCCCATAATGTGTACATCGAGATTCACAGCGCAGACTGTGATTGGTAAGTACCGAGTCTCTGTCACTAATCCCGTGCCGACAGGCGACGGTCTCATGCGGGCGGACACTCCCGGCGGAGATATTGGACAGATCTCATCGGTCCAGGATGGTGACCCTTGCGATCGCGTGGGCGTGGAGATCAATCTCAGGCGCGTCACAATTTTCGCAGGAATTGTAGGACTGTCTGAAAATTCGACAACAGTTCATAGCGTTGCTCGCTATGTCCCAGCGACCGGCACCGGCGTCGACCTCCCGGCACTCGCCGCTCTCTCGCCGAATATTCGTTGTGCCGTCGACGCAGGAAACGGCACGATCAGGGCATTCGCCGCAGGGTCGCGGCCCGGAATCATCATCGCAGATTCGGATGGATCGGCCCCGGTGGCTTGTGCGCAAGGAAATGCCAACTCGTCCTCCGTCTTCAAGGTCAACACCGGAACGCTCGAAGCCCAGCAGGTCTCGACTGCAATCAAGGGAACCCTCGGCTATCTAGCATCGGCAAGCGTGCCCTTCCGTGCCGGTTCAGGGACCATCACGGGCACGCAGGTGCCACGTAACAAGCCCATTACTCGTGCCCCTGTTGATAAGCAATTTCATTGCAGCGGCCTCGCCCCGGTGCCCGTCGATTGCACAACGGGGTCCGCTGGTACGGACAAGATTAATAAGCTCGATGCACTCTACGGCGGATCCGGGGCTCCTCCGGGCTTCACGGTCTTCCCAGATCTCACTGCGACACCCGCACAGTCATGTGGGGGTCCGTATCCGATCTTTGCCACAGGAAACTGGTATATCAACTGTTTGCCGCTCGGTCTTTCCGGAACAATGACCTTCACTGGTGGAGGTGTAATCATTTTTGCAGGAGACATCGACTTGACTGGGACCTTGAATGTAAACACGTCGAATGCAAACTTGGATACCACCATTGTTGTTCGTGGAATTGGTGGAATCACCACCGGATCTGGCGGCTGGTCCGTAGACCTCAAGCGGACGTTCGTGTATATGGGCAATACTCTTTGTCGCACTGACCGGTCAAGGTGCGGGCGCTTGAACATTCACGGTGGAGGCGGCACTTGGACTGCGCCACCCTCCGGTACCTTCGCAAAACTAATCTTCTGGTCGGAGACCAGTCAGAATCAGGTCTTCCAGGGCAACCCTTTGTTCACTTGGGTGGGTGTCTTCTTTACCCCGAATTCACTCTTCGAGATTCGAGGAAATGCCCAGGTTGATGCCCAGCTGGTGCAACTCTGGGTAAGTCGAGCACAGGTGCAGAATAGCTCGGCGTATCTCTACCTCCGGCCGGACCCCGACTACTCATTCAGCGAGTCTGGTCCGTCGTCGCAGCTGATTCGGTAGCGGACCGGGTGGGCTGTCGCTCGGTTTTGACCCTGGTATCCAATTGTCATGGCGCTGCCACGCCAGTGAGCCCGTTATTCGGCAGCTCGCCCCGCCCCGCTGCGTTGAGGGCCTACCGCTTCGTTACAGGCGATGGCGGGGCAGGAAACGGCCGGTCAGCTGCTTGTAGCGCCCGAAGGCGGCGCCATGGGCCTGGGAGAGGATCGGCTCCTCGACCCCACGGACGATGATCTCGGCCGCCACTATGTGCAGCACGGCGCCGGCGACAGCGGCCGTCGAAGGCACGGCGACGAGCACGCCGAGCGAGGCCAGGAAGCACCCGACGTAGAACGGGTTTCTCACGAGGGCGAAGGGGCCGCTCGTGATCAACACGTCGCTGGCCTCCACACCCGCCCTCCACTGCTCGGCCAGATGGCGCTGGGCCCATACCGCGAGCGCCGTGCCGAGCCCGACCAGGCAGGTGCCCGCCACGGCTCGGGCGCCGAGCCACCCGATCCCGAGTGGACCGAGCACGCCCGTCAGCGCGAGCAGCGGGGCGGCCGTCGTCGAGCCGCAGGCGACGAGGCAGATCGTCTCGCCGACGGCATCGGTGGGCGACACCGGCTCCCGCCAGCGGGACTCACCGGTCGATCGCCGCGCCTGCAACGTCGACCAACCGAACGCTGCCGCCAGGAATCCGCAGTAGCCGACGAGGGCGAGGATCTGTACTGCGGCGACCACAGCCCACATCATGGCGGACGGTGCGCCACCCCAGCCGGCGCACCGTGCGCGGCCGGACCCGGCGACGCGCTCGAACTCGGCTCGGCTTGGCGATGCCCGACCAGGCTGTACAAAGGTACTATCCTACCGTCATGACCAAAGAGAAGGTCACGCTCACGCTGGACGCCGCTCTGGTCGAGGAACTGCGTTCCCTGGCGGGGCGGAGAAGCCTGTCGGCGTCTGTCGATGCCGCTGTAGCGGCCCATGTAGCTCGCCTTCGCCATCTTGCCTCGGTCGACGGGTGGCTGGCGGAGCTCGATCGAGCGCACGGCCCCGTGGCGGCCGAGACGCTCGACTGGGCCGCCCAGCTGGTGGACGGGTGGCATGCCGGGCGACCGGAGCCTGGGCGCCCGGCGCGCTGATGCTGCTGCTGGACAGCGAGGCCCTGTCCGCCCTCGCCCACGGCCCGCCTGACCGTCGTGACCGGGTGCGCGCCCTTGTCACGGAGATGCGCCGGCGGGACCTGCCCACCGCCACGGTGGCCGCCGTGCTGGCCGAGGTCGTCCGGGGGTGGCCCGCCGACGCAGCCGTCTTCGCCGGTCTCCGGCGTGAGCGGGTCGAGGTCCACCCCGTCGACGTCGCCGTCGGCGTGCGCGCCGGACAGCTGCTCGGAGCGGCTGGAGCGGGTTCCGACCTCGCCGTCGATGCGTTCGTCGTCGCGGTGGCCGACCTTGCAGGCGGAGCGGTGGTGGCGACGGTCGACGTCGGCGACCTCCGCAGGCTCGCCTCACACGCCGCCCACGTGCTGGTGGCGCCGATCCAGGGCTGACGGAAGGCGCTGTGAACGCCGCCGCAGTTGCTGCCCCCTCTCCAGGTGCTCGCGCACCGGTCGGCGAGAACGAGGACGACGTGCGCCTGCTCGCCGCCAACAGGCGCTCGACGACCCCGCCCAGGTCGCCCCGACCCCCCGAGCTGTCGACCAGGACGTCGGGGCCCGGGCGATGATGGCCGGCGCCTGGGGACACTCCCGCCCGCTGCGAGTCTCGCCCGGGACGGTTCCACGCAGGGCACCACTGAGGGCTTTGGGAATTTTGGCCGCTACCCACTGAACCCCTTGTTACTCGAACGTCTGTTCGCTAGAATGCACCTATGGGCTTGGCGCTGGTGCAGCGGGACGACGAACTGCATGTCGTCGCCGACGGCCCCGAAGCCCGCCTGTGCGAGGCCATGGGCCTGCTCAACCTGGCCACCGCCGAGGTGGTTGCGTCCATCGCCGAGGCGCTGGCGGGCGACGACTGGCAGGGCGACGGTATCGTCACGCCCGAGCAGTGGGTGGCCCTGCGCTGCGGCATCACCAGTACCCGGGCCCGCCGCCTTGTTGCTGCGGCGCGGGCACTCGAGGATCTGCCCGCTGCCGCTGGGGCCTTCGGGGAAGGGGCGCTGAGCGAGGACCAGGTGGGGCTCATCTGCCGCCACGTCGATCCCGCCCACGACGCCGAGGTCACCGAGCTGGCTCGGCGCTGCACCATCAACCAGCTGCAGCGCATCCTGCCGTCGGTGGTGCCACCCGCGCCTGCACCCGACCCCGAACCCGAGCCGGAGGCGGGCACCGGCGAGGAGGGCAACCCCGACTCGGCCGGCGGCGACACGCCGGGGCGCCGCGAGATGGCCTTCGGCAACCACGAGGACGGCCGCTGGTGGGCCCGCATGCTGCTGCCGCCCGACGAGGGGGCGCTGGTGCAACAGGCGATCGAGGCCTCCCTGGCCGCGCTCTTGCACGACGAGCCCGGTGGGGCGGCCGGCGCCGAGCGGGGCCACGGGCCGCTGGCTCCCAGGCTGGGCTGGTCCGACGCGCTGCTGCACATGGCCGAGGCCGCCCTGTCGAACATCGAGGGGACCGGGCGCACGCCGGCGGACCGCTACCAGGTGGTCGTCCACGTCGACGGCGACGGCTTCGACCGCTCGTCGCTGCACCTCGGCCCCGTGCTGTCGAAGTCGGTGGCCGACTACCTCACCTGCGACGCCACCAGGCGCGTGGTCGTGGAGGCCAAGGGCACGCCGATACACGTGTTCGCCCGCATGCGCACCGTCGACGACCGCCTGCGCAGGCTGATCGAGCGGCGCGACGGGGGCTGCGTGGTGCCCGGCTGCGGGCGCAGGCGCCGGCTGCACGTGCACCACATCACCCACCACCAAGACGGCGGGGAGACGGTGCCGGGGAACCTGTGCTGCCTGTGCCCGGCGCACCACCGCCTGCACCACGCCGGCAAGCTCGGCATCTCGGGCGACCCCACGAGTCCAGGCGGGCTGCACTTCACCGACAGCTCGGGCCGGTTGATCCGCGGCCCGAGCCCGAACCCGCCCAATGCGCCACCCCATGAGGCGGCGGCCGCCATGGGCCTGCCCGCGTCCATGTGGGAGCCGCCGCATGGCGAGCGCCTCGACGGCAAGTGGATCACCTGGAGTTGAACCCGCCGGCAGTGGCGCGCGCCGCCACGTCCCCGATCCTGGTCACAAGGCACGGGTATCGGCGGTCCGCCTCCGGCTCTGAAACCGAGCCCAGCCACGCCGGCGGCGGCGCCTGACACGCAGGGCAGTTGGGTGGTGGCGTCGTCGGCGTTCGGGCCGACAGCTGCTCGGGGCGGCGGGAGCGTCGTCCAACCGGAGGCAGCGGCCAGGGACGCCGCCGACCATCGCTTCATCGTCATGCCGCCGAGCGCTACCCCAGCCGGCGGACGGTGAGGGGGCGGACCTCGGCGATGCGGTCGAAGTCGGCGTCGACATGGGCGACGCCGAGCCCATGGTGCAGGGCGGTCTCGGCGATCAGCAGGTCAGGTATGGGCGTTCTGTGCCACATCCCCTGATGGTGGGCGAGGTCCCGCTGCAGCAGGAGCGCCCGCTCCAGCACGTCCGGCGGCGCAGGCACGGTGGGAAAGGCGGCTCGCAGGTCGGCCTTCAGGATGTCGTAATCGGCCGCCGACCGGGCCGAGTAGAGCTGCTCCAGCTCCCCGACGGGGCAGACGAACAGGGAACCTGCGAGCTCGGCCAACGCCGCGCCAACGCGGGCGTCGCCGGCACGGCTGGCTGCGCTCTTGTCGAGCACCCAACCCGCTACCGCCACATCGAGTCCCCGTCCAGGACCGCCAGGTCGACTCGATCGCCGAGGCGGGCGAGGAAGCCCAGCTGTGCGGCACTGCGTCGTTCATGCTCACCCTCGGCGGCATCGGCGGCACGGCGGAGCGCGGCCTCGACGGTGGCCCGGGTCGTCCGTTCTCCCAGGGCCCGTTTGGCCCTCGCCAGGAGTTGCTCATCGATCTCAATGGTCGTCCGCTTCATACACACACACTACCTGTGGAATGTGTACCTATTCAGCGGTGCTGCGCTGCTCGCTCTTCGAGAGCAGGCACGCTCTATAATGTAGAGCATGCCGATCAACCCCTTCCGCTATTCCGGACCGGTCGGGGCAGCCGACCTCATCGACCGCGATCCCGAGGCGGCGCGGTTGCTGGCGACCGCGGTCGAGGGCAACAACAGCAGGGTCGTCGCCCCCCGGCGATTCGGGAAGACCTCGCTGTTGCGCCGGGTCTTGGCGGAGGCCGAGGACGAGGGGTGGGACGGCGTCTACGTCGACTTCTTTGGTGTGGTGACGCTGGTCGACGTGGCGGAGCGCATCGAACGGGCCTACACCGCGGCCCTGAAGGGAGCCGCCGGCCGCTGGTTCGACGGCGTCCGAAGGGCCCTGCGACCCGAGCTGCAGGTCGGCGTCGGTGGCCTGTCGGTGACAGCCACCGCCCAACCGGTCGCAGGCGTCCAACCCCTGCTCGACCGCCTGGCACTCCCGCGGAAGGTGTTCGACCGCTGGGGCAAGCGGGTCCTCGTGGTGTTCGACGAGTTCCAGGGGGTGCTCACCGCGCAGGCCGACGCCGACGCCGTGATCCGCTCCGAGATCCAGCACCACGGCCGCGCCGCCAGCTACATCTTCGCCGGATCCCAGGTGGGGATGATGGAAGCGCTGTTCACCGATCGCCGTCGGGCGTTCTACGCCCAGGCCCGGGCGGTGAGTCTTCCGCCGCTGCCCGTGCCGGAGACCGCCGAGTACATCGCCGGCCGCTTCGCCGCCACGGGGCGCGACGTGGGCGACGCCCTCGGCCCGCTCCTCGACGTGGCCGCCGGGCACCCGCAGCGCACCATCCTGCTGGCGCACGCCCTCTGGGAGGTCGCGCCCCTGGACCGGCCGGCCGGCGAGGAGCACGCGGCGGCAGCCGTCGACCGCATCGGTGCCGAGCTGGTGGACGAGTTCAGCGTGGTGTGGTCGAGCCTGCCCGGCGGGCAACGGCGGCTCCTGGCCCTCGTCGCCGACGACCGCGACCGGCCCTACTCCCGGTCGTCGTCGGTGGGCGGCTCCAAGGGATCGGCGGTGCGGAGCAGCCTGGAAGCCCTGGTCGAGCGGGGCGAGATCGTCCGCGACGCCAACCGGTACTCCGGCTACCGCGTCGTCGACCCTCTCCTCGACCGGTGGGTACGCCAAGGTCGCCCGGCGTCCGTGTGATCCGTCGTGTGGTCGGCGGCGGGACGGCCCGCCCGGCGGCGCACCGTCGGTTACCGTCGACCGCGTGACGCTTCGGGATTGGATCGTCGAGAACCCGCCGCCAGACGACGCATTCACCCAGACCCTGGCGGGCGTCGCCGTTCGCGTGGTGGGTGGGGAACCGTTCCTCCCGGCAGTGCGCGAGCTGCTCGACGAGTTCGCTCTCCTCGGCCACGACCGACAGCGCGTCCGTGCCCTCGCCGCCCGCCCGATGCCGACGGGCGATCTGCGCCATGACGCGTTCCTGGGGGCGCTGGCCGAGCACCTGGCTGCCTCCAGCGGCGTCGAACGGCCTTCCTGGGCGTGTGAGGCTGATCGCTTCCTGTCACGCGTGTGGTTCGTGAGCGAGATCAGGGGCTTCCGGGCCCTCGCCCTCGCCGAGTCCCCGGCTGCGTTCCGTCGCCGCGGCGTCTTCGTGTCGCGTGGCGCGCTCGAACGCTGCTGATGGACCGGGTCGAGATCATCGGCGCCCTCACGGCGCT
Source organism: Acidimicrobiales bacterium (assembly GCA_046596195.1). GTDB lineage: Bacteria > Actinomycetota > Acidimicrobiia > Acidimicrobiales > JAHFUS01. The sequence continues at coordinate 8,983 of JBKJNA010000057.1, read as the reverse complement.
CGGTCGGCGGCTGGACGACCGGGGCATCACGGGCGACATGTACATCGTCGGCGGTGCGGCGATCGCACTCGCCTTCGCCACCCGTCGCTCGACGCGGGACGTCGATGCGGTGTTCGAGCCCAAGATGGCGATCTACGAGGCAGCAGCGGCTGTGGCCGCGGAGCGCAGTCTCCCGGTGGGATGGCTCAACGACGCCGTGAAGGGCTTCCTGGTGGGAGACGATCTCTTGGCCGCGCCGGTCCTCGACGTGCCGGGGCTTCGCTGCATGGTCGCGTCGCCGCAGATGCTCCTCGCCCTCAAGGTGCTCGCCCATCGAGTCGGCGAGGACGAGGACGACGTGCGGCTGCTGGCCGCGAACCTCGGCTTGACCACAGCGGAGGAGGTCCTGGCGATTGCCGCCGAACGGATGGGCGACCTCCTGGGCCCCGCCGCCCGGTTCTTCGTCGGGGAGCTCTTCGGCGACCAGGCGTAGTCGGCGACACCGGTGAGGTCGATCCAGCCCTGAACGGCCGGGATCGACGGGTGGACGCTACAGTAGCCTCCTGTTGTCGCCAGAAAGGGCGTCAGTTCGTGTCCACAGCAACCGTACGGGTGAACGAGCGCACCCACACCACCCTGCGTCATCTTGCGGCTGCTACGGGTGAGCCGATGGCCCATCTGCTCGAACGAGCAGTCGAGCGGCTCCGAGTCGATGAGTTCTATGCCCGACTGGACGACGCCTACGAACGGCTCGCCGCCGACCCGGCTGCATCAGCTGAGGAGGCCGACGAGAGGGCCGCCTGGGAGGCGACCCTCTCCGACGGCCTCGGCCCCAAGGGCGGGTAGGTGGCCCCACCCGTACGAGGTGAGGTGTGGCTGGTGGACCTCAGTCCGACCCGGGGCCATGAGGAGTCCGGCCGCCGACCGGCGCTGGTCGTGTCGGCCGACCCGTTCAACCGCAGCCGGGCCGGGCTCGTCTTCGTCGTCCCGTTCACCACGCGTGCACGAGGAATCCCCACCCATGTGGAGGTTCGCCCTCCCCTCGGCGGGCTGCGGGACACCAGCTGGGCCCGTTGCGAGGACCTGCGCTCCGTCGCCGTGGAGCGTCTCTCGGGCGGCCCGTTGGGATCAGTCCCGGGCGCGATCCTCGAGGCCGTGGCGGATCGCATCCGCCTCCTCCTGGCCCTCTGATCTGACGTCGCGGCACCGCCAGCGGGCAGACGTCGCGCTGAAGGGCCGCCGGTCGCACAGCCCACGGGCCGGTCGGAGCCGCTCGTCGATGACGCCGTACACTCGATGTGAACCCGTAGTCGTACGGGCCGACGCACCGGAGGTGCGGGCACATGGCACTGGCGCCGACGCTGGCGTGGCGGAGGTATGGCTGGTGGACCTGCCCGCCGGCATTGTCGAGGTCTGCCGCCTGCCCGGGGACGGGGCCTACCAGGACCGGGCCCGGTGCGACTCCGACGACCGGGTCGTCCCCGACGCCTTCGACGACGTCGTGATCGACGTCGCCGACATCCTGCCTGCCGGCTCCGCCGACCCGGCGACCTAGCGGCGGCAAGCGGCCCAGGGTGCCCCCCCAAGGCGCCGGCCGTCTACCATCCGGCCGCATGCAGGAGGGAAGCCGCAAGGCCATCATCGCCGCCTTTTTCGCCAACGCCGCCATCGCCGTGGCCAAGTTCGTCGGCTTCGCCATCACCGGGGCGTCGTCCATGCTGGCCGAGGCCGTCCACTCGGTAGCCGATGCCACCAACCAGGGCCTGTTGCTGCTCGGCGGCGCCCGGGCCCGCCGGGCCGCCACGGCGGAGCACCCGTTCGGCTACGGGCGGGAGCGCTACTTCTGGTCGTTCGTCGTGGCACTGGTGATCTTCACCCTCGGGTCGATGTTCGCGCTCTACGAGGGTGTCGAGAAACTCCGCCACCCCCATGAGCTCGAATCGGTGGTCGTGGCCGTGGGCATCCTGGTGGTCGCCATCGGCTTCGAGACCTGGTCGCTGCGAACCGCCGTCCACGAGAGCCGCAGGGCCAAGGGCAGCCAGTCCTGGTGGTCGTTCATCCGGCACTCCAAGTCCCCCGAACTGCCCGTGGTCCTCCTGGAGGACTGCGGCGCCATGGCCGGTCTGGCATTCGCCCTGGCCGGCCTGGGGCTGGCCGAGATCACCGGCAACGCCCGCTTCGACGCCGTCGGCACGCTGGCCATCGGCGTGCTCCTGGGCGTCATCGCCATCGTGCTCATCGTGGAGATGAAGAGCCTGCTGCTGGGCGAGGGCGCGTCGCCCGCCACCATCGACACCATCCGCCGGACCATGGAGGCCCACACGTCGGTCCGTCGGGTCATCCACATGCGCACCCAGCATCTCGGTCCCGAGGAGCTGCTGGTGGGGGCCAAGCTGGAGCTGGACCCGACACTGGACGGCGCCGGTCTCGCCGCCGCCATCGACAGCATCGAGACGACCGTCCGCTCCCGGGTCCCCGAGGCCCGGGTCATGTATCTCGAACCCGACATCGCGCACGAGGTCGCGTCCTGAACCGGAGCCAGGCCGCATCGCGCTGCTGGTGGGGCGCTACCGCCGCGCCTCGATCCACTGCCACAGACGCTCGACCTGCCGCTCCAGCTCGTCCCGGCCGCCGCCGTTGTCGAGGACGAGATCGGCGATGTCCCGCCGCGCCGCCCTCGTCGCCTGGACCGCGACACGGGCGCGGGCCTCGGCCTCGGTCATTCCCCGGGCGTCCACCAGCCGTGCGACCGCCACGTCCTCGGGACAGTCCACCACGATGATCGCCTCGAGGCCGGCCCGGGCGGCCGGCGACTCGGCCAGGAGCGGGACGTCGACCACCACGACGTTGTCCGTCCCCGCCTCTGAGGCCACGCGGGCAGCGACGCCAGCACGGACGTAGGGGTGGACGATGGCCTCCAGGTCGGCACGGGCCGCCGGGTCAGCGAACACGATCTCCGCCAGCCGGGCCCGGTCGATGACCCCGTCAGGCCCGGCCAGCTCGTGCCCGAACCAGGTCAGGACAGCTTCGTAGGCGCCGCCGCCCGGCGCCATGGAGTCCCGCGCCAGTTGGTCGGCGTCGACGATCACCGCCCCGCGTGCAGCCAGCGAGGCGGCGACCGTCGATTTCCCGGAACCGATGCCGCCGGTGAGCCCGACGACGAGCACCGCTACGACCCGCTCGGGACCTCGTCCGCCGGGAGGGCCGGGGACTCCTCGGCCGCCGGCGCGGCGGCCTCGACCGGTGCATCCTCGGCGACCGCTGCCTCAGCGGGGGCTGCCTCAGCGGGGGCTGCATCGACGGGGGCTGCCTCGGCGGGGGCTGCCTCGGCGGGGGCTGCCTCAGCGGGGGCCGCCTCAGCGGGGGCCGCCTCAGCGGGGGCTGCCTCGACGGGAGCCGCTTCGGCCGCAGCTGCGTCGTCGGCGCGCTCGGCGCCGCCGAACCCGCTGCCACCGGCGTCGTCCTCCGCAGCGGCATCGTCCCCACCGGGGGCGAGCTCGGCCGCGTAGTCGGCCCACGCCGCCTGCGCCTCGGTCTCCGGCTCGAACACGGTGGCGCCGATGTAGTTGCCCTGCTCGTCGTAGGCGTGCTCGCCGAAGTGTTCGCGGTACTCGGCCGCCACCTCGCCGCCCTCGGCCGCCTGCTTGATCGACAGGCTGATGCGCCGGCGCTGGAGGTCGATGTCGATGATCTTCACCCACAGCTCCTCGCCGGGGGTGACCACCTGCTCGGGCAGGTCGACGTGGTGGGCCGCCATCTCCGAGATGTGCACCAGGCCCTCGATGCCCTCGCCCACCTGCACGAAGGCGCCGAAGGGCACCAGCTTGGTGACCCGGCCGTAGACGAGCTCGCCCACCCGGTGGGCATTGGCGAACTCCTGCCACGGGTCCTGCTGGGTGGCCTTGAGGGAGAGGCTGATGCGCTCCTTGTCGAGGTCGACATCCAGCACCTGCACCATGATCTCGTCGCCCACCGCCACCACCGACGACGGGTGGTCGACGTGCTTCCACGACAGCTCGGACACGTGCACCAGGCCGTCCATCCCGCCCAGATCCACGAAGGCGCCGAAGTTCACGACCGACGACACGATGCCCTTGCGGGACTCGCCCGGCTTGAGGTTCTCGAGGAACTCCTCGCGCTGCTCCTTCTGCGTCTCCTCCAGCCACGCCCGGCGCGACAGCACCACGTTGTTGCGGTTCTTGTCGAGCTCGATGATCTTGGCCTCGAGGGTCTTGCCCACGTAGGGCTGGAGGTCGCGCACCCGGCGCAGCTCCACCAGGGATGCGGGCAGGAAGCCGCGCAGGCCGATGTCGAGGATGAGGCCGCCCTTGACCACCTCGATGACCGGGCCGGACACGACGCCGCCCGATTCCTTGATCTGCTCGATGGTGCCCCAGGCCCGCTCGTACTGGGCCCGCTTCTTGGACAGGACCAGCCGGCCCTCCTTGTCCTCCTTCTGGAGGACCAGGGCCTCGATCTCCTCGCCCAGCGACACGATCTCGCTCGGGTCGACGTCGTGGCGGATGGACAGCTCACGTGCGGGGATCACGCCCTCGGACTTGAAGCCGATGTCGAGGAGGACCTCGTCCTTCTCGACCTTGACGACGGTGCCCTTGACGATGTCGCCGTCCTCGAACAGGACGATGGTGCCGGCGATGGCGTCCTCGAAGGACATCTCGCCCAGGTCGTCATGGGTGATCTGCTTGGGCGTGTACTCGCCGAGCTCGTCGAAGGTGCCCATCTGGGAACCCTGCGAGGGTGCTGCGGGGGCGGTCTCTTGCGCCTGGGATGACTGGTCTGACATAACGGTCGGTCGCTCTCTCTTTCCGGACACTCCGCCCGCTGCGTGTCTCGCCGGGGACGGTTCCGACCAGGGTACTACCGGGCCTGGTGGGGCGCCGGCTGACGAAGGCTTTGCAGGCGCAGATCGGCACGTGTTCGCCCGCATGCGCACCGTCGGCGAGCGGCTCGACACGAAGTGGATCACCGTCGCATTCTGAGCACACTCTCCTTGTTTGTGTTGTTGTAATTAGTCGCCGGCCAAGATGAGACGAGCGCCCTCGGTGTGGACGAACCCGGCTCGGGGTACACGCCTGCCGTGTCGAACCGCCTTCCCGAGTCTCGTGGGCCCGTCAGCGACGCCGTGATCACGGCGTTGCGCACCAACGCCCACTGGCCGCTCCTGCGCGCCGTCGTCCTGGCTGATGATCCGCTGGTCGGGGAGGACACCCACCTCGCCCTGCACTGCTGCTACGAGCTCTTCCACGACGGCTACGAGGGTGTCGACGACCGCTGGGAGTGGGAGCCGGCGCTCCTCCGGTTGCGGCGGCACCTGGAGGAGCGGTTCCTGTCCGCCCTGCGGGCCGAGCACGACCCGCCGCAGGTGCCGGCGGCGGCCGACGTGCCCGCCGCCCTGCGGGAGTTGATCGCAGGCGGCGGCGGACCCTCACCGTCCCGCCACCTCGACGAGGGCGGGTCCCTCGCCCAGCTGCGTGAGATGCTCGTGCACCGCTCGATCTACCAGCGCAAGGAAGCGGACGCCCACACGTTCGCCATCCCCCGGCTGCGGGGCACGGCCAAGTCGGCCATGGTGACCATCCAGGCCGACGAGTACGGCGCCGGGCGACCCGGCCGCACGCACGCCGAGCTGTTCGCCGTGACCATGAGCCGCCTTGGCCTCGACCCCACGCCCGGGGCCTACATCGACGTGGTACCCGGCGTCACCCTCGCCACCGACAACCTGGTGTCGCTGTTCGGCCTCCACCGGCGCCTGCGGGGGGCCCTGGTGGGGCACCTGGCCGTGTTCGAGATGACCTCAGTCGTGCCCATGGGCCGCTACGCGGCGGCCGTGCGCCGGCTGGCCGGCGACGAGCTGGCGGCCGAGTTCTACGACGTCCACGTGGCCGCCGACACCGAGCACGCGGTCATCGCCGCCCGTGACCTGGCCGCCGGCTTCGTGGGCGATGAGCCTGCTCTGGCCGGCGACGTGCTCTTCGGCGCCGACGCCCTCATGCGGGTCGAGGCCCGGCTGGCCCGCCACCTGGTCACGTCGTGGGAGGCGGGGCGCAGCTCGCTGCTCTCCGGCGGGGAGTTCCAGTGTGGCCTGGTCGATCGGGTCGGGGCGTAGGGAAAGTAGAGAAGTCGGGAGCCAGGTCGACTACCAGCGGGGCCTCCCTGCGCGTGGTCAGTTCTTGGCGTCGGCCCAGTTGGCCCCCCAGGAGAGGTTGACCTCGAGGGCGACGCACAGGTCGCAGGCGCCCCGCATGGCGTCGAGCGTGAGTTCGGCGGCGGCGTCCCGCTCGGCCTCGGGGACCTCGAGAATCACCTCGTCGTGCACCTGGAGCACCACCCGGCTGGCCAGTCCCTCGCGATCGAGGGCGGCGTCGAGGCGGACGAGGGCGACCTTGAAGATGTCGGCGGCCAGGCCCTGGATGCCGGCGTTCATGGCCTGGCGCTCCCCCGCCTGGCGGATGCGGAAGTTCATCGACGACAGCTCCGGGATGAGGCGGCGCCGGCCGAACAGCGTCTCGGTGTAGCCCCGGTCGCGGGCCTCGGTCACCGTGCGGTCCATGTAGTCCTTCACGTTGGGGAACGCCTCGAAATAGGCGCCTAGGATCTGGGCCGCCTCGGGCGTCGGGATGCCGAGGCGCTGCCCGAGGCCGTACGCCTCCATGCCGTACGCCAGTCCGTAGGACACCATCTTGGCCTTCGACCGCTGGGCCCGGGAGACGTCGCCCGGCTCCACCGCGAAGATGCGTGCGGCGGTGGCGGTGTGGATGTCGGTGTCGGACTCGAAGGCGTCGATGAGCCCGGGGTCCTCGGCCAGGTGGGCGATCACCCGTAGCTCGATCTGGTTGTAGTCGGCGACGAGGAACAGCGAGCCCGGGTCGGGGATGAACGCCTTGCGGAAGCGGTGGCCCTCCTCCGTGCGGGTGGGGATGTTGTGGAGGTTGGGCCGGTCGGACGACAGGCGGCCGGTGCGGGCCACGGTCTGCTGGAAGGTGGCGTGGATGCGGCCGTCGGCGCCGACCTCGGCCAGCAGCGCCTCGCCGTAGGTGGACCGCAGCTTCTCCACCTCGCGGTAGCGCAGCAGCTTGTCGATGACGGGATGCTGCCCCTTCAGCTTCTCCAGCGAGGCGGCGTCGGTGGAGTAGCCGGTCTTGGTCTTCTTCTGCGGTGCCAGCCCCAGCTCGTCGAACAGCACGGTGCGCAGCTGCTTGGTGGAGTTCACGAGGAACGGGTGGCCGACGTCGTCCTGGATCTGGGCGTCGAGCACCTGACACTCGGCCGCCAGGGCGTCGCTCAGGCGGCGCAGCTCCACCTCGTCGACCCGCACCCCGACCTTCTCCATGAGCGCCAGCACCCGCACCAGGGGGCGCTCGATGTCGTCGTACAGCGGTCGCAGCCCGCGCGCCTCGAGTGCGAGGGACAGGGCCGGCGCCAGGCGGGCCACGGCCGCAGCGCGCCGGCCGGCGCCGTCGGCCACGTCGACGGAGGTGCCCTCGAGGTCGAGCTGGCCGGGAGGCGGGGCGTCCGGGCCGCGCAGGTCGATCTGGGCGTAGCGGCCGGACAACTCCTCCAGCAGGTAGGTGGTGTCGGCCGGGTCGACCAGGTAGGCGGCCACCGCGGTGTCGAGGTCGAGGCTGCGCACGTCGACCCCGTGGCGGTCGAGGCCACGCATCAGCTCCTTGGCCCGGTGGGCGGCGAGGGGGCGCCCGTCGGTGCCGAACAGGCGGCGCAGGGCGAGAGCGACGGCCGGGTCGTCGAGCAGGCCGGCCGGGATCCAGGCCGCGCCCGAGGCTCCGTCCTGGACTGGTCGGTGAACCGGCACACTTTCCGAACCGTTCTGCCGACCGGAGTCCGCAGCGGGCGGCTCCGCAAGGGCCAGCCCGGCCAGGTCGGAACGACCCTCGGGGCCGGTCCAGGCGATCTCGGCCGCCAGAGGGCCGGTGCCGGCGGCCAACCCGTCGATGAGGGCGACGGCGTCGTCGGCTGACGCCACCCGGTGGATCTCCACGACCAGGGCCTCGCCGGCGGGCGAGGCAGCGGGGACATCCTGGCCGGCGGGCCCGCCGACGGCTTCGAGGAAGCGGTCCCACAGGGTGCGGAACTCGAGGAAGTTGAACAGGGTGCGGACCTCTTCGAGGTCGTAACCGCCCATGGTGAGGTCGGCCACGTCGCAGTCGAGCGGGACGTCGCGCACGAGGGGTGTGGCCTTGGCGTTGCTGCGCACCTGGGCCTCGGCGGCAATGAGGTTCTCCCGCAGCTTGGGCGTGTTCCTGTCGACGTTGGCGAACACGCCGTCGATGTCGCCGTAGGTGTTGATGAGCTTGGCCGCCGTCTTCTCCCCCACGCCCGGCACACCCGGGAGGTTGTCGGACGGGTCGCCCCGCAGCGCCGCGTACTCCGGGTACTTGGCAGGCGTCACACCCGTGCGGTCGACGATGCCGGCCTCGTCGTAGAGGACGTAGTCGCTGACGCCCCGCCGGTTGTAGAGCACCTTGACGTGCGGGTCCTCCACCAGCTGGTACTCGTCGCGGTCGCCCGTGACGATGATCACGTCGTCGCCCCGGTCGCGGGCCTGGGTGGCGAGGGTGGCGATGACGTCGTCGGCCTCGTAGCCGGCCAGTTCGACGGTGGGGATGTGGAGCGTCTCCACCACCTGGCGCACCAGGCCCAGCTGCTGGCGGAGTACGTCGGGCGTCTCGGCCCGGCCCGCCTTGTAGTTGTCGACCAGGGAGTGGCGGAAGGTGGGCTCGGGGCGGTCGAAGGCCACGATGATGCGGTCGGGCTGCTGGTCGCGGACCAGGTTGATCAACATGGAGGTGAACCCGTAGACCGCGTTGGTCACCTGGCCGCTCGCCGTGGTCAGGTCGGTCGGGAGCGCGAAGAAGGCGCGATAGGTGAGCGAGTTGCCGTCGACCAGCATGAGCTTCATCGGGGCGAGCCTATTGCCGGGGTGGGTCAGGCCGGCTCCGGCGGGGCGAGCTCGCCGGCGATGATC
>JBKJNA010000204.1:0-4141 GCA_046596195.1 Acidimicrobiales bacterium | reverse complement strand
GGCGGAGAGCCCGGCGCTTCCGCCCCAGTGTCGGGCACGCAGTACGTCCCGGCCGATGGCCCGGCCCCCGCGCCGGGCGCCGGGGTCAAGGTCGGTCTGATGCGGACGCCGCAGGGCCTCGTCGTCTCGGGCACCACCGTTCGGGGCAACGTGCCCATCACCGGTGACGAGGCCGGCGAGCACCTCACCATCACCGGCGAAGCCGACCAGAGGCCCGCCGACGATCTCACGCCACGCACCGACGGCGCCTATCGTTCGGCGCAGTTCCCCCGCCGGGCCGACCCCCACGGCGCGTCCGCGGTCAGCCCGACGCTGGGGGTCCAACCGCCCGGGCAGGCGCTGGAGAACAGCGACGGCGGGCTGGCCGTCACCGGCTCGGCCGTCGGCCGCAGCGGGCGGGTCACCGGGAACGAGGCCGGCGCCTGCCGCCCGATCACCGGCGACCAATACCAGAACCTGTACTCCACCGAGTGCGGCGCCATCGGTGGCGGTACCGCCCCGGCCGACCACCTCGACCGGGCGCGTCTCGACCCGGTGACCGCGGGCAAGGTGACCGTGGCGCAGACGTGGAAGGGCCAGCAGGTCACGGGTCCGAGCCTGGAGTACCGCCCCAACGTCACCGGCGACGAGCCGGGTGACGGCCGCCCGGTGACCGGCACGCCCTACCAGGGGCCATCCACAATCTTCGGCTGGGACGAGGCTGACCCGGCGACCCAGCGCCTCGAGCCCAGGCCCGGAGGTGTGGCGGTGTCCGGCGACCTGCCCATGCATTCCAAGCTGGTCACCGGCATCGAGCGCGGCTATCGGAACGACATCACCGGGTCGTCGTACTACGGCGAGATGCGGCCCGCGGAGCCGGCGGCCGACGACTGCGCCAGCGGGTCCTTCCCGGTGGCCCAGGCCCGTCGCCTGGCCGGCAGGGACGCCGGCACGAAGGAGAACAACGCGGCGCCGCCCGCCTCCTGCGTCCCTGGCCGCATCACCGGGGCCTTCGCCATCAGCGCAGGCAAGGTGACCGGCAACAGCGAGTTCCTTTTCCGGCCCCGCACCGTCCAGACTCGTGACGCCACGCAAACGCCGATCACGGGCGAAGGGCGCACCGACGGGCGTACGGTCACGGGTACCGCCGCCGCCTGGACATCCCACGGCCTGGTCACCGGCACCGAGGGCTACGCGGTCGGGCGCAACCCCACCGAGGGCGGCGGCGAGTCCAATGCCTGGGCCGGCGCGCGCAGGTTCAAGAACCTGGCCACGCCCGGAGGGCCGAATGAGAACGCGAGGGTCACCGGCCGAGTCGGCGGGAGCCCGAAGGACGGGGTCAGGGTCACCGTCTCTGGCGGAGCCCAGGGATGAAGTCCCTGCTCCAGCCCGACGGGCGGTGGCTCGCTCCTTGGGGCGGGGCTGTGGCCTGGCCGCGCCCGGGCGCGGCGGCGACGGTCACGTCGCCGACGGGCCGGGCGGCCCGGAACGGTGGGTCCGGGTTGAACGTCGCCGCGGGTGGGCATCCGCTGGCGGAGCCGGCGCTCAGCGCCGCCCTGAAGCAGCGAGCCGAGGAGATCGAGGCAGCTTTCGCGCTCATCCAACCCGTCCTGCGCCGGCTGGCACCCCGTCAGTTCGACGACGGCTTCCCCGAGCAGGCGCATGGCGAGCTGGTCAACTCACTCGGGGTCGACATCCCGGCGGCTGAGCTCGAGTCGTCCTGGAGCACACCGCTCGACCTCGGTCGCATCCATGCCCGCTGCGTGCTCGGGACCTTCCGCAACCTGGTGGAGCGCGAGTTCGACCGGAACCTCCCCGCTCTGCTCGACGAGGGCGAGAGCGCCGAAGTGTTGATCCAGCGCTTCGGCTTCCACGCGGTCGACATCACCTCCTGCTCCGACGGGCGCCTCCTGGGGGCGGTGGATTTCATCCTGCGGGTGCCGACCGCGGTCGTGGTGTGGCACGACGCGTATGCCGGCGCCATGTTCGACGTGGAGGGCGCGCTGCATCGCTGGGAATCGGTGGAGCTGCGACGCTGGCGCGAGGGCCGTCCGAACGACGCCAGCGAGCCCACCCGCTACCTGAAGATCGGGCTCTACCACTTCAGCAGCGCCGACCCCCGCCATCAAGGCTGTGCCGCGCACGGCAGTGACGAGGTGCGCGCCGCGACCGCCCTGCTGGCGCTGCTCCAGGAGTTCGAGGGTGCCGTCGAGTCCACCCAGTGCTGCGGCGCGAGCGTGGCCACACTGCTCGTCGGGGTGGACACCGACACCGACGCCATCCGCGTCCACGTTCCCGACGCCGCTGGGAAGACCGATGTTGACCGCTTCGTTTCCAGCGCCGCGCTCTACGAGCAGACTGCGAGCCTCGAGCGCGAGGCCGCCAAGGAGTTCATCCGCCAAGTGGTCGCCGATTGCACCGGCGTGGACGCGGCCGACGCCGCGACCCAGGGCATGCGGTGGCTCTGCGGCTACCTACTGAAGAACAACACCGGTCAGGTGGACGCGGTTCTCGGCTGGATCGGCGGAAGGTACGCGGATCCGGGCCACACCGAGAAGCTGCTCGTGGCCGGCGACGCCATCGACGACGTTCAACTGCGCAACCTCGCCTTCCAGGCACAGATGCGCACGCTCGAAGAGGGTGCCGTCGACCTCGATGTCGGTATGGGGATCCTCCGCAGGACGAACGCGCCGCTCGGGCTTGCGGTGCCGGTGCTCGTGCACGTCGCCTACGACGAGCGCATCCCGGGCGCCTGCGCCACCGCGCAAGCACGTGCTCGCCGCCTCACCACGGCCGTCGAGACCCGGTATGCAGGTGCGGTCGGCACGGATGGCCTCGTCGTTCACGGGGTCGTGCGAGCGCGGGGCCGGTCGCGGCTGGAGCTGGTCGAGGCCGGCGACGGGCCGATGAGCTCGCTCCCACTCAGAGCGCAACGGAAGGAGGCGCAACGATGAAAATCTTCTGCGTCGAAGGCACGCTGGTCGCCACGGCCCGCATCGGCGGCCTCGAGCTCCACCGGCTGCTGGTCGTCGTGGACCGCAAGGGAAGCAAGCAAGTGGCGGTCGATCCCGTCGGCTGCAAGCCCGGCGACTGGGTGATCGCGTGTGGCAGCTCGGCGGCGCGCGAAGCCGCCGGCCACAAGGATTACCCGAGCGACCTGACCATCGTCGGCATCATCGACTACTGGGACGAGGAGCGCCCGGGACAAGCCAGCCCGGGAGAAGGGCGCCCCGAGGAGCCGGAGCCGGTGGTCGTGGAGTCGGTTTCCCCGTCTCCCACCGGTGGGGCGCAACGATGAACATCCAGCGCGTCGTCGGCGACCTCGTCGCCACCAGTCGAACCCCCACGCTCCAGAGCAAGTCGCTACGGGTGGTCGAGGACGACAGCGGAGAGCTGGAAGTGGCAGTCGACCCAGTCGGCTGTAGGCCGGGCGACTTCGTCATCACCATCAGCACCTCGGCGGCCCGCCACGCCACCGGCGATTACCGCATCACCACCGACCTGACCATTGGCGGGATCATCGACCACTGGAGCGAGGAGCGATGGCGCGACTGACCCGGTCCACCCCCACCCTGTAACACCCGATCTCAACTCACATACGGAGGAAAGCAGAGCAGATGGCCACTAACAATGGAAGTGACATTCCGGGCGTTGCCCTGGGCATGATTGAAACCCGGGGGCTCGTCCCCGCGATCGAGGCTGCCGACGCCATGACCAAGGCGTCAGAGGTCCGGCTGATCGGCCGCCAGTTCGTCGGCGGCGGCTACGTCACCGTGCTGGTGCGTGGCGAGACGGGCGCAGTCAACGCCGCGGTCCGTGCCGGTGCTGACGCGTGCGAGCGCGTGGGCGACGGCCTGGCTGCCGCGCACATCATCGCCCGGCCGCACAGCGAGGTCGAGTCGATCCTTCCCGACAGTCCCCGCGACACCCAGGTCGCTCCGGTCTAGGCGTCCTTCAGGTGAGCTATTCGCTCCGCCGCGGTACTCCGGGCCCCGAGTTGGGCGCAGGCGCCCAGCTCGGGTGGCGATCCTGAACGCCAGCCAGCTCGGCTGGCGTTCAGGATCACCCATTCACCGACGAGGAGAATTGAATGACCACAGAACCCCGATGGCCGGAGGGCTGGACGGAGGTCGAGAGACCATCGTCGCTGTACCGCCGCTTC
>JBKJNA010000193.1:0-5165 GCA_046596195.1 Acidimicrobiales bacterium | reverse complement strand
TCGTCCGGATGGTGCTGGTGCCGGCCACGATGGAGCTGCTGGGCGACGCCAACTGGTGGATGCCGAAGTGGCTCAACCGGATCCTCCCCGAGGTGCACATCGAGGGCGAGTCGGCCGTCCAGGCCGAGCTCTCCGCCCTGCTTTCAGAAGAGCGTGCGAAGGACGAGACCCTGCAGGTCGTCGGGTAGTAAATTGAAGCCGTGATCAGAGGACGAGCACCGCACTACGGCAAGTTCACTCGGACCTTCCCGGACGACGCCGACGGCGACGCCCTGTTCCAGGTCGCCTCGCTCGGTTCCGACCTGTCGGAACCCATGGAGATCGACTTCGTGATCAAGGTCCCCGACCAGGCCTCCGGCCAGAAGGTGGCGCGGGCGGCCAACGCGGCCGGCTACGTCACCGAGGTGGCCACCGACGACGAGGGCGACTGGATCTGCTACGCCACCAAGGCGATGGTCGCCAGCTACGAGGCCCTCGTCGACGCCCAGGAGGAGCTGCGCCAGATGTCGGGCCGCCACGGCGGCGAGCCCGACGGGTGGGAGACGCTGGGCAACGCCCCCGAGGGCTACGAGGCGCCGTCGGTCTCGGTGGCGCAGCGCCTCGGCGGCCGGGGCGGCTGGTAGCCGCTCCCACGATCAGCGCCGGCGCAAGCTGGCCCGGCGCAGGTCGGCGTTCATCTCGGCGATCACGTCCATGGGGATCTCCTTCGGGCAGGCCGCCGAGCACTCGCCGATGTTCGTGCAGCTGCCGAAGCCCTCGGCATCCATCTGGTCCACCATGGCCAGCGCCCGCCGGTGGCGCTCCGGCTGGCCCTGGGGCAACGAGCCCAGGTGGGTGAGCTTGGCCCCGGTGAACAGCGAGGCCGAGGCGTTCGGGCAGGCGGCCACGCAGGCGCCGCAGCCGATGCAGGCGGCGGCGTCCATGGCCCGATCGGCGTCGGCCTTCGGCACGGGCAGGGCGTTGGCGTCCTGGGCGCTGCCGGTCGGCACCGAGATGAAGCCCCCGGCGGCGACGATCCGGTCCAAGGCCCCGCGGTCGACGATCAGGTCCTTGACGACCGGGAACGACGCCGCCCGCCACGGCTCGATGTAGATCGTGTCCCCGTCGGCGTACTCGCGCATGTGCAGCTGGCACACGGTGGTGCCGCGCCGCGGGCCGTGGGCGTACCCGTTCACCATGAGGTCGCACGACCCGCAGATGCCCTCGCGGCAGTCGTGGTCGAAGGCGATCGGGTCGCCGCCCTCCAGGATGAGCCGCTCGTTGACCACGTCGAGCATCTCCAGGAACGACATGTCAGGCGAGACGTCCACGGCCTCATAGGTGACCATCTCGCCCTTCGCGTCGGCATCGGCCTGGCGCCACACCTTGAGGGTGAGGTGCATGGTGGGCTTCGCCTCGACCGCAGTCACTTGTAGCTCCGCTGGCTCGGGTGGACGTACTCGAAGGAGAGCGGCTCCTTGTGCAGCACGGGGCGGCCAGGGTCGCCGTTCCCTGCCTCCCGAGCCGGCGGGCTGGCGTGCTCCCAGGCGGCCACGTAGCTGAACCGGTCGTCGTCGCGCTGGGCCTCGCCCTCCGGGGTCTGGCTCTCCTCGCGGAAGTGGCCGCCGCAGGACTCCTCGCGGTGCAGGGCGTCGAGGCACATCAGCTCGGCCAGCTCGAGGAAGTCGGCCACCCGCTGAGCCTTCTCCAGGCCCTGGTTGAGCATCGTCCCCGAGCCCGGCACCTTCACGTCCTGCCAGAACTCCTGGCGCAGCGCCGGCAGCCGCTCGAGCGCCTCGGTCAGGCCGGCCTCGTTCCGGGCCATGCCGCAGTGGTCCCACAGGAGCAGGCCCAGCTCGCGGTGGAACTGGTCGACCGTGCGGCTCCCGTCGATCGACAGCAGACGCTCGATGCGCCCCTCGACCTCGGCGTGAGCCTGGGCGAAGGCCGGGTGGTCGGTCGGCGGCGTGGACCCCATGGGCACGTCGGCCAGGTAGTTGCCGATGGTGTAGGGCAGGACGAAGTACCCGTCGGCCAGGCCCTGCATCAGGGCCGAGGCGCCCAGGCGGTTGGCCCCGTGGTCGGAGAAGTTGGCCTCGCCGGCGCAGAACAGCCCGGGGATCGTGGTCTGCAGGTTGTAGTCGACCCACAGGCCGCCCATCGTGTAGTGGATGGCCGGGAAGATGCGCATCGGGACCTTGTAGGGGTCCTCGTCGGTGATGCGCTCGTACATGTCGAACAGGTTCCCGTAGCGCTCCTTGATCTTGGCCGCTCCGAGGCGGTCGATGGCGTCGGCGAAGTCGAGGTAGACGCCGAGCCCGCTCGGGCCGACGCCCCTGCCCTCGTCGCAGACGGCCTTGGCGTTGCGGGAGGCGACGTCGCGCGGCACCAGGTTGCCGAAGCTCGGGTACTTGCGCTCCAGGAAGTAGTCGCGCTCGGCCTCGGGGATCTGATCGGGCGAGCGGGCGTCGCCGGCCCTCAGCGGCACCCAGATGCGGCCGTCGTTGCGCAGCGACTCGGACATGAGGGTGAGCTTCGACTGGTGCTCGCCGCTGACCGGGATGCACGTCGGGTGGATCTGGGTGAAGCAGGGGTTGGCGAAGTAGGCGCCCTTCTTGTGGGCCCGCCAGATCGCCGTGGTGTTGCAGCCCTTGGCGTTGGTCGAGAGGTAGAAGACGTTGCCGTACCCGCCGGTGGCCAGGACGACGACGTCGGCCGACCAGCGCTCGAGGTTGCCGTTGATCATGTCCCGGGTGACGATGCCCTTGGCCGCACCGCCGATGGTGACCAGCTCCACCATCTCGTGGCGGGGGTGGACCGTGACCGTGCCCGCCTGCACCTGTCGCTCCAGGGCCTGGTAGGCGCCGAGCAGCAGCTGCTGGCCGGTCTGGCCCCTGGCGTAGAACGTGCGCGACACCTGGGCGCCGCCGAAGGACCGGTTGTCGAGGAGGCCGCCGTACTCGCGGGCGAAGGGAACGCCCTGGGCCACGCACTGGTCGATGATGTCGACCGACACCTGGGCCAGCCGGTACACGTTCGACTCGCGCGCCCGGAAGTCGCCTCCCTTCACGGTGTCGTAGAACAGGCGGTAGACACTGTCGCCGTCGTTCCGGTAGTTCTTCGCGGCGTTGATGCCGCCCTGGGCGGCGATCGAGTGGGCCCGCCGGGGGGAGTCCTGGTAGAAGAAGCAGTCGACGTTGTAGCCCATCTCGCCGAGGCTGGCGGCCGCCGCCCCGCCGGCCAGGCCGGTCCCGACGACGATCACGCGGTAGCGGCGGCGGTTGGACGGGTTCACGAGCCGCATGCGGAACCGATGCTCGTCCCACTGGTCGGCGATGGGGCCGCCCGGCTCCCCGCTGGCCAGCTTCGACGAGTCGTCTGACTCCTCCCATCGCCTCTTCGTCGGGCTCAGGACCTCCACGTCAATACCCCGGTGTCTCGATCAGGGTGGCTCCCAGGATGATGAGGACGTTGCCGCCGACGATCAGCGCCGCAGTGCCGGTGGCGATCCGACGGATCAGCCGTTCCCACCGGGCCCGGTTGATGCCGAGCGTCTGGGCGGTGGAGTAGATGCCGTGGTAGAGGTGGCCGGCCAGCGCCACCATGGCCACCAGGTAGAGGGCCCCCATCCACGGCCGGTGGTAGAAGGCCTCGGTCATGTTCGTGTAGGGGTCGCCGCGGCGGAACTCGATGTCCGGCGACACGCCCCAGGTGAAGTGGGCCAGGTGGAAGATCAGGAACGCCAGGATCGTGACGCCGCCCCACTTCATCATCAGTGAGGCCGGGTTGGCCTGGACGTGGGCGGTCTTGGCGTACCGCTGGGGTCGGGCGGCCCGGTTGCGGAAGCTGAGGACGGCCACGAGAACGACGTGGCCCACGAACATGGCGATCAGCCCGAAGCGGAGGATCCACAGGAGCACCGTGCGGGGGAAGGCCGGGGCGCCGAGCTCGCGCAGCCACTCGCCGTACACGTTCAGGGCCGGGGTCTGGTCGCCGTGGCCCTCCGGGCCGAGGAACAGCTTCAGGTTGCCGATCATGTGGACGAGCACGAACCCGATCCACCCGAGCCCGGTGACGGCGACCAGAAGCTTCTTGCCGATCGTGGTGCTCCACAGCCCGAAGCGCCTGCTCCGCCCGGCCCGGACGGCGGTGGCTGTCACAGGGCGAACTCTAAGGCTGTGCCAGGCGAAAGAACGACTGCGCCTCGCAAAGGAACAACACCGCGCCGCTCAGGGAGCGGGCACGATCTGTGAGGGGTAGGAGGTGCTGGCATCGGCCTGGCCCTCGAGTCGCAGGTCGAGCGTGAGCGGCCCCGGGGCGTCCGGCACGACGAACGACAGCGTGGCCACCCGGGCCACCGCGTCGGCGGGGACCCCGCCCTCGAAGGCCCAGCGGTGCGACCCGCCCGGCCAGCGCACCTCGGCGTGCAGCGTGCAGGCCGCGAGCGGGTGGCGCAGGTCGGAGACGATGTGCACGTCGAGGGCCACCGGCGCGCCCGGGCGGTACCAGGCGTCGAGGCGGTCGGCCACGACGAGGACGGGCGCGCAGGCCGCCTTCAGGGCGGCGAACCCCGCCTTCGGCACCCGCTCGTGGTCGAGCACCGACGCGGACACGGCCGGATGGCCGTCGGTGAGCATGTGCTGGCAGAAGCCTCCGGTGGGCCGGTACTTGAGCCGCCGCAGCTCCTCGACGTGGTGGCGGACGACGGTGGCCTGGTGCCGCTGGGTGGCGGCCCGCCAGTCGTCGAAGCCGGAGAAGGCCGACGGCGGTGCCCACCGGTCGAAGACGGCCTTCTGCAGGCCCGAGGTGCGGGCGAGACGATCCCACTCGAGGTCGGGCCAGCGGTCCGGCTCCATCCACGCAGCCGACTCCGGCACAGCCTGGGCGCCGAACCCGCTGACGAACCGCCCGAGCACCGGGAAGCGCCGCAGCCACCTCGGCAGGTCGCGCTCGTCACCGTGGTCCCAGCCGAAGGACAACGAGACGTCGGGGCCCCACGTCGGAGAGGCCAGGAGACCGGCCTGCGGGACGACGGGCCTGGTGCCGTCGGCCTGCTCGAGCACCCGGGCGACGGCGGTGTCGAGCATCGTCCTGTTCGAGCTGGGCAGCACCTTGGTGCGCACGAAGCGGCGGACCGGGTGGGGGCCCGGTGGCTCGTCGGAGGGGCACCACAGGGCGATCGACGG
>JBKJNA010000073.1:0-24820 GCA_046596195.1 Acidimicrobiales bacterium | reverse complement strand
GGTGTCCCCACGACGGGCGTCCCCAGCCCCGAAGCCAGGTCCGCACCGACGGCGCCCCCGGCCGAAACCGCCGCGCCGGCCAACGTGCCCGAGCAACTGCGCTTCAGCGTCGCCGGTGTCGACGGCGCCCAGGTGGTGGGCGCCGACTACGCCGGCAAAGACGTCGCCCTGTGGTTCTGGGCGCCATGGTGAAGCTCCTGCAACCGGGTGGCACCCGGTGTCGCGCAGGTAGCGCGGCAGTACGACGGGAAGGTCCAGCTGATCGGGGTCCCCGGCCGTGACTCGGTGGCGGCGATGCGCAAGTTCGTGGACAAGTACGACCTTGGCTTCGCCCCCCACGCCGCCGACCCCGAGGGAAAGCTGTGGGCCCAGCTCAGGGTCCGCTACCAGCCGACCTGGATCTTCGTCGAGGGCACGACCGGCAAGGCGACCCTGGAGTTCGGCGACTTCGAGGGCAAGGCCCTCAGCGACAAGTTCGACGCCCTGCTCGCCGCCTGACCATCTGGAACGCCGGAGGCCGGACCGGGACGGTACAGGCACGGTGTGTCGAGTGGCCGTACCGCCTGCCCCGGGGACGCCGACATACTGGACCCACGCCGCCGGCCCGCCGGCCGGCGCCACAGGAAGGAGCCGCCCATGTTCGGGAGGCACAAGACCGAGATGCCCGGGCCCGACAACGCGCTGCCAGGCAGGGAGCAGGCCATGGCCGTGCCGGAGCGCCACCACGTGCTCGCCACGCCGCTGGCGCCGCCCTTCCCCGAGGGGCTGGAGCGGGCCGTCTTCGCCATGGGCTGCTTCTGGGGCGCCGAGCGCAAGTTCTGGGAGCTGAACGGCGTGTACACCACCGCCGTCGGCTACGCCGGTGGCTTCACGCCCAACCCCACCTACGAGGAGACCTGCAGCGGCCGCACCGGGCATACCGAGGCGGTGCTGGTGGTGTTCGACCCGGCCCAGGTCAGCTACGAGATGCTGCTCAAGACGTTCTGGGAGAGCCACAACCCCACCCAGGGCATGCGCCAGGGCAACGACGTCGGCTCGCAGTACCGGTCAGCCGTCTACACGACCACGCCGTCCCAGGCCGACGCCGCCGCCCAGTCACAGAAGCGCTACCAGGAGAGCCTCACCGAGCGGGGCCACGGCTCCATCACCACCGAGGTCGCCCCCGCCGGGCCCTTCTACTACGCCGAGGGCTACCACCAGCAGTACCTCGCCAAGAACCCCAGCGGCTACTGCGGCATAGGGGGCACAGGCGTGAGCTGCCCAGTAGGGCTTTAGCGCGCCACTCGCTGGGGTTCGCGCCAGGCCACCCCAGCCGCCAGAGGCGGCCCCCTTGGATGGGCGCACCCGCCGGCGCCAGCCGGCGGGCAAGGAAATACAGCAGGACGGCCGGCTCCGCCGGCCGTCCTGCTTCGATCAAGCTCGCCGAGGAAGCTCCGCTTCCGAGCGCGAAACCTACGCCAGCGTCGCCAGTGCGGGGCAGCAGGTTTCCACGATGAGGCGGGTGACTGTGTAGGGGTCGCAGTTGGCGTTGGGGCGGCGGTCCTCCAGGTAGCCCTTGCCGTCCTGCGCCACCTGCCACGGGATACGCACCGAGGCACCCCGGTTCGACACGCCGTAGCTGTACTCGTGGTACGGCGCCGTCTCGTGCTCGCCGGTGAGGCGGTGCTCGATGCCCGCGCCATAGTTGGCCACGTGGTGGTCGGCGTTCTTGCCCAGGGCCTCGGCCGCCGCGATCACGGCGTCGTAGGACTCCCGCATCTCCTTGGTGGAGAAGTTGGTGTGGGCGCCGGCGCCGTTCCAGTCGCCACGGACCGGCTTGGGGTCGAGGGTGATCGACACGCCGAAGTCCTCACCGACACGGTGCAGCAGCCAGCGGGCCAGCCACAGCTTGTCGGACACCTCCAGGGGGCCGAGGGGCCCGACCTGGAACTCCCACTGGCCGGGCATGACCTCGGCGTTGATGCCCGACAGCTCGATGCCCGCCTTGAGGCAGACGTCGAGATGCGCCTCCACGATGGGGCGGCCGTAGATGTCGTCGGAGCCCACGCCGCAGTAGTACGGGCCCTGGGCGGCGGGGTAGCCGGTGTGCTCGGGGAAGCCGAGGGGGCGGCTGCCTTTGAACATCGTGTACTCCTGCTCGATGCCGAACCACGGCTCTTGCGCCGCGAACTTGTCGACGGCGACAGCGAGGGCGGCGCGGGTGTTGGTGGGGTGCGGCGTCATGTCGGTGAGGAGCACCTCGGCCATCACCAGCACGGCGTCGCCGCCCCGGATGGGGTCGGGCACGGTGCACACCGGCCGCAGCACGCAGTCGGACGCCTCACCGGTCGCCTGGTTGGTGCTGGACCCGTCGAATCCCCAGATGGGAAGGTCTTCGATGGTCTCGACGACCTTGGTCTTCGACCGCAGGAGCGGGGTCGGCTCGGTGCCGTCGATCCAGATGTACTCGGCCTTGATCATTCGTGAGGTGCTCCGTTCGAGTTCAGTTCCGAAAGGCGGTCGTCTGACGTTGGCAGAGGACCGTTTCCATATTCTTGCACCGAGGTGAACGCTGTGTTGCCTTGCCACCCGGGACCTGACGGTCTCCGCTGGTTCGGCGCGGAGGACGGGGCCGGGTCGACCTACCACCGGGGATTCCCCGCGCCCCATGGAAACACGTCAGGCACCGTCGCCGCCAGCCCGGGACCCCGCCACCCGAAGGCCGCATTTCGGGCCGCCTCAGGTCTCCTTCTCAATGCGCACGCACGCCCGGCCGATGGTTGAACAGGGAAGTCGTGCAGTGAGGGAGGGCGTATGCCTTCGACGATCGGGTGGCTCGCCGTGGCCATCGCAGTGGGAAGCCTCGTGGGCCTTGTGCTCGGCCACTGGACGGTCGTCGCCGCCCGGCTGCACCGCTGTCTGGAGGATCCGGTCGGGCGTCCACGCGATGCCGCCCGTGCCCCGCCGCTGGACGAACGACTCGGGAGGTCGTCGTAGATGCCGCTGGACCTGGTGCTCGTGCTGTCCGGCGTCGCCCTCATCCTGTCCGCCGGCGGGATCCTCGTGGGCGCCCGCTCCGAGCGGCGGCGCCTCGTGCGCCGCCTCCCCGACGAGGCCCAGGCCTGGCTCGACCAACGCGCCTCGACCTGACCTGACCCGAGGGCCCAGCCCGGGGTCGCCCGCCGCCCACGGGCCCACGCCCGGGCCGCGCACGCCTACGGGGCCGTCGCCCGGCGCGGGAACCCGCGCCGCGTAGATTCCGCCCATGACGAGCGGCGTCGACGACGAGGTCGCTGCGCCGGCCCTCCCCCGCCGGCGCCGGGCGTTCCGGGCCGCACCGCCGTCGACGGCCGCTTCACCACCCACCGGCGGGAGCGGCCCGCGGTGGACCGCGCTGGCGCTTCCGGCGGTGATCTTCCTGTCGTCGCGCATGGTGACCATCGTCGTTGCCCACGTGGCCCGGCTGATGAAGCCGCAGCCGCTCACCGCCGTGCTGTCGCGCTGGGACGGCCAGAACTACCTGGAGATCGCCCGCTCCGGCTACCCGTCGTCGCTCCCGCCGGGAACCGGCGCCGGCTCGCAGAGCGTGCACGCCTTCTTCCCCGGCTTCCCCCTGCTCCTGCGGGCGGTGGCCCGCACCACCGGCCTGGCCGAGAACACCGCCGGAGTCGTCACCACCATCGCCATGGCCACCCTCGCCGCCGTCGTGATCTGGCTCCTGGCCCGGGACCTGGCCGGGGAGTCGGTGGCCACCAGGGCCGTCCTGCTCTTCTCCTTCTTCCCTGGCTCGTTCGTGCTCGGCCTCATCTACTCCGAGGGCGTGTTCCTCGTGTTCGCCGCCGCCTGCCTCCTGGCCCTGCACCGGCACCGGTGGGTGGCGGCCGGGCTGGCGGCGGCGGTGTGCGGCGCCACCCGGCCCACAGGACTCGTGCTGGCGGTGTGCTGCGCGTGGGCAGCGTTCGAGGCGGTGCGCAACCGGCGGGAGTGGTCCGCTGTCGCGGCGCCGGCGCTGGCGCCGCTCGGCTTCGTGGCGTGGTCGGTGTACCTGGCCGACCGCACCGGCAGCGCCACGTCGTGGCTGAAGAGCCAGCGGGACGGCTGGGGCCAGGGCTTCGACTTCGGCGCCCACACCGCCCGCACCATCGGCAGCTTCGGCGTCCATCCCCTGGACGACTTCAACCGCATGGTCTGCGTCCTCACCATCGTGATGGTGGTCGCCGGCCTGGTGCTCCTGTGGCGCATGCGGCCGCCGGTCATCGTGTGGATCTACACCGCCGGCATCCTCGTGCCGAGCCTGTTCTCGGCCATCCTCACGTCGACACCCCGCTTCGCCCTCACCGCATTTCCGCTGCTGATCGCCGCCGCCCGCGAGCTCACGGGGAACGCCTTCGCCGTGGTGCTGGCCGTGTCGGCGGGGCTGATGGGCATGCTGGCGCTGGTGGCGGCCACGTCGCTGCTCTTTACCCCGTAGTGACCTGGGCCAGCAGCTCCTCATAGCGGTCGAGCACGGCATCCCAGGCGAAGCGCTCCTCCACGTAGCGCCGGCCCGCCCGCCCCAGCCCGGCGGCCAGCGCCGGATCGGACGCCAACGCGTCGACGGCCGCTTCGAACTCGGCGTAGCCGCGGTACGGGATGGCCCCGCCGCTGCGCCGTGCGTGGCCCTCGAGGACGGCGCAGTGGCCCTGAACCAGGGCCGCCTTCTGCTGCACCCACGCCTCGGCCAGCACCATGGAGAAGCTCTCGAAGTACGACGGCTGCACCAGGGCCAGGGCACCGTCCACCGCCCCCCGCTTCACCTCGTCGTCCACGAAGCCGGTGACCACCACGTCGGGGTGGGGCGGGGGCGGGTCGACCGGCTCGCCCACCACCACCAGGCGCAGGGGGCCCGGCCGGCGCTGCTTGTAGGCGACGAAGAAGTCGAACACCTCGGTGGAGCCCTTGGCCGGGTCCACCCGACCGACCACCACGAGGTAGGGGTCGTCGCCCAGGTCGTACCGGCGCCGGGCCCCGTCGCCGTCACCCACCACGTCGAGGTCGAAGCCGATGCCCACCACGGCGGATGGCCTGGTCACGCGGAAGCGGCGCCCGACCAGATCCTGCTCCTCTTCGGTGGAGAAGGCGAAGGCATCGGGCATCCGGAACACGGCGTCGAACAGGGCCAGGTCGAGTGTGGGCTCCTGGTGGGCCGTGGGGTGGAGCACCACCGGCACCCGACCGGCCACCCTGGGCATGCCCTCGAAGGCGGTGGCGTAGAGGTAGGTGAAGAAGATCACCGCATCGAAACGGCCGGCGTTGCGGTCGAGCCACGGCGCCAGGTCGGGAACAGTGGGGCCCTGCGCCCGCATCCACTCCTCCTGCACGTGCAACGCCACCGGCTTCTCGCCCAGGGTGACCCGGCCATTGAGGGGACCGAACAGGCGCAGGTCGCGGGGGTGGGCGCCCAAGCGGTGGATGGTCACGCCATCGAGGTCGGTGGTGCCCGGCGGGTACTCGTTCTCCCAGGTGACGTAGGAGCGGGCGCAGGTGGTGACCACCTCCACGTCGTGGCCCCGCGCCGCCAGCCGGGTGGCGAACTGGCGGCAGTGCAGCTCCGCTCCCCCGGGCACGTCGGGGCCGTAGCGCTGGACCACGTAGAGCAGGCGCATCTCAGGCCAGCTCGGCCAGGAGGCCGACGAAGGTCGCAGCCGAGCGCTCCGGTGCGAAGTCCGCCAGTCGCTGCCGTCCCCGTTCGACCAGACCGGCCCGGAACCAGTCGTCGTGCAGCACGGCGAGCATGCCCTCGGCCAGCAGCTCCGGGCCACCGCCGAGGGGCAGCAGGAGGGCGGCGTCGCCCGCCGTCTCGGGCACGGCACCGGCCGCCCGCGCCGCGATCGGCAGGTCGAAGGCCATGGCCTCCAGCAGCGGGACGCAGAACCCCTCGTGCTCGCTGGCGGTGACGAAGGCGTCGGCCCGCCGGTAGAAGGCGGCCAGCGCCTCGGGGCTCACCGGCCCGGCCACCCAGGCGCCCGGGAGGCTGAGCTCGTGCACCAGGTGCTGCACGGCGTGCCCGTAGGCGGGGAGGCGGGCGGGGCCGACGAGGATGAGGCGGGCGTCGGGGTCGAGGTAGGTGGTCAGCACTCCGAAGGCCTGCACCAGCAGGTCGGGGCGCTTGTGCGGCAGGACCTGGCCCACGTAGAGGAGCACCGGGCCCTCGACCTCGGTTTCCAGGTGGTGGACGGTGGCCGGGTCGGGCTCCAGACCGCACAGTGCGGCCGGATCCACCACCAGCGGGCTCACCCGCACGTCCTCGTAGCCCATGGCCTCGAGGTCGGCCGCGTTGAAGGCCGAGTCGGCCAGGGCCAGCGCCACCCGGGGACGCAGCGCGGCAATGTCCGTGCGGCCGTGGTCGAGCAGACCGGCGAAGGCAGCGTCGTAGGGGCGGAACGGCTCGGCAGGCGAGATGTTGTGGTACCTGAGCACCAGTCGCTCGGGACGTCCGGCGAGGAAGGCAGCCACCGCCTCGGAGCCGATGGAGCCGTGCACGACGAGCACGTCATCCGCCGCGTCCGGACCGCCCGCCGGCGCACGGCGGGCGTACTCGTCGAGCGGCAGCACGTCGCCCGCCAGCGACGGGTCGTAGTACCGGGCGTAGATGTCGGACTCACCCAGCTCCCGCAGCGCCGGCCGGAGGGCGAGCGCCTCGTTGGTGACGGCGTCGCCCTGCGATGCCCCCACCAGCACCTGGGAGAACCGGCGGGCCGTCAACGAGCGGGCGTGGAGGACGCCTCCAGCTGCTCGACCCGTGCCGCCAGCGCGGCCAGCGCGGCCTCGGCCGCCGGTGCCCGGCGCTCGGCCGCGGCCAGGCGCTCCAGCACGGCGTCGAGCTGCTCCACCAGGTCTGCATGGACGTGCACGGGGTCTTCGAGCGAGTCGGCCACGCCGCCCAGCACGTCCCGCATGCCGTCGGCGTAGCGCTGCACCTGGTCGAGGACGCCCTGGGTCTGGCGGGCGATCAGCCTGCTGACGGCCTTGTGCAGCACTTCGCCGCCCGGCCGCTGCGACTGGGCGTGGATGGCGCCGGCATCGAACCGGGCGCGGATTTCAAGGGCGGCGATGCGGGCCCGCAGGCCGGTGAAGTCAGGCGTGGCCCGGTGGGCGACGATGCGCCGGAAGTGGTCCTCCAGCGTCTGCTCGAGCCCTGGCGGATAGGCGCCGGACCGCCGGCGCTCCTCGACCCGGGCCTGGAGCCGGGCGACCACATCGTCGAGGTCGGGCACCGCCTCCGGCTCGTCCACCGCGCCGATGCTAGGCGGCCGCCCAGGTCATCGGACGGCCCGGCGCTAGCGTCAGGCCGTCCGATGACCACGCTGCTCGACGCGCCCGTGCGGCGATCCCCGACCACCCCGCCCACCCCGGGCCGCAACCTCGACCGGTTGATCCCGGCCGGCCTGTTCGCGGCGGCCCTGGCCGTGTACGTGGCCGCCTCGGCGCGGTGGCCGACCGAGTGGGACTCGGTGAACCTCCTCTTCGGCGTCGACCGCTTCGACGTGGCCGAGGCCAGCCCCCACGCCCCCGGCTACTGGCTGTACATGGCGGCCGGGCGGCTGGTCCGGGCCGTCACGCCGTTCAGCACGTCGGCCAGCCTCACGGCCGCCTCCGCTCTCGCCGCCGCCGCCACGGTGGCCATGGCCTACGTGGTCGGAAAGGCGCTGGCCGGGCGGTGGCTCGGGATCGCATCGGCGGCGGTGATGCTGACGTCGCCTTTCCTGGCCTTCTACGGGTCGTCCATCGGCACCTACCCGTTCGACGCGCTGGCCAGCCTCGTCCTCGTCCACCTGGCATGGCGGGCCATGCCGGGCTCGTGGCACGGCCCCGCTGCCGCCGCCGCCCTGGGCCTGTCGGGCGGCACCCGGCAGTCGTCGGTGCTCCTCCTCGCCCCCGTCGCCGTGGTGGCGGTGGTCCGCAGCCTGCGCAAGGCGCCGTCGCCCCTGAAGCTGGTTCTCGCCTGCGCCGCCGCCGGCACCGCCGGGCTGGCCGTGTGGCTTGTGCCGATGGGCCTGGAACAGCCAGGCGGCCTGGCCGTGGTGCAGCGCGACGGCGCCAGGATCTGGCGCGAGGCGGTCAGCGTGAGCTCGCCCTTCTACGGAGCGCCTGCCGACGGTGTGCGCTACAACATTGGCCAGGCCACGGGGTACACCTTCGCCGCCGTGGCCCTGCTCCTGCCAGCCGCCGTCGCCGCCGTATTCCTGGCCCGGCGGGCCCGTGTCCGGGCAAGGGCGCACGACGACGGCTTCCACGACGTCGGGCGACCGTCCCCCCGCCGCCTCACGGCGCCGGTGCTGCTCACGATCGCGGCGGCGCCGCCGTTCGCCTTCGTCACCCTCCTCCACTTCGGCAAGGCCGGGTACGTGCTGTCGTACCTGCCCGCGCTCGTCCTACTCCTGCTGTGGCCGGCCGCCGCGCTGGCCCGGCGGCCCCGCATGGCCGTCGCCGGCCTGGTCGCGGTGGCCTGCGCCGTGTCGGCACTGCGCTTCGCCGGCGCCCCTGGCATCGTCCCCCAGGCCCTGGTCGACAACGGGCCGTGGTTCACCGCGAGTCGCTTCGGCGCCCCGTACCGCCTCACCGCCCCGACCCTGAGGGAGACCGACGACGACGTCGACCGGTACCTCGCCCTCGGCCTGTCGTTCGACGCCGGCACCGATGAGCTGGTGTACGTGTACCTCGACGGCGGTCACCGGTTCCGCCACGCCATGCTCACCCTTCCCCAGTTCCGGATGCACTACCTCCAGCTCGGGTTCCACGAGTGGTCGGCCGAGAACCGGCAGTGGCACCGCGAGCGCGACCACGTTCTCGAGCTGCGCCCCGGCTCCCACGCCGTGTTCGTGGTGGACGAGCCGAGGGAGGACATCACCGCCCTGGTGCAGTCAGGCGTGGCCCGTGCCGTGCAGCTCGAGACGGGACCGATCGTCTATGTGGTGCCGGCCGGCGTCACCGTGATGGGCGTGCAGTTGGTGGCCTCGGGGCCTGCGGCGACGGCGCCCCGCTAGCCTCCCGCAATGGCCTCGAGAGCGGTGTGGCCGGTGGCGTCAGCCGTGCGGAACGGGCTGAAGTCGGTGGCCCGCAACCGGCCCCGGCTGCGCCGCATCATGGCCCTCACCGCCCGCGAACTCGCCCGCGCCCTCGACGACGACGTCTACGGCGCTGCGTACTTCGGCTCCGGCCGCGATCCACTCGACCGCATGGGCCTGTCCGGCTACGAGCGCTACGACCGGGACACGAGCAACGCCAACGTGGCCGCCTACCTGGTGTGGCGCTGGTTCGACGTGGCCCGCACGCTCGACGTCGGCTGTGCCACCGGCTTCGTGGTCGAGGCCCTGCGCGAGCTCGACATGGACGCCCAGGGCGTCGACGTCAGCCAGTACGCAGTGGACCACCCCGCCCAAGGAGCGCGCGGCCACACCAGTTACGGCGACCTCTCTCGCCGCCTCCTGTTCCCCGACGGGGAGTTCGACCTGGTGACGGTGCTGGAGACGCTGGAGCACATCCCACCCGATGCCATCCCCGCCGCGTTGGCCGAGGTGCGCCGGGTGACCCGCGGCTACGTCATCGCCACCATCCCGTCGTTCGGGCCCAACGGGAACGGGCCGGGCGGGTGGTTCACGGTCAAGGTCCGCGACGAGCGGGTCCCCTACTACGAGGCCTACGGCCCCGGCTACGAGGGCCCCATCCCCTACCAGGACCTCTACCGCGACGCCCGGGGGGAGCCCATCGAGGGCCACCTCACCATCGCCTCGTTCGGCTGGTGGACCAGGCAGTTCGCCGAGGCGGGCTTCACCCGCTGCGATGGGGTGGAACGGGCCATGCACCCCCACCTGGCCCGCTTCGGCATGACCAAGTACTGGAACCTCTACGTGTTCCGGGTGCCCGGCGCCCCCGAGCCGGGCCCCGACCTGCGCACGCCGCATGAGATCGCCCACTGGGAGGCCAACCTCGGCCTCGACACCCGCCGGGCGGCGGACGACGACGTGGCCGCGGTGGCCGCCACCCTGGGCGCCGAGGCGGCCGCGGTTGCCGCCGCCATGCCCGGCTCCTTCTGGTAACGGAATCGTGCACCCTGGGGCGCGATCCCGCTACCAGAACGGGCGCGCGACCGAGCCCAGGAGGGCTACAGGGTGTAGCGGGCGGTGATGCCGCGGACGCCGCCCTTGTAGCCGGGGATGGCGGTGGCCACGTCGGACAGGAAGGGGGCGTCGCCGAAGGCGAAGACCTTGCCGGCGTCGTTGGCCACCAGGTAGCCCTGGCCGGAATTGGTGGCCTGGATGCCCCGGGCCGGGCCGGCGCCGCCCACCCCGGGCAGCGAGCCCCGGAACTGGGCGTCGCCGAAGGCGAAGATGCCACCGTCGGCCGCCAGCAGCCAGTAGCCGTTGCCGGTGGACGTGGGCGCCATGCCGACCACCGGCTGGTTGAGCGTTATGGCGCCGGTGGAGCCCCAGAAGCGGGCGTCGCCGAATGCGAAGATGCCGCCATCGGACGCCACCAGCCAGTAGCCGTTGCCGCTCGGGGTCCGGGCCATGCCGACGACAGGCTTGTTGAGCGTGATGGCGCCGGTGGACCCGGCGAAGCGGGCATCGCCGAATGCGAAGATGCCGCCATCGCGGGCCACCAGCCAGTAGCCGTTGCCCGTGGGTGACGAGGCCATGGCCACCACCGGTTGGTTCAACGTGATCGAGCCGGTGGAGCCCCAGAATCGGGCGTCGCCGAAACTGAAGATCCCGCCGTCGGCCGCCACCAGCCAATAGCCGTTGCCGGTCGGTGAGGCGGCCATGCCGAGCACCGGCTGGTTCAGCTTCCTGGCACCCATGGACCCGAAGAATTTCGCCGCGCCGAAGGCGAAGATGCCGCCGTCCTGCGCCACCACCCAGTAGCCGGCCACACCGCCGCTGGCGTTGTTGGTGATCAGGAACCAGTTGGACTTGAGGTTGAACTTGATGCGGAACTCGTCGCCGGTCACCGTCACCCGCCCGGCCGTGCCCACAACCACCAGCTCCAGCACCCGACCACCCAGGTCGCCCAGCCCGTTGCGCTTGACGACGTCGATCGACTGGAGGGCGCCGATGGTGGGATAGGCGGCCTCGACGTTGACCACCGGGATGGCGGCCGTCCAGTTGTGATTGGGGTTCGTGGGCGTCTCGTCGCCGGGGTCGACCACGGCCGGGAAGGTGCCGCCCGCTGTGTAGCCGCCGGTGGACGAGGAGAACTCGGTGGAGACCACCGTGGAGGTGCCGGTGCGCATCCGGACCTGGCCGACCGTCTCGACGATTGCCGTGTTCGTAAAGGATGCTTCGAGGTCGCGGTAGCCGGTTGCGTCCTGGATGGCGAAACCGCCGTAGACCTGGCACGACTCGGTGTCACACGTCTTGGCAAAGCCGGGGAGCCGGTTCTGCGCTTGAGCGTAGGAGCGGGCGGCCACCGCCTGGGCCCGCAGGGCATGCATGCCCGCCCCGCCTCCCAGCGCGCCCCAGGACGCCGGGCTCTCCCTCGGGACCACGCCGCGGAGGTAGGCCTCCATCCCGATGTTGTTGACCGTCCGGGCAATGCCCTCGGAGTACCCGACAGTGAAGTTGCCCCGGTACCACCGGGTGGTAGCACCCTCGCACAGCTGCGGCATAGTGCTGCGGTCGTCGGTTTGAGGAATGGCGGATCCGAGGCTGATCGGACCGGCGACGTTCTGCGCTATCGGCGTCCAAACCGGGCCAGTGCATGAGTCGGCGCTGGAAACCTCGAACAAGTTCCCAGGGATCGGATGGACCCGTAGCGCCTTGAACGTCTGACCGGGATTGGTGCTCGTGGTGGCGCGGCCCTGCCCCTCGGTGACGATGCTGACGACAGTGTCGAGGTTGTCGAGGCGCGAGACGCGCACCGTCATCGGCACGTCGCCGATGGAGCCGGCGGTGGTGCCGCCGTAGTAGTGGTCGAGGATCTGGGAGTAGGTGGACCCGGCGAGGGCGAACCCGAGCGACCCGTACTGCCCCATCCCCCGGCCATGGCCGAAGCCGTGGCCCCGCAGCTCCACGTTGGCGGCGGGGTAGGCGGCGGCCGGCACCGCCGGCGCCACCGCCGCGACCAGCGCGGCACCCAACGAAGCGGCGAGGAGACCGGCGAAGCGGCGGGGGCGCGTCCGTAGGACGGGGACCAGCGTGGGCATGCCGAGCAACTTACCCGGCGGTTCGGGTCAGCCGAGCGCGGCCGGCACGTCGTACACGGCCATGTCGACGGCCGCCGACACACCGGACAGCCCCGGCTTGGAGCCGAAGAAGGTGGCCTGTCCGAAGGCGAAGACACCGCCGTCGCCGCCGACCACGTAGTAGCCGAGGCCGGCGGGCGTCGCCCGCAGGGCGGCGCTGCCGGCGTAGGACGCCAGCTTCAGCCCGGGGATGCTCCCGTCGAAGAGCACGTTGAAGGCGAACACGCCACCGTCGCGCGCCACCAGCCAGTACCCGTCACCGTCCTCGGCCGGCTCCATGCCGGCGATGGGCGAGTTGAGGGTGATGGCGCCGGTCGAGCCTGCGAAGCGGGCGTCGCCGAAGGCGAAGATGCCACCGTCGGAGGCGACCAACCAGTAGCCCTTGCCCGACGCGGTGGGCGCCATCCCCACCACCGGCTTGTTGAGCTTGATGGCGCCGGTCGACCCCCAGAAGGCGGCGTCACCGAAAGCGAAGATGCCGCCGTCGGAGGCGACCAGCCAGTACCCCTTGCCGGTGGGCGTGGACGACATCCCCACCACCGGCTTGTTGAGCTTTCTGGCACCGGTCGATCCCCAGAAGGCGGCGTCGCCGAAGGCGAAGATGCCGCCGTCGCCGCCGAGCAGCCAATAGCCCTTCTGGGTCGGCGTCGCGGCCATGCCCCGGATGGGCGACGTGAGCCGGACAGCCTGGGCGTCGCCCAGGAACGGGGCCGCCCCGATGGCGTGGACGGCGCCGGCGGCGCCGGCGATCCAGTAGCCGCGGGCGACGCGTACAGACGCCCCGGTCTTGGCCACCCGCAGGCGCAGCGCCGGTAGCTGCGCGTAGAGCTGGTCGCCCGGGCAGTCGGTGGCCTTCACGTCGCGGTGCCCCGAAATGTTGGGGAACGTCCGTGTTGCCCCGCCATCAGCCGACTTGAACGGTGTCGCGCCCGTCGGGTCGATCTCGTTCCGGGCCGCCTTCCACGCCAGCCACGATTCGAGGCCGGCCATGGCCGCACCGGTTGGGGGTGCAGCGGTGAAGTCACCCAGGAGGGCGATGCCGGCCGAGCCGGTGTTGGTGCCCTCGGCGTGGGCGCCCACCACGCCGCGACGCTCCAGGTCCTCGCCGGTCGGCACCTCGCCGGGGGCGTAGGACCGGGCCCAGCGCCCTTCGTACACCCGGCCCTGGGCGTCGACCAGGAAGTTGTAGCCGATGTCGTCCCAACCCCGCACCCGGGTGTGAAACGCGTAGATCGCCCGAACGGTGGCGGCCGGGTCGATGTCGGCGGCGTTGTCGGTCACGGTGTGGTGGACGATCAGCTTGGTGACCGGCGCGTACAGCGGCGTGCCCTTGCGCAGGCTCTCGTCCGCCCCCCACTGGGCCCGCGTGACCACCGCCGGCTGGGAGGGTGCACCCTCGGGGTCGCCGGGCGCAGCTGCGGCTGTCAAGGGGGTGGCCCGAACCAGGTGGCGGGGGCCGTGCTCGGTGTCGATAGCGGCCACCTGCACCCGGCGGGCGCCACCGTCCACCACCCTCGTCTGCACCCGCTCCGCCCCCGGTACCCGGAGGAGGCCGCTGTAGACGAGCCCATTGGCTTCGTCGTCCAGGTCATGGGCCACGGGCGCGTCGTCCCATTCGCCCCATTCCCCGTCGGCCTGCCATCGCACTTGCACGCGGGCGTCGTCGCTGCCCGACCATCGCAGCCCCAGGTGGGTCGCTGCGAAGTCGACCTCCTCACCGCCGGCCGCGCCGGCGCCGTCGATCACCGCCAGCCGCGTCGCGGGGGCGCTCCAGGCCATGGGCACCGGCACGACCGACGCGACGGCACCCACGAGTACTGCGACGAAGAGACGAAATCTCACGGGCAATCACCGCCGGGAAATCTGATCAGCGCCACCGCGGGGTCGGTGGCAAGCTCACGAACAATTCAACCAGACGCCCCAGGTGACGAATGACATACCAGGGCCCGAGCACCGGAACTCGAGCCGCTCTCTCCCGCCGCACGCATCGAACCTCGAGGAGCACATGCGACACATCCACTCCCCCAAGCGCCTCATCCCCCTCCTGCTGGCCCCCCTCGTGGTGGCTGCCGGGCTCGTCGCCGGCGCCTCGCCGGCAGGCGCCCTCCCGGCCCAGAAGTGGGCGGTGGACATCCCGGCGGCGGTGCGCGAGTCGTCACCCCTCGTCACGGACCTCGACGGCGGCGGCCCTGATGTGACCTTCGGCGCCCAGGACGGCAAGGTGTACGCCCTGCACGGCGGTGACGGCTCCGCTGTGCCCGGCTGGCCCCGCCAGACCACCCACCCCATCAACTCCTCGCCGGCCGCCGCCGACACCGACGGCGACAACCGGCCCGAGCTGTTCATCGGCAGCGGCGATGGCGGCCACGGGCAGTGCTCCGGCGGCGCCGTTTACTCCTTCGACCACGACGGCACCCAGCGCTTCCGCTACCAGGGCAGCGACAAGGACTGCGCCAGCCAGGCCGTCCATTCCACGCCTGCCATCGGTGACGTCAACCGCGACGGCGTGGCCGACGTCACCGTGGGCATGCTCGGCCTCACCATGCCCTCGCTGTCCCAGAGCGGCGCCGTCAACCCCGGCTGGCCGTACTACACCGACGACACGGTGTTCTCGTCGCCGGCGCTGGCCGACGTGAACGGCGACGGGCAGACCGATGTCGTGGTGGGCGGCGACTCCACCCCCGGCGCCCCCATCGACCACCGGGGCGGCCTGGTTCGGGCCATCGGCGGCGGAGGCACCACGATCTGGGAGTTCCGGATCAACGAGATCGTGCGATCCTCGCCCAGCATCGGCGACATCGACGGTGACGGCAGGGCGGAGATCGTTTTCGGCGCCGGCGACTACTGGGTCCGCAACGGCGGGGCCAGCGACGCCACCAAGGTCTACGCCCTCAATCTCAACGGCACCCTGAAGTGGGTGCGGGACACGGGTGGCTACACCCTCGCCTCACCCACGCTCGCCGACGTGAACGGCGACGGGGCGCTCGACGTGGCCATCGCCACGTTCGAGGGCCAGGTCTCCGGTACCGTGTTCGCCCTGCGGGGCAGCGACGGCTCCAACCTTGCCGGCTACCCCCGCCCCTCCGGCGGCGGCGTGGTGCTGGGGCAGATCATCACGGCCGACTTCAACAATGACGGCGGCCAGGACCTCCTGGTGCCGACGGGCGGCGGCCTGTTCGCCTACGACGGGCGGACGGGACGGCCCCTGTTCGGCCTGGCCCAGGGCAACACGGCCTTCCAGAACTCGCCCACCGTCGGTGACATCGACGGCAACGGCCTCATCGACATCGTCGCCGTGGGCACCCGCGCCAACGGCACCGGCGTCGCCTACCGGTGGGAGCTCCCCGCCTCCGACAACGCCAAGCTCGGCAGCCTCGGCTGGCATACCTTCCGCAAGGACGAGCGGCGCACCGGCTCGTGGCTACCCACACCGCTGACCCAGGCGCCGGTGAACACCTGCGGCGCGGCCGGGCCGGGCGGCTACTGGCTGGTGGCCAGCGACGGCGGGATCTTCGGCTTCTGCGACGCCAGGTTCTTCGGCTCGACCGGGGCGATCAAGCTGAACCAGCCCATCGTGGGGATGGCCGCAACACCATCGGGCAACGGGTACTGGTTGGTCGCGCGCGACGGCGGGATCTTCGCCTTCGGCGACGCTGTCTTCCGAGGATCGACCGGGGCGATCACCCTCGCCCAGCCCATCGTGGGCATGGTCCGGACACCGTCGGGCAAGGGGTACTACCTGGTGGCGGCGGACGGTGGGATCTTCGCCTTCGGCGACGCCGTGTTCCGGGGCTCGACCGGCGCCATCAAGCTGGCCCAGCCCATCGTGGGCATGGCCTCCACGCCCACCGGCAACGGCTACTGGCTGGTCGCCAGCGACGGCGGCATCTTCGCCTTCGGCGACGCCGTCTTCCGTGGTTCCACCGGCGCCATCAAGCTGAACCAGCCCATCGTGGGCATGGCCCGCAACCCGGGCGGCTCCGGCTACTGGCTGGTCGCCAACGACGGCGGGATCTTCTCGTTCGGCCTCAACTTCTTCGGCTCCACCGGCGCCATCAGGCTCAACCAGGCCATCGTCGGCATGGCCGTCCCCAAGGCCGCCTGACTGCGGGCCGGCGCTCGCCGGTTGCGACGGCATCAGGGTGCGGTTTCCGGGCCCTGGTGCCGGCGCAGGACGGTCAGCCGGCGGCTCGGGCGGCGGCCCGTTCCAGGAAGCCCCGGTAGCGGTCGATGATGACGGGCCAGGTGAAGTTGCGCTCGACGTAGGCGCCGCCCCGCCTGGCCAGGCCGGAACGGAGGGCGGCGTCGCCGGTGAGGCGCTCGACGGCCACTTCGAACTGGGCGTAGCCGCCGAAGACCAGGCCGCCGGCGGAGCGGCGGACGTGCTCGGTGGTGGCCAGGCAGGCGGCGTTGACGAGTACCGGGACGCCCGCCGTCCACGCCTCGATGAGGACGATGGAGAAGGCCTCGAGGGGCGACGGGGACACGAAGGCCTGCGCCTCCCGGAGCAGGCCCCACTTGACCGCCTCGTCCACCGGGCCGGTGACGATGACGTCGGGATGCTGCGGTGTGCGGTCGGCCACGGGACCGGCGAGCACCAGCGTGAGCGGGCCCGGGTGGCGGTCCTTGTAGGCGGCGAAGAACCGGGCCAGGATGCCGGTGCCCTTGCCGTCGTCCACCCGGCCGAGGCACAGGAGGAATGGGTCGCCCTGGCCGAGTCCGGTCACGCCGCGGGCAGCGGCGGCATCGCCGGCTCCGGGC
Source organism: Acidimicrobiales bacterium (assembly GCA_046596195.1). Lineage (GTDB taxonomy): Bacteria > Actinomycetota > Acidimicrobiia > Acidimicrobiales > JAHFUS01. The sequence goes on along the minus strand of JBKJNA010000073.1, from coordinate 7,857 downwards.
TCCACGCCGAGGCCCATCACGATCTGGGGCGTGGTCGCCACCGGGAACAGGTGCTCGGCCAGGCGGCGCTCGCCGTGGGTCTGGAACACCAGGCCGCCGGCGGCGGCGAACACGTCGCGGAACAGCGGGAGGCGCAGGGGCGGTTCGTCGTGGGCGGCCGGGTGCAGCACCGACCGACGCCCCACCGCCGGCAGGCCCCGCACGGTCGGGTGGTACAGGTACGGGTAGAACACGACGAGGTCGGCGTCGCCCTCGACAGCAGCGGCGATGACCTCGGGGTTCACGGGGCCCTGGAGGTCGATCCAGCGCTGCCCGTCCGCCGGCGAGGCCGACTCGGGCGAGCGCAGCACGCCGGCCGAAAAGGCCTCGAAGTCGGGGTCGCGACCGGCCGCCGACCGAAATCGTCGCACCCGAACACCATTGAGGTCGGTCTCCGCCGCCGGGTACCTGTCGGCCCACGTGCGGGCATCGAGGGCACAGGTGGTGAGGACCTCGACGTCCCAGCCGAGCATCGACACGAGTCGCTCGGCCAGCATGCGGGCGCCGTACTCGGCGCCGCCCAGCACCTCGATGCCGTAGCGGGGCACAACGTAGGCGACCTTCATGCGCCGTCGAGGCCCCGCAGCACCTCCAGCCACCGGGCCCGGACCCGCGGGAGGGTGAACGTGTCGAGCCGAGCGGTGCCGGCGGTCACCAGTGCGTTGCGCAGCCCCTCGTCCGACAGCACGCAGTGCACGGCCGCCGCTACCGTGGCTGGCCGCTTCGACGCCAGCAGCACCCCGGCGTCGCCCAGCGTGCCCGGCACTGCGCTCGACGCGAAGGCCACGATCGGCACCCGGTTTTTCATCGCTTCGAGGAGGGGAATGCAGAAGCCCTCGTGCTCGGACAGGCACACGAAGGCGTCGGCCACCCGGTAGTGGGCCAGCAACTCGCCCGAACTCACCGCTCCGGTGAGGCGCACCCAGCCGCCGAGGCCGAGCGCGCCGACGTAGCCCTCCAAAGCCGACCAGTAGGCGGGGGACGAGGAGCCGCCCACGATGTGCAGGCGGGCGGCCTGGTCGTACATCCGGCGAAAGGCGGCGAAGGCCTTGATCACGTCGTGCTGGCACTTGTTGGGCGACACCCGGCCCACGAACAGCCAGTCGGCGCCCGTCTTGCCCTCCTGCAGGCGGGCCAGCGCACCGGTGTCGACGCCGGCGTCGCCGCTGTCGAACACGGCGGGGTCGAGCAGGATGGGGGCGGTGGCGGTGGCGGCGTATCCCGCCCTTCGCAGCTCGTCCTCGTTGTAGGTGGAGTCGGCCACGCCGAGGGTGGTGCGGGCGGCCAGCTCGGGCAGCTGGGCCCGGCCCCACGAGCAGCCGTAGGCGGCGTCCGGCTCCCAGCGCTCGTAGAGCTCGGGCGGCGTGATGTTGTGGTGGTCGATCACCAACTGCTCGGGGCGCCGGCGAACGAAGTCGGCCACCACCGAGCCGATGGCCACGTGGTACACGAGCACGTCGCCCGGCTTGGCCGGCACCCGCCGCCCGTAGTCGGTGTGCCTGCGGGCCTGCCCCTCCCGTGCCGGGTGCACGAACTCGGCGAACAGCTCCGCCTCCACGCCGAGCGTCTCCCGGGCCAGCCGCTGCAGCTCCAGCATGTGCCCGCCCACCGCCCCCGGCTCGAACGTGGGGACGAACTGGTGGAGCGCCCTCACGACCATCGTCCGGTTCTGGTCGGCACAACGCTGCGGAATGCGCTCCGGTGTGCCGACCAGAACGGCGCCTGGAGGGGTGTCACGCTGCTCCCTGGTCGGCCAGGAACCTGGCGATCACCTCGGTGAAGCGGCGGGTGGACCGGTCCAGCGAGAAGTCGGCCGACCGGCGCACGCCTGCCGCCACCAGCTGCGCCCGCAAGGGATCGTCAGTGAGCACGCGGGCGACGGCTGCGGCCACCGTCACCGGGTCCTTGGCCTCGAGCAGCACGCCGGCGCCGGCCACCGTCTCGGGCAGGGCGGTGGACGCGAACGCCACCACCGGCACCGACAGGCGCATTGCCTCGATGACCGGCACGCAGAAACCCTCGTGCTCGGACAGGCAGACGAACACGTCGGCCGATCGGTAGTACGACTTCAAGGCGGCGGCGGAGACGGAGCCGGTGAGGGTGACGGCGCCCCCCAGTCCGAGGGCGGCGATGTAGCGCTCCAGCATGGACACGTAGGCCCCCGACCCGGCGGCGCCCACCAGGTGCAGCCGAGCCTCGGGGTCGTACAGCCGGCGGTAGGCGGCCAGGGCCCGCACCACGTCGTGCTGGCACTTGTGGGGTGCCACCCGGCTCACGAACAACCAGTCGGACCCCCCCGCCCGCTTGCCCCGCTCGACGCGGGACAGCACCTCGTGGTCGGCGTCGACGTCGGCGCCGTCGAGGTCGACGAGCACCGGCGCCACGGCCGTGTCCCGGTAGCCCGCCTCCCGCAACTCGGCCTCGTTGAAGGACGAGACGGCGACGCCCAGTTCCACCTCGCCCGCCATCTCCCGGAGCTGGCGGCGACCCTCCCTGCACTCCACCGCCACGTGCGGCTCCCACGGGGCGAACAGCGAGGCGGTGGTGATGTTGTGGTAGTTCACCAGCTTGGGCTCGGGCCGGGCCCGGACAAAGTCGGCCACCGCGCTGCCGGTGGACAGCTGGTACAGCAGCCACGTGCGTCCCGGCGCCGGCTTGCGTCCGAACGACCTGTACGGATGGGCCTCGCGCCGGCCCGCACGGGGTATGCCCTCGGCGTAGATCTCGGACTCGAGGCCCATGCCCCGCAGGACCCGCCGGACGTGCAGGGCGTGGTTACCGATGGCGTCGCGGGACGCGAACGTCGGCAGGAACTGGTGGATCGCGCTCATGGTCGGTGGTACGGAACCGTCAGCGCCGGGAGGCCACCACGGCATACGACGCCGGCGGGAACAGCACCTCGTTCAGGAGGGCGAAGTTGGCCGCCAGCACAGGGTCGGCGCCGGGCACCGGCTGCAGGGTCTCGTCGTCGGGGACGGCGAACTCGGCCGCCACCTCCGTGTGGAACTGCTGGGCGCCCAGCAGGTGGGCCCACGTCTCGGCCCGCAGGGGGCGGCCCGAGGCCAGGTCGGCGTCGACCGGCGACCGTCCCCGCTCCCATCCGCGGGGATCGGCGCTGAGCACCACCACGACGCCACCCTCGGCGACCTTGTTGCCGGCCACCACCGCCAACCGGGTCAGTGCCCCGACGGGCAGGCGTTCCACGCACCCGCTCAGCACCAGCGCGCCGAGGGCGCCGTCGGGCAGCGCGTTCAGGTGGTCGAGGGCCTCGTCGGGGCGCACCTCCACGCCGGCCGGCGCCGCCCGCTCCACGGGGTCGGCTCCGTAGGCGTCGAACCCGGCGCCGGCCAGCAACGCGACGAGCGCCCCATCGCCGCACTCGGCGTGCAGCACGCGACCGGTGACACCCGCCAGGGCAGCCACCACGGTGGGACCCCACCGGCCGGCATCGAGCGACGCCGTGGTGGCACCGGCGGCCCGGAGGCGGGCGGGCGGCGGCGCCACCTCCTCCAGGGCATCGACCCGGCGGCCGAGCAGGCGCACGGCCCGGGTGATGGCGGCCGAGAACCCGCTCACCTGCTGGGCGACGTAGCGGACCTCCCAGATGATCGCCTTGCGGATGATCCGCTTCACGTGGCCGACGAGCGGCTGGGCCGACTGGGTGGGCGCCAACACATCGACGAAGGCGGACTGCTCGGCCCGCTCCACGACCTGGTCGAAGTCGTCGCCGATGGCGTGGACCGGTGCGAAGCGGGCGAACGCCAGGTCGAGCTCCCGCTCGAAGTCGACCGGCAGGTCGCCGGACTCACGGCGCAGGCGGACCTCGGCGTCGATCTCTTCCAGCAGCCGCCGGTGGTCGATGACGTCGGTCATTGGCGGACGCTACTGCCGCGACCGGCGGCGCTGGCCCCGTTCGGGACGCGGCAGCCGGCGCTCGACCTCGGCCACGCAGGGATTCCGCATCGCACCCACCCCGGCGATCTCGGTGGTCACCACGTCACCCGGTCGAAGGTACCGCTGGGGGGAGCGGGCCGTGCCGACGCCAGCCGGGGTGCCCGTGAGACACACGTCGCCCGCGGTGAGGGTCATCACCGACGACAGCAACTCCACCAGGTGGGGGACGTCGATGATCATGTCGGCCGTCGACTCGTCCTGCATCACCTCGTCGTTCACCCGGCACCGGATGCGCATTGCGAGCGGGTCGTCGAGCTCGTCGACGGTGACGATGGCCGGGCCGATGGGGCAGAACGAGTCAAAGCTCTTCCCCAACGAGAACTGGCGGCCGGCTGCGCTCTGGACGAAGCGCTCGGACACGTCCTGGGCCACCATGAAGCCGCGCACCGCGTCCAGGCCCTGGGCGGCGGGGATGTGGCGACCTCCGTCGCCCACCACGAACGCCAGCTCCGCCTCCCAGTCGGTGGTGCCCTCACCGTTCGGGAGGACGATCGGGTCGAAGGGGCCGCTGATGGACGAGGGGAACTTGGTGAAGACCGGTGGGATGGCCCCGATCGCCGCTCCCGTCTCTGCCGCGTGCGTGCGGTAATTGAGGCCGATGGCGTAGACGGACCGCGGGCCCGGCACGGGCGGGCCCAGGCGGACCGCGTCCACCGGCTGCCCGCCGTCGAACGCTCCGGCCGCATGGAGGTCGAGCGCCTCTTCCCAGTGGTCCAGCACCACGGCCATGGGCGCCGCCGGGACACGGCCGCCACTCATCCTGTTCAGGTCGTGGACCAACCCGTCCACCAAGAGGCCGGCCCGGCCGTCCGCGTTCACGAAGCGCATGGCCCCATGATGGTGCCCGGCCGCGAAGGTGGCAGGACCCGTGCGGTCAGGGGGCCAGAGCCGGCGCCTGGCTGGCCTTCTCGATGACCCGGTCGATGAAGCCGTAGGCCAGCGCCTCCTGGGCGGTGAACCAGCGGTCGCGGTCGGAGTCGGCCTCGATGCGCGCCACCGGCTGGCCGGTGTGGTGGGCGATGCGCTCGGCCATCATGCGCTTCAGGTAGATGATCTGCTCGGCCTGGATGGCGATGTCGGCTGCCTGGCCCTGCATCGACCCGGACGGCTGGTGCATCAGGATGCGCGAGTGGGGCAGGGCGTAGCGCTTGCCCGGCGTGCCGGAGCACAGCAGGAACTGGCCCATCGACGCAGCCAGGCCCATGCACACCGTGGAGACGTCGTTCGGGACGTACTGCATGGTGTCGTAGATGGCCAGGCCGGCGGTGACCGAGCCGCCCGGCGAGTTGATGTAGACGTTGATGTCGGCCTCGGAATCCTCGGCCGCAAGCAGGAGGAGCTGGGCGCACAGGAGGTTGGCCGTCTGGTCGTCGACCTGGGTGCCGAGGAAGACGATGCGTTCCTTCAACAGGCGCTGGTAGATGTCGCTGGAGCGGTCCGCGTACTGCTGGGCGACGGCGGCGGGGAACGGGGCGGTCATGGATCCGAGGCTACCCGCAGCACGCTGCTTCGGCGCTCGCCAGCCTCGGCCCGTCACCGAGTCATGGCGGCCGACGGTAGCCCGCCGCCGGCCTCGGCGGGGCGCGTCGCGGAGTCCTTCGTGCCAACGTAGGAAGGTGAATCCCGCTCCCCTCGCGCCGCCGCCCGGGCGGGCGCGGGCCGCCCCCGGCGGGTGATGCGCGAGCGGCCGGGCGGGGGAGGGCGCCACCGGGCGGCCCGCATCGACGCGGAGGAGCTGGCCAACGCACGGATCAACCGGACCACGCTGCGGCGGGCATGGGGGTTCGCCCGCAAGTACCGTTTCGCCCTCGCCGGCTACCTCTGCACCATTGTCGTCCTGTCGTTCGTCGCCGTGCTCCCACCGCTGGTGATCAAGCGGCTGATCGACACCGCCATCCCCCGCCGGGACCTCGGCATGGTGAACGTGCTCGTGGCCACGGCTGTCGGCCTCGCCCTGGCCGAGACATCCCTCCGGCTGGTGAACCGCTGGCTGTCCGCCCGAATCGGCCAGGGACTGATCCTCGACATGCGCCTGGCTCTGTTCGACCACGTCCAGCGCATGCCCGTCGGCTTCTTCACCCGCGCCCAGACCGGCGCCATCGTCAGCCGCCTCACCAGCGACGTGGTGGGCGCCGAGGGCACGGTGACCACCGTGGCCACCGTCATGTCCAACGTGCTGCTGGTGGCGGCCACGCTCGTCGCCATGGTCACCCTCAACTGGCAGGTGACCCTCTACGCCCTGTGCATCCTTCCAGTGGTGATCGGCGTGGACAGGGTGCTGAGCGGCCGGCTCGTGGCCCTGTCCCGGGGCCGCATGCAGCTGAACAGCGACATGAGCGCCACCATGGCCGAGCGCTTCAACGTGGCCGGCGCCCTGCTGGTGAAGCTCTTCGGGCGCCGGGAGACCGAGCTGGCCCAGTTCGCCGAGCGGGCCGGCGCCGTGCGGGACAACGCCGTGCACCAGGCGCTGACGTCGCGCGTGTACTTCGCAATCCTGGCCGTCACCGGCGCAGTGGGGACGGCCGGCGTGTACTGGGTGGGGAGCCGGGCGGTGATCGACGGCTCACTGCGGATCGGCGGGCTGACCGCCCTCGCCGCCTATGTGGCCCGGCTCTACGCCCCTCTCACCGACCTGTCGAACGCCCGGGTGGACCTGCTCACCGCCCTGGTCTCGTTCGAGCGCTGCTTCGAGGTGCTCGACGCGCCGCACGCAGTCGCCGAGCGACCGGACGCGCACGCCCTTGGTGATCCGGCCGGGCGCGTGGAGGCCGACGATGTGTGGTTCCGCTACCCGGCGGCCGCCACCATGTCGATCCCCTCGCTCGAGGCAGAGGGCGCGGCCCGGCTGTCCGACGGCCAGTCCGACTGGATCCTGCGGGGTGTGTCGTTCACGGCCGAGCCGGGCACGATGACGGCCCTGATCGGGCCGACCGGCGCAGGTAAGAGCACCCTCGCCAGCCTGCTGGTGCGGCTCTACGACGTCACCACAGGCGCCGTGCGGGTGGACGGCCACGACGTGCGCGAGGTCACCCTGGACGGCCTGGCCGCTGCCACGGGTGTGGTGGCCCAGGACGTCCACCTCTTCCACGACTCGATCGCCGCCAACCTCCGCTACGCCCGCCCACGGGCCACCGACGCCGAGCTGATCGACGCCTGCCGGGCGGCTCGCATACACGATCTCATCGCCGGCCTCCCGGACGGCTACGACACCATCGTGGGCGAGCGCGGCTACCGGATGTCGGGCGGCGAGAAGCAGCGGCTCGCCATCGCCCGCGTGCTGCTGAAGAACCCGGCAATCGTGATCCTCGACGAGGCCACCGCCCATCTCGACTCGGAGACCGAGGGGCTGATCCAGCAGGCCCTGGCCGCCGCCCTCGAGGGCCGCACGTCGGTGGTGATCGCCCACCGCCTGTCCACCATCCGGGCGGCCGACCAGATCCTGGTGCTCGACGGCGGGACCGTGGTCCAGCAGGGCACACACGACGAGCTGGTGGGCGCGCCCGGTCTCTACGGCGTGCTTCACAGCAGCCAGTTCGGCCCTACGCCCGAGGCGCCCGAGGCGAGCGCCACGGCATCCTGAGATCCCTCGAGGCGGCGACCCGGCCCGTGCCCGGCCGGATCGCCGCCTGTCCGGGGAACTGAAGGGGTGTCGATCAGGCGGCGGCGACCATCGAGGTGACGGCAGAAGCGATCGGCAGGCCGCCGACCGAGCCGAGGAAGGGAGCGTCGCCGAAGGAGAAGATGCCGCCGTCGGCCGCCACGAAGCGGTAGCCGGCACCGGAGGACGAGCGGGCCATGCCCACGATGGGCTGGTTGAGCTTGATGGCACCGGTGGAGCCGTAGAACTTGGCGTCACCGAAGGCG
>JBKJNA010000039.1:0-11019 GCA_046596195.1 Acidimicrobiales bacterium | reverse complement strand
GGCTGGGACATCGACAGCTTCGAGGCGCTCCAGGCGATCCTCGAGCAGTACATGCCCAACTGGGGTCCGCCGGCCCGGTCGTATTTCACCGCCATGTTCTCCAACGACAACAGCGCGCTGATCCAGATGGTCGATACGCCGGAGCTGTTCGGCGGCGAGCTACGGATCCTGGCCGCGGTCGATTTCGCCGGCGGCAAGATCGTCCGCTGGGTCGACTACTGGGACGCCACGCCCTTCGACGCCGGCCTGTACGCCCAGCTGCGCACCCCCGCCGAGGTCTTCCCCACCGACCTGAAGGACGACGTCGTCGCCAGCCAGGCCGCTCCCGAGGTGATGGTCGCCGCCTCGGCGCTGCAGTCGGCGTTCGCCGCCGGTGACGCTGAGGCCGCAACGGCGTTTCTGCACATCGACGTCGTGCTCGACGACATGGCGCCGCGCACCCGGCTCCTCGGCCGGATCGAGACCTCGGCCTACCTGGGCCGGGTGCTTGCCGAGACATGCCCTACGGGCAGGGCAGCGTCCTGCGCCACGTGGTCGGCGGCCGCCACGGTGGTGGGTTCGAGTGGACAGCGGCCGACGGCCTCGTCGGCATCACCGCCATCGAGCTCGATGCCGACGGCCTCATCACCCGGATCGCCTCGGTCTACGACGGCCGCCAGGTCCCGGTCGAGCGCCGGGCTGCGCTCCTCGGCGCCACCTTCGCCTCCTGACGGAAGGTCGGCATGCGTCACGCTCCGTCGTCAACCTTCAAAAGGGTGTCCCACAACGCCATAGCAGCGGCCCCGGGGCGCGCGTTCCCGATCGACCGCGTGTCCGCACGAGCAGTCGCCTCCGCTCGACCGCACCCGCGAGCACACGGGGGGAGCCAACGGCCGGCCTCCCCGTGTCAAGTCAATGTCCCCAGAGCAAGGCCGATTATCCCACTTAAAGTGACTCGATACGGACTCAGAGCGCGTAGCGCCGAGCGGGTTCGGAGAAGACCGTGCGTGAATCGCTGCTGGCTCAGGGCTGCACCGCATACGAGTGGCCCCCGTCGCCGGGACGCTTCACCGAACCACTCTTACGGGACACCGCCCAAAGTCGTGCCCTGGCGGCGCATCGCGTTCGCTGGAGGTTCCTCCTGCGGGACCCCGGTCGTCGCTCCTGCACGCGTGGATGGCTGAGCGAAGAAAGCGTGGTGTCGAGGTGATCTAACCCTGCGAGCACTTACAGCGCTCCCCTACGTCCGACGGCGGTCCGAAATCTGCCCTCTACTCGCGTCAATGGCTCCGCTCCGCAGCGTACCGGGCGGCGTCCTCGGCGCTCATCGGGCTCCCCCGCATCCACGCAGTCAGGAACCGAGCCTCGCCGAGCGTCGCCCGAAGGGCGACGACATCGTCGTCCTCCGGGGCCCGGCCTGGCGCAACGTGGCTATCGGCATGGTGGGTGATGGATCGAGCGGCGGCCAACAGGGTCGTGGCCCGTTCCGGCCGGCCGCCGGCTCCGGCCAGGCCGGACAGACCTTCGAGGCACTCGGCGGCAGTTCGCCTGTCGCCCAGCCGGGCCGCCAGCGAGAGACCGCGCCCGAACAGCTCGTCCGCCATGGCGAGGTCGCCCGTGCGCCATGCCCGTCTGGCCAGGCGCGTGAGGGTGATCGTCTCGCAGTACTTGTTGCCCAGCTCCCGCGACAGCGCCAGCACGTCGGCGAGCAGCTGGCCCGCAGCTTCCGGGTCGCCCTCGGCCTCGTGCACATCAGCCAGGGACAAGAGCGACCACACCACGCCATATCGCTCGCCCAGCTCTGTTTGGACGCGCAGTGCCTCGTTGTAGAACGACCGCGCCGACCCCCAGTCGCCCTCGGACTGGGCCAGGGCCCCGAGGCGGTGGAGTGAGTTGGCGACGCCATGGCCGTCGCGGAGCTCCGTCTGGATCTTGAGGCTCTCGGCCAGGAGCGTGCGGGCGGCGGCGAAGTCGCCCTGTTCGTGGGCCAGCCAGCCGAGGTTCGTCAGCGATGCGGCGACGACCCGCGGCTCTCCGACGGAGCGTCCAATCGACAGGCTCTCCTCGAAAAGCGCATGCCCCCGACCGTGCTCGCCTCTGAGGCCGGCCAGGTTGCCCAAGCCGAGCAGGGCGGCGGCCGTCCCGCGTTGATCGCTGAGGTCCCTGCGTATCGCCAGGCTGGCCTCATAGAGCGCCTCCGCCGCCTCGTAGGCGCTCTGGCGCTGAGCGAGGACTCCGGCGGAGTTGAGCGCCTTGGCGCGGAGCACCGGCGGCACCTCGGCGGGCTGCGCCAGCAACTTCTCCAGCCAGAGGCGTCCCTCGGTCAGGTAGCCCCGGACCTCCCAGAACCGCCAGAGGGCGGCGGCCACCTGGAGCCCGGCAACTCCGTCCGACCGGGTCAGCGCCCAGGAGAGCGCGGCCCGCAGGTTGTCGTGCTCCGCCTCGAGAAGCTCGAGCCACATGGACTGGTCGCTGCCTTCGAGACCGGGTTCGGCGGCCTCGGCGAGCGCGACACCCCAGTCCAACAGCCGGGTGCCGACCCCCTCCTGGTCACCTCCCTGGGCCAGTCGCTCCCTGCCGTAGTGGCGCAGCGTCTCGAGCATCCGGTAACGGGTCTTCGACGAGCGGGTATCGGCAAGCACGAGGGACTTGTCCACCAGGGCGAAGAGCAGGTCGAGGACCTCGGTGTGGTCCAGGGGAGGGAAGCCGCAAACCTCCTCTGCCGCCTCAGTGCTGAAGCTGCCGGTGAACGCCGACAGGCGGTCGAAGAGCATGCGGTCCTTCTCTGGCAAAGCGTCATAGGTCCAGTCGACGGTCGCCCGCAGTGTCTGGTGCCGCCCTGGACTGGTGGAGGCACCCTTGGTCAACAGTCCGAAGCGGTCATCCAGTCGGTCGGCGATCTCCTCGGGCGACATGGCCCGCATCCGGGCCGCCGCCAGCTCTAGGGCCAGCGGCATGCCGTCCAAGCGCTGGCACACGCGCGCCACACCGGGGGCGTTGGCGTCGCTGATCACGAAGGCGGGACGGGCGGCGCCCGCCCGGGCCATGAAGAGCTGCACCGCTTCGGAGCCCACGACCGTCCGAGCCGTCACGGTTCCGCCGGGATCAGGCACCGGAAGAGGCGGCACGGGGATGATCGCCTCGGCCGGCACATGCAACGGTTCTCGCGACGTGGCCAGGACCCGAACACCTGGACACCCCCGCAGCAGCGCATCGACGAAGGAGGCGCAGGCGGACAGCAGGTGCTCGCAGTTGTCCAGGACGAGGAGTACATGCCGCTCCCCCAGGTGGTCGACGAGCGTGGCCATGGGCGGGCGCGGCTCCTCGGTGAGTCCCAGCGCGGTCAGGACCTGCCGGGGAAGCAGGCTCTGATCGGACAGCGGGGCCAGCTCCACGAAGAAGACTCCATCGTCGTGAGCCTCGAGGCGCCGGCGCGCCGCGGTCGAGGCCAGGCGGGTCTTGCCCACGCCGCCCGGGCCGGTGAGGGTGACAAGCCGCCCCCGAGAGAGTGCGTTATCGACTTGGTCGAGCTCCTCGTCGCGGCCGATGAAGCTGGTGAGGTCCACCGGAAGGTTGTGCCGCACCGTCTGGGTGCGCCGTACCGGGTCGGGTGCGCTGGGCGGGGGGCACCAGTCGAGCTCCGTCTTTTGGAGGAGGATCGCCTCCTCCATGCGCTGGAGTTCCTGGCTGGGCCCGATGCCCAGCTCCTCGCCGAGGATCCGGCGCAGCTCGGAGAAGGCCCGGAGGGCGTCTGCCTGGCGCCCGCACCGGTACAGGGACAGCATCAGGAACCCCCACAGCTGTTCGCGTAGGGGGTGCTCGTCGACCAGCTGCCGCAGCTCCGCCGCCGTCTCGACGTGGTAACCAAGGGCCAGGCGGGCTTCGATGCGGCCGGCAACCGCCGCCATCCGCAGCTCTTCCAGGCGACCGATGGCCGAGGACGCGAACGGCTCGAAGGTGAAGTCGACAAGCGCCGGGCCTCGCCACAGCGTGAGGGCCTCGGTGAGGATGGCGGCCGCCCGTTCGGGCCCGCCGGTCAGGGCACGCCGCCCTTCTTCGAGGAGCTGTTCGAAGCGCCCTGCGTCGGTCTGGGCCCGGTTGACGGCCAACACGTATCCCGGAGGCGTGGTTACGACCACCTGCCCGTTGTCGCCGGCCCGTCGCCGGGAGAGCGCCTTTCGCAGATGGGAGACGTGTGTCTGCAGGGTGTTGGCCGCCGTGGCCGGCGGCGAGTCCCCCCAGAGCCCCTCCAGGAGCCGGTCGGTCGAGACCACTTGGCCGGGATGCAGGAGCAGAAGGGCCAGCAAGGCCCGGACCTTGGCCCCGCTGATCTCGACGGCTGCGTCGCCATCGACAACCTCGAGGGGACCAAGAATCCGGAACTCCATCGTTCGTCCAGCCCGGACCGGCGGATCAGCCCCGTTCACGTGAGCTTTCAGGCTACTTCAAGCGTCGCGGGGGATCGTGACAGAACGGTCAATTGGCCTCGGGAGGGATATGATGGCCCCACGAAGCGCGCAGGCGAATCACGAGGGGCGGCGGCGATGAGGCGGATCGTGGTGCTCGTGCTTTGCGGGCTGGTCGTCACCGCGGCCGGCGCCTTCGCCTGCACCAACATCTCCACCCTCAACATCAGCGACTCCTCGGGCCGGCCGGGGATCATGGTGCTTATCACCGGCACCTCGTTCGGCAACAGCTCGCCGGCGGGGCGCCGGACGACCACGCCATTGCCCGTGCGCATCCGCTGGAACGGCACCGAAGGAGAGCCCGTGGCCGAGGTCCTGCCCGACGCCGCGGGGAACATCTCGGCCAGCATCACCATCCCGCCGCAGGCGGCGCCGGGCCACTACGTGATCTTCGCCGTGCAGCAGGACGCCGACGGCTACCACATGTACGGAACCCCGGGTCGGATCGCCTATGAGGTGCTGACGCCCGACGGACGACCGGCGCCCCCGCGGGCCGTCGCTTCCTCCGAGCCGTCGGTTGCCCAGGCCGGCGCGTCCGGTCTGCCTCTGGCGCTCGTGGTGCTCGGTGCCGTGGGCGGCGCGCTCTTCGTGGCCGGCTTCGCCGCCTTCGTTCGGCTGCTGTCGCCCGGCGCGGGGGTCACCCCGAGCCGCGTTCGCTCGGATTAGCCGGTGTCCACGGCGCGCTGGCGGGCCATGCGGGCCGGTCTCGTCTCGTTACTGGTGACTGCGCTCCTTGCCGTCACATCGCCGGTGTCGGCCTCGACCCTGGCGACACTCGAGGTGTCGACGAATCGGGTCAGGGCCGGCGACGAGGTGTCGTTCCGAGGCTGGTACTACAACGACGTCAAGCCGGTGGTCATCCGCTGGGATGCACTGGACGGACCGGTGCTGGCCACCGTGACACCTGACACCTTCGCCATGGTGCACAACCACTTCCGATCCATCGCCGGGACCCTGAGGATCCCTCCCGACACCCAGCCGGGCCCCCACGTGCTCCTGGCCACCCAGGAATTCGCTGCGCCGGGGAAGATCACCTGGGGCGTTCCTGTTCGCGCCGAAATTTACGTCGGTGACGGCGCGGGCCCGGCCGACCTCGATACCCTGCGCCGCCCCCCCGCCCTGTCGGCGCAGACCGTGCCCGATGGTCCTGCTCTCGTCGCTGCCGGGACGGTCGGAGCGACGGTCGCCGGCATTCTCGTGGGCCTCGCCGTGCTGGTGCGCAGGCGCAGCGTGGCACCGTGAGATCCCGGCTCGGCGCCGCGCTGACCGCCGCCATGACGCTGGCCGCCCTGGCCATGGTGCCGGCCGAGGCTCGCTCGCCAATGATCACCGCCTCGAGCCAGGCAACGCCCGCCGACCTGGCCGTGCGCGCCTACGGCTCGCCAGGGGTGGTCGTGGACCCTGACGACCCGCGCAACGTCTTCGCCGCGGGAGTGGAGTTCCGCACGGGCCGGTGTGCGTTCCAGCGCTCGGCCGACGGGGGCTTGACGTGGCGGGAGGTCGAGCGGCCACCGTCGGTGGAGGGGTACCCCCTCTGCACGCACAACCTCGGCCAGCTTCCCGTGGGGTTCCTTGCCATGGGCCGCGACAAGACGCTCTACTGGGCGTTCGTTGCCTCGAGCATTGAGGACCAGCCGAACCTCAGCGTCTTCCTCGCCCGGTCCGACGACCTCGGGGAGACCTGGACCAGCACCCCGGTCCGGGATTCCCGTGGGAAGAGGGTCCCCGCCCCCGAGCGAAACACACTCATGGACCTGGCGGTGGACACGAGGCGCGGCTCGGGTGACGTCGTCTACGTCTCGTGGATGGGCGGGCCGCGTCTCGTAACGCCCCCACAGGTGCCCCAGGCCATGGTCGCGGCGTCGTTCGACAGTGGCCGGACGTTTGCCGAACCCGTCGACGCGGCGGAGAGCTTCTTCAGTCAATCGACGAACCTCCCCGAGGGCGTTCCGATGGAGCGAAGGACCGCAAAGCAAATCGGCGGCCTCCAGCCGAACCTCGCCATCGACGGACGAGGCAACGTCTACGTCGTGTGGCTCGAGCTGGTGGTGGGCGACCCGTTCCACTCGCCGGTCAGGTGGCGGCGCATGTACGTCTCCCGCTCGTCGGACCAGGGGAAGACGTTCACCGAGCACACCCTGGTCCGCACCATGACGACCGACGGCGTGGGGCTGATCGGGCCGATGCTGGAGTGGAGCCCTCGTGGCGGACCCGAGGGCTCACTGCACCTGGTCTACGAGAGCCGGGAGATACCCGCCCAGGGTGACCGGGACGTGCAGTACCAGCGTTCGGTCGACGGCAACCGGACCTGGAGCGACGTCAAGGTGATCAACGACGACGACCCCCGCCATCTCCTCGGTCAGTTCCTGCCGAACGTGGCCGTGGCGCCCAACGGGCGGGTGGACGTCGCCTGGTGGGACACGCGTGACGGCGCCGTCGCCTACGCCAACGACGTTTACTACAGCTATTCCGAGGACGCGGGGGCCACCTGGGCGCCCAACGTCCGGGTGAGCGACCGGTCGATCGACCGCAAGCTCGGGATCTGGACCAATAACAGCGACACCCGCCAGCCACCCGGCCTCGGATCGGCCGACGCGCTGGCCGTGGTGGTCTGGGACGACACCCGGAACGCAGACGCGGTCGACAGCGCCCAGGACCTGCGGGCCGCCGCCGTCCAATTCCAGGACCTCGACACCGGTGGCTCCCAGCGCCTCCTCGCCTACGGCCTGGCCGGGCTCGCCGGCGCGGGCGTTGTGGGGCTCGCACTCCTGGTCGCCGGCGTCGTCGGGAACCGCCGGCGCCGGGCGCTGAAGCCGCAGAGCTAAGCCCGGAGCAGACCGCTTTCAGCGGTCCTCCAGCCCGCTTCAAGCGGCCCCGCCCATTGTGCGGGCATGAACAACATCAAGCACCGCCCCGTCCGAACCGCCCTGAGAATCCTCGCCGGTCCGCTGGCCTTCGCCGCGCTCGCCACCGCCGTCCCCACCGCCGCCCATGGGCATCACGGCGGACCCGAGATCTTCCCGGCGTACTACGACGGCACCGTCGTCTCCTTTTTGATGGGCCCGAGCGGCAACAGTCAGAGCGACCACCAAGCGCCGGGCGGCTGCTTCGGGCTCGGCCCGGACATGGCGGACACGTCGCGGCGCAGCGACGTTCCGATCATGTACACGCTCTTCGTTGCTGGAGCAACCCAGATGTCGTGCCCCGGCGGCGTGGCCATGCACGACATGGTCCTCACCGCAGTGCCCGGCGATCCGGGCTACCAGCCCGCGGTAAGGATCCGCCGCTGCTCCGCCGGACCGAACTTCGCGTCTGCCGACTTCCCCTTCACCAGCGCCGCTGAGGTCGAAGCCGGCATCGCGGCCGGCCAGCTCGTGTGCAGGGCGCCCGGCCCGATCCGGCTGGCGTCGGTGGTCGGCCGCCCCACGAGCGACATGGCCATGTGATGCCGTCGCATGCCGTGGTACTGACCCCTCACCGCAACGAGGGGCTCGGTGCGGTGACGCCGAGCCCCTCTTTTAGCGTGCTTCCAGGCTGCTTCAACCGGCCTCGTTCAGTCTGCGCTTGTCCAGTGACATCCCGACCACCCCACGGAGCGTGAGCACCATGACCATCCGGAAGCCCTCTACCAGCGACTCCGCCCGCGACGGCGGCCGGCGCCAGGCCCTGCTGTTCGCCGCCTTGGCCCTGCCCTTCCTCGTGGGCCTCTACGCACTGGTGCTGGGCTACTGGGCCCGCCCCCAGTCCACCGGCCGCCAGCTACGCCTCGACCAGTTTCTCCAGGCCGCGGCCAACAATCGGGTGAGCAGCGCCACCATCCTGGCCGCCGACGACCGAGTCATCGGCTCCTACGACGGAGGGAACCGGTACTGGGTCGACTTCGCCGGCGGCCACGAGACGCTGTTCGCCCGCATCACCGGCGCCCTGGAGCAGGCCGGGGTGCCCACCACTGTCCAGTCCCAGCCCCTCAAGGACATCGTCCAGCCGGTGAGCATGCTGCTCCCGATGCTCATCCTGGCCGATGTCATGGTCATCCTGGCCCTGGTCGCCAAGGGAGGCGGCCAGTTGGGGGGCTTCGGCCGGGCTGGGGCCCGCCAGGTCGGTGAAGGTGAGCCCACCTTGACCTTCGCCGACCTGGCCGGGGCCGACGAGGCGGTGGAGGAGCTGGCCGAGATCCGTGACTACCTGGCCGACCCCAGCCGGTTCGCAGCCATGGGCGCCGCCGCGCCCAAGGGCGTGCTGCTGTCGGGTCCTCCGGGCTGTGGCAAGACCCGCCTGGCCCGGGCCGTGGCCGGTGAGTCGGCGGTGCCCTTCTTCTCCATCTCCGGCTCGGACTTCGTGGAGATGTACGTGGGCGTCGGAGCGGCCCGCATCCGCGACCTCTTCGCCACGGCCAAGGCCGCGGCCCCGGCCATCGTCTTCATCGACGAGATCGACGCCGTCGGCCGCGCCCGATCCACCTCCGCCATCGGGGGTAACGACGAGCGGGAGGCCACCCTCAACCAGCTGCTGGTGGAGATGGACGGCTTCGCCGCCGAATCCGGGGTCGTGGTCATGGCCGCCACCAACCGGCCCGATATCCTCGACGCCGCTCTCCTGCGGCCCGGCCGCTTCGACCGTCGCATCACCCTCGATCCGCCCGACCTCAAGGGACGGGCGGCCATCCTCGCCATCCACGCTGGCGGCAAGCCCCTGGCCGACGACGTCGACCTGCCGGCCATCGCCCGCCACACCGCGGGGTTCTCGGGCGCCGATCTGGCCAATGTGGTCAATGAGGCGGCCCTTCTGGCCACTCGTCGATCGGCCTCCAGCATCGAGGCTGCCGACTTCGGCGAGGCCGTCGAGCGGGTGGTGGCCGGTCCCCAGCGCCGCAGCCGCATCCTCTCCCTGACCGACAAGCGCCGGGTGGCTTTCCACGAGGCCGGCCATGCCGTCGTCGCTGCCTCCCAGTCGGGCTCCAATCACGTGGCCAAGGTCTCCCTGGTCGCCCGGGGCCACGGCCAGGGCTCGATGACTTCCGCTGGTGACGGCGACCGGATCCTGGCCACCCGCAGCGAGCTGTGCGACCGCATCGCCGTGCTGCTCGGGGGACGCGCCGCCGAGGAGCTGGTGCTGGGCCAGCCCTCGACCGGGTCCAATGACGACTTGGTCAAAGCCACTGAGCTGGCGCGACGAATGGTCACCGAGTGCGGGATGAGCGACGACCTGGGCCCGCTCGCCTTCACGTCGGCCGCCAACGCCGACGACCTCGGCCGGCACTGGTCGGAAGCCACCGCGGCCAAGATCGACACCGAGACGCAACGCATCGTCTTGCACGCGTCGACCGAGGCGAGCAGGGTCCTGCTCGCCAACCGGGCTGCGCTGACCGCCATCGCCGAGGAGCTCATCACGACAGAGACGCTCGAGGGAGAGCGCTTGGCGGCAATGCTCCGTGAGGTCGCCCAGCCGGCCGACATTCGGCTCTGGGACGAGCTTGTTGGCCCGACTGGCCTCGCCGCATTGGCATCGTGAACATGCAAACCATGCCTAACACTCGAGCCGCGAACCACCGCGGGGCCAGCGCACCGGCGCATGACCGGAGCAAAGGGATTAGCACCGATGTCCCTTGCTACCTCCTCTTCGCAGGACTCTCGCACCAGCCGCCCCTGGGCGGGCTAGGAGACCTCGTACGAACGTTCGCCTGTGAAGGTGCCGCACGCGAGGCGTTCCACGAGCTGCGCGTGCAGGGCCTCTCGAAAGGGGCGTGGGCCCAGCTCGCGGTGATCGATGTGCAGTCGGGGGTCAGACCGGTCTGCTGGTTCGGTATCGGAGCCGCTGGCCGCGCCCAGCACCTCCTGGGCTGGAGCACGGACATCGGAGAAGCGTCCCGGTCAGCGGCCACCAGGAAGCAGCGCTGGATGGAGCGGTACCGGCACCACGCCCGTCGAGGAAGGCTCGGCGCTCGCCAACACTGATAAGCGTCTTGCGGATCTCCACGGTCGTCGAGCGGAACGACAGCGTCGCCCCGAGCGGCTCCCCACGCGCTGACGCGGGAAATCCGGAGCGAGCCGCCCGGAGTTCCCCCCCGGTTCCGTGGACTGGTCAGTTGAAGTGTCGGAAAGGTGGGTCAGTGGGCCGCTTCGGCGGCTGTAGTACTACCGGCTCAGGCCCTTGCGTGCGACCACGGCCGTTGTGGAGGGCGGTTTCGGGCTCATGCCGCCGGATCGGCTTGCTCGGCTCTGCGGGCACCAGCCGCGGCTTCGCCGTCACGGGTTCTCGGCCCCAATAGGCGGCGACGGGGTTTCAGCCAACTTTCAGGCCCCTTCAAGGGCCGCTTCCAATACTGCTCACCGTGACCTTGAACATTCGAACCACGGAGGGGACAGACATGGCCGGTAAGGACCGCCAGCCCACACTGCCGATGAAAAGTCGGTGGTCTCGAAAGGCCAGGAGACCGGTGGCATTGGTCACACTGGCCGCGGTTCCCCTGGCCAGCCTGCTGGCCGGGTCGGCGTCGGCGGTCACCACTGAGAATGACGACCCGAGTTGGCCCCACCGTGATGGCCTGAACTGGCCCCACCCGTTGGTTCACTGC
>JBKJNA010000163.1:0-4953 GCA_046596195.1 Acidimicrobiales bacterium | reverse complement strand
CCAGGCGCCGTCCGGCACGCCGGCTGCACCCGTTCCGAAGAGTGTTGCGTCATGGCTACAAACGTGGTGGACTCAATCGAACCAGCGATCCAACATCGGGTGAGCGGCTGCTCAGCCGCATTGGGGTCGCCCGACGAAGGGGCTGGGATATGACCAAGATCAAACGGAGACTCGCAACCGGGGGTTTCGCCGTCGCCTGCGGCGTGATGGCGCTCACCAGCGCAGCGTTCGCCTGCCTGCAGTTCCAGGGCAAGATGACCGCCAGTGGCAACGGCACGGGCAACTCGCTGGAGGAAGTGTGGTCCGACGGTGGGTTCATGTCGGTTTGCTCCATCCCCACCGGTACGGCGAAAGTGAAGGCAGGCGTAGGGAATGCGATCCTTAACATCACGGTGGCGCCCTCGACCGATCCGTGCACCCCGGCGCCTTCGCACACCCAGCTCCCGGACGGGGTCTACGACGTGCTGACGGATCCCGGGACCGGCGCCGATGCGTGCAGGAACCCCAACACGTTGGGCGGAACCTCGACCGGGGAGGTCATCGCCGTTACCGGCGGGGCCGGTACCACTGGTGCCCTCCCCGCCACCTGGACGGCGAAAAAGGGAGTCAACCACGTCTGTGTGTCGCTCCCCCTCGCTGCCGGCCTGGGTTACAAGGGCATCGCGACATTCATCGAATCCGTCTGAGCCGCGGGTAACTGCCCGGTGGACGGGCACCATCCATCGAGAGCTGGGGGACCTGGCCGTACGGGCTCCCCAGCTCTCGATGATGGGGTGGATGACGCTGGAGACTGCTGGGTTCCGGGACGACCCCTGCCCGCTCGCTTGGGGAGCACTCGTCGGGGAGGCTGGTGAACTTGTCAGCATCACCTGGCGGTAAGGTCGGCCCGCCGAGCGTCGATGGCACCGCCGCCACGGTGCGCCAACCACCACCGAGTTCCAAGCGGCAGCGAGTCGGTGGGTTGTGGGCAGTCCCGGTGGGAATCTTGGTTGTCGCGAGCCTTCCTTCGAGCGGCTCGGTCGTCAACGGAGGGTTCAGCAGCATCGCCATGGCGCAAGCCGTGGCGCGGCTCCTTCCACCCGGATGCGTGCGAGCCGGAACGCTGGGAGGGTGGGCGCCGCAGTCGGTCGCCGTCCGAGTGGAAAGACGGTCGGGCAAACCCGAGGATCGCTCCGGCGAGCGCACGGGACAAAGCGTCGACTGCATCTTGACACCGGGTCTGCGCCAGCCAATAGTATTGTAATGCGCACGCACTACAGCCCCGCCGCTGTCATCAGCACTGTCGTTTGCGGTGGCCGGAGTCGCGCCCGCCGCGTCGGGGTCAGCATCATCGGAGCGCTGATGCTCCTCCCGTCGGCTGGAACGGCTGAGGCACACGTGGTCGGTCGGATGGAGGTGACCGGTAGCTCCGGTGGCACAGCGGTGTCCGTCGGAGGCTACGGGCCGTTGGACGGCCAGTGCGGGTACGCAGACGGCTACCCGACAGGAGCAGCGCGGGCGGCGGCCAGCGGCGGCAGCGTCACCATCTCCGTCTCCCGGAACCAGGACCTCGTCAACAGGACGTGGTGCCGACAGCTGGGAGCCGGCGAGAACACGGTGAGACTGTGGCCCGGGGC
Source organism: Acidimicrobiales bacterium (assembly GCA_046596195.1). GTDB lineage: Bacteria > Actinomycetota > Acidimicrobiia > Acidimicrobiales > JAHFUS01. The sequence continues at coordinate 3,337 of JBKJNA010000163.1, read as the reverse complement.
GCAGTTCGTCCGCGACGGCGGAAACCGGTGGGTGAGTCCTGGTCACTGGCTCGAGTATCCGGGGCCGTGCCGTGACCAGGGAATCATCATCGGGACGATGGACGTCAATCACCGGGGCAACGCCTCGGCCACCTTCGGTCTTCCGGACAACCTGGTCTCGAACGGGGGGAGCGACGCCGCCGCACTGTGCGTCTATTCCACGACCGACGCCGCGAGATCCAACTTCGTGCCGTTGATCATCGTTCCCTGATCGAGCGAACTGGTAACCAGCGAACCGGTGACCTCAGGGCTGGTGACCTCAGGGGCGAGGTGTTGCCGGACACGTTGAATGAGCACGGAGACGACGTTCAACGTCCCATCACCGTGGCAAACGACAAGGCGACGACCGAACGCCCACAGTCCAGGTCCACCAAGAAACCAAGGCGCGGGCAGGCCCGGCAGCTGCCGGGCGGAAGACCGTGGTGGGATCGGGTGGGTTGCTTCAGCCCTGCCGCGTCAAGGGGATCGGACGAAGCGATCAGGCCGCCGGTGAGGGCGATGGCCGCCTCCCACGGCGGGCGGGGACCCCAGTTGGCGGACTGCAGCCGCGCCGGCGACGCGCATCGCCTCCAGAGGCATCAGCCAGGCCGAGCCGGCCGGGTCGAGCGGTCCCGTCCCGGTGTCGAGCTGGTGGGCCCACCAGGTGGGGGCCGTCCTCAACGCCTCGGCCTGGGCGGCCGGCCACCGGCGAACGGTGGATACCGGTCGATCGAGCTGGGCGGCGACCGCACGATGCCCGGCGGCAGCCACGAGCCACGCGGTGCCGATCACCTCGGCGGCGTCGCGCGATGGCGTACGACGGTCGAGGCCGGCTCCAGGACGTGGCTGGTGCCGCACGACGAGCACCGGACCCGGCGGGGCCGCACCGCCGCACGCCGTCGAGGGTCCACAGCACGCGCTCGGAGCCGAAGCCCCAGCGCGCCAGCCGCAGCCGGGGCAGGCGACCAGCCGACCAGCCCGGCCGAAGGTCTGCCTCCACCGCCCCGGGGTCGTCCTTGACTACCAGCTGACTACCAGCACGCCACCGGCCTCGAGCACCTCGTCAGCGTCGCGCTCGGCCCGCCGCAGCGGAAGGGGCCAACTCGTGTTGGCCATCCTCCAGGCTCCGCACCACTTCGGCAAGCGGTTCCAGGTAGTGGCGCTCACGTTAGCTGTCGCTGAGGCCCCTGCCCGTGCTCATCCAGAGTAGCGCTCAACACGGGGTCCTCGGAGGAACCGAGCATCGGCCACGAGGGGTGCTCATCCTCATCCGTTCGCCAGGCAGGGCACCGCGCTGGTGGCGGGATGGTGCTTGGCCGCCAGGTCGCCCACTTGGTTGGAAGTAATGGCGTTGCTGAAGGCGTTTGGTGTGATCCCTTTGCCGTTTGCACATACCACGTTGTGATTGATCGTATTCGAACTCGCACCAGCCAGCAGCACAATGCCGTTCGCCACGTGTCCTTCAACGACATTGTGCTCGATGAGGTTGCCGGTACTGGCGTCCGGAATGCTGATCCCGTCGAACCCATTGAAAACGATCTGGTTGCTGGTGATGCTGTTGTTATCAGGTTCACCGTTCAACGGAACCTCTAGGAGCTTTATGCCTACGGACTTCGCCGAGGCGTGCGGGAGCTGGTTGTAAGCCACAACGTTGTTGTCGACGATGTTTGAATCAGAGTTCCCCTGCAGGAAGATGCCGGCCACACCGCCATTGGCCCGCACGATGTTGTTCGTCACTGTGCTGTTCGACGTATGGCTCAGGTGAATCCCTGCGCCGTGGCCGGCGATGGCACCGTAGTTATGCTGCGTCGTCACCCAGTCGATCGTGATCCCAGCGGTTTCGAAGAAGCAAAGCCCCGCAGGGAAACCGCTGATGGTGCCGTTCTGGACGATGATGTCGGTGCTGTTGAACACGTCGACGCCGCAGCCACCCAAATACGGTTCGGAGTCGCCGACAATCGTGATGTCGCTGAAGTCGTTCGGAACTGACGGTTGACCGACAGCAACGAAGCCTTTGGCTTCCACGATGCACACCCCGCTGTTGAAACCTCGGATGGTGCCATTCTTCACAGTGACATCGGTGCTCGTCGGAGACGAAGGATATCCGTTGACGCTGATCCCGCAGTCGGCCTTGTTCGGGTTGAAATCACCCAGGAGGTTGTGGCCATTCAGGTCAATCACTGTGGAACCAACAGTGCCGTCATCATCGACGATTAGACCGCCAGCGAGGATGCAGGGGCCAACGTCGCCATCCAGCACGGTGGTTGCATTGTTGGCCAAGACTGCTCCGCACGTGATGTGACTGGCTCCCGCCGGCACCGGACCGCCCATCAGGCCGCCTCCGATGAGCACAACAGCAACAACAACGCCTCGGGCACCACCCGCACGCCTTCTCACCGGAGGGCCTCCGTCCTTGAGAGGGCCTCGGGGACTTCCTGTCCCTGATGACCCCGCTCTTCAGGCGTCAATCTACCGCCTTCGTACGAGCGAAGCAAGAAAGGGGATGTCCCACCCCGCTGAAGAAAAATGCAGGCCCGTTCCTTCGAAGTTCGCCTTGCGCCCAGACCGCACTGGAAGGAACGCAGTCAGTGGTTCGCCAGCCTGTGCTTGACGGCGCCCGCCACCACCGGGCGGGTCAGGCGCAGGGAACCGGCGAAGCGGGCGTCGCCGAAGGCGAACACCCCACCGTCGGCGGCCACCAGCCAGTAGCCTTTGCCGCTCTGGGTGGGGGTGGTGGCCCCCGGGGTCTCCCGCACGGCCACGGCCAAGGGCACCTGGCTCACCGATGTTGCCCGCTGGCCCACCCGGGGACCGGGAAAGGTCGTGATGTCACCGGGCGCGGCAGATGCCGGAGGCATCGGGATGACGACCGTCGCCGCTACGAGGCAGGCTGCCACGGTCAGCACCCGAGCGCTGCGATGACCCCTGACCCTCGATCCCCGGTGTCGGGCTCGTGTCTGGTCGGTACGCGGCGAGGACGATCCCCGTCCGTCGCCGGGCCTGGGCTCTCGCATGCTCAAGACCGCCCTCCACCGTCGCCGGTTGTCGCCAGAATCGTCGCGGGCAGCGGGAGGCGCCACCGGCCACTCCCGAGAACATACCGGCATGCGGCCTCGCCAGGGAAGCCTACGGTGACTATTCTCGTCGCTAGGGCCGGCGTGGGGCGAGGGCCGGGGAGGGAGCGCGCATGGCGGTGACGCGCGGGGCTGAGGCACCACGGCGGGTGTCGGCAGGCGGCCCGGCGCTGTGCGACCGTGGCCGGCGCCGGCGCCCCCGGGCCGTGGTGGCGGTGGTGGTCGCCCTGGTGGCGTCGGGCCTG
>JBKJNA010000157.1:0-3586 GCA_046596195.1 Acidimicrobiales bacterium | reverse complement strand
AGTCCATCGACAGCCCGAACAGCAGCGCGAAGAAGAACAGTGGCGCCCAGGCGTCGACGAAACCCTGGTGGTCGATGCCGAGCAGTCCGGCGCCGATGCCGTGCTGAAACACGAGGGTGGCGAACCCGAAGCTTGCCCCGACCCCAACCAGGTTGAGCAGGATCGAGGAGATGGCGATGGTGAGGCTGCGGAACACCACCAGCAGCAGCAGGAACGCCACAACCATGATCAGCCCGATGGCCAGGGGCGCCCGCCCGGTGAGAACGGCGGTGAGATCTCGGTTCTGGGCCGCGGGTCCACCGACGCGGGCCTCGGGCACAGCGGCGCTGACCCGGTCGCGAAGCGCGCCGACGAGGTCCGACGTCGCCTGGTCGTCGATGGCGGTGGCGGGGATGACCCGGACCACGGTGCGGCCCGTTTCGGCGGGAGCGGCCACGATCCGGGCGTTTACAACCCCCGGTGTCGCCGCCGCGGTGTCGACGACAACCTGGGCGTCGGCGGTCGGGGTGGTGATGAACGCGGGGGCGGCGGCGCCGGGCCCGAACGCTTCGACCAGTAGCTCGTAGCCGTCGCGGCTGGAGCGACCCTCGTCGACGACGCGGGCGCCGGGCATCCCCAGACGCATCCCGGCCGCCGGGGCAGCCAGCGCGAGCAGCAGGGCAAGGCCGACGGCGAGGGTGGCGGCTGGGCGGCGTTGGGCCAGGCCGGTCCAGCGGGCCCAGCGACCCTCGGCGGCGCAGTCCGGGTCCTTGTGGCCGCGGGTGACCAGGACCCGGTCACCAAGGGCGACGAGCACAGCCGGTAGCAGGGTGAGCGACGCCGCCGCGGTGGCGACCACAGCCAGGATCATGCCGAGAGCCATCGAGCGGAACACCATGACCGGCACCACGAAGACCGCCGCCAGGGACAGGATGACGGTCAGGGCGGAGAGGAACACGGCCTTTCCGGCGGTGGCAAGGGTGTTGGCCATGGCGTCGGCCGATCCGTGGCCGTCCTCGCGCTCCTCCCGGTAGCGCGAGACGATGAACAGGCTGTAGTCGATGCCCACAGCTAGGCCGATCATCATCGAGAAGTTCATCGACCACACCGACAGGGGCGTCACTGCCGTGGCCAGGTTCAGCACTGCGAAGCCGACGGCGATGCCGGCCACCGCCAACAGCAGCGGCAACCCGGCCGCCACCGCCGAGCCGAACGCGATCAGAAGCAGGATGATCGTGGGTAGACCGGAGACCAGCTCGGCCAGGTGCAGCGCCTCTTCGTTGGTGTCGTTGAAGTCGGCCCACACCGGCCACTCCCCCGTCACCTCCGCTGTCGCACCCGCCGGGAGCGTGAGCGTCTCGACGTGGTCGATGAGGGCACGGGCGGATTCCGGTAGCCCCGCGTCATCGCCACCGACCAGGCGGACGGGGATCAGCGCCGTGCGACCGTCCGGGGCGATGAGTCCGGCCTCGGTTGGCCGCGTGGTCGGGTCCAGCACCGTCGCGCCACCGGGCGCGCCCTGCAGGTCAGCGACCAGGCCGCGCAGACCGTCCGGATCCTCGGCAACCGGCGAGGTCTGGTGGTACACGACGACGGCGGACTCGGCCCCCAGGTCCGGGAAGTCGGCCCGCAGCTCGTCGCGCACCTCCTGGGCGGTGGACCCCTGGGCCTCCCACCCAGCCCCCGACAGCGCGCCGCTCAACCCGAGGGCGAGCGGCGCAGCCGCGAGCACCCCCACCAACCACGCCACCATGACCAGGCGACGGCGGCGGGCTGCGAACCGGGCGAGCCGTGCGAACCATTCCTCGGGGCGCTGAGCTTCGTCAGCAGCCGATGGCGCCTCGGCAACGATGGTCATCTGTACGCCTCCATGAGCGACCGACGGTGAGAGGGCGGCGATCTGCCAATACCCCACGGGGTACTATACCGGTACCCCATGGGGTACCCAACCTCTGAGGTGGCAAGGAACCGTTCGTCGCCCCCGGTGAGAACGCGAAGAATTGAGGGTCCAGCGCATGGTCGATGGCATGGACATCATCCGGCGGGTCTACGCAGCTGTCACCACCGACAGTACGACCGGGCGCAAGCGGCGCTCAGATCAACGCACCAATGGTGCAAATCGGTTGACGAGCGTGACCACATAGCCGGCGATCGCAAGGGTCGGCGAGGCGTTCCCCTAACGACGTGACCCCAGCGCGGCTCCGTAGCCCAGTGGTGCCGATCAGGGGCGCCACATATTTGGCTCGAGACTCAACACTGCGTCCGGTCACCCGACGATGTCTCGGAGCACCACGTCCGTCGTGGGATCAACGCTTGTCCAGCGTTGGCTGCGGGCCCACCGATAGGCACCCTTGAGCAGGTCCAGCGCACCGCCCAGTTCAGCCCGTGCCAGACCGGTTGCGTGCAGTCGCCGCAAGAGGTCAGCGACGTCGCCAGGGTCGAGGAGGACGGCGAACTCGCGCCCGATGTGCGGCTCGACGAGGGTGTCGGCAGCATGGCGGGCGGGCACGGCGTCGGCGTCGTCGAGCCAGTCGACGTAGCGGTCAAGGAGCTCGCGCACACGCAGGTCGCCGAGCCTCATCGGATGACTCGTGGTCTCCGAGAACAGCTGAAGGGCTTCATCGGCGTCCTGGCGTGTGCCGCAGACGGTGCGGAAGCGACGCCTGGCCTGGCCGCCCTGCCCGGGGCCATCGCTGACAGCGAGGCGGAACCAGACGCCCGGCTGGAAACATGGTGCTCGCCGACGATGATGCCGTCGAGATCATCTACCTCGAGAGCGACGACGCCAGGTAAGCCGACCCTTTAACCTGCCCGATCGAACCCAGCAGAGCGCGACGACCTGGGTCAGCGCGTACAGGGCAACTCCTTGAGCCTCCCCGAGGCCTCCGAAAAACTCCCAGGACGCACAAAACCGCAGGTCACATGCTCGCTCTCAGTCCCTCCAGAAGAGCAGCACCCGATTGGTATCGCGCAACCGGACACATCCGGCCCGGCGTGGGGTGTCTCACCTGCGAAACAGAGCGTTCATACGCGCCCGGAAATTTGGGGCTGCCGCCGTCGCCCCTCGTCAGTAAAATGAATCTAGTTGGCTGGCAATCTACGGCGAAGGGACCAAACCTTAGAAAGGGGCCGGCGGCGATGCTCGATCTGATCCCTGGCAATGAGCGAGAACGCCTTGCGGCCGTCGGGCGCTACGACGTCTTGGACACCCCACCAGATGGCGCGTTCGAGCGTATCACCGCGCTGGCGGCGCGGCTGCTCAAGGTGCCCGTCGCCATTGTGAGCATCGTCGACGCCGATCGCATCTGGTTCAAGTCCCATCACGGCCTCGATGTCGACCAGGTTGAGCGCGCTCTATGACTACCCGAAATTGGCTATGAAGGGATCGATACCGGCTTCGACCATGGCCCTACGTAGTCGAGCCAGCCCTGAGCGGATACGGCTCTTGACGGTTCCTTCCGGGACGCCCAGCAGTGATGCGACCTCGACGTAGGATTGACCTCCGAAGTAGGCCAGGCTGATTGCCTCCCGTTCGGGCTCGGCAAGGGTTTCGACCACCCTTCGAATTTCTTGGCCGATGGCGGAGTCGACGGCCTCGTCTTCGAGA
>JBKJNA010000103.1:0-15502 GCA_046596195.1 Acidimicrobiales bacterium | reverse complement strand
GAGCGGGTGTCGAGCACCCGGGCCGGGGTCACGGCGTTGTAGCGGGAGGCGGCCACGGACACGGCGTCGACGTAGTACCCGGCCACATCGGCGATGACGTGGGTGGCACCGGCGGCGATGGTGATCTTGATCTTGCCGGTGGCCCCCAGCGCATCGAGATCAGCGCATCGAGACGCCGGGCTTGCAACGAAGCCACAGCAGTACCAGCCTCGCGGGTGCCTCCTTCACCGAGTAGCCGAGAAGGTATTCGTCAGCGACGATCGCCTCATAGAACCCGATTCCAGCGAGCACCCGAGCATTCTCGCGAGGCGGTCCGCTCACCATCCACACGACCAGCAGCTCGGTGATCGCGTCGCTGACGTCAGCGTCCAAGCCGACGAGGTCAGCGCGGATTTGGCTGGTGTAGTCGATCCCCCATGTCACCCGTCGTGGTGTTGCAGTTGAGCCATGAGGTCCCGGACCTCCTGCTCGGTCCCGCAACAGACGATGTGGCCGAGACGCTCATCGGCAGCCGCGGCCATGAGCAATCTCGCCATATCCTCGTCGCTGAGGTCACCTACCGCCGCCTTACGGTCCATTGCGCCTCAATTCTACCCGTGCTCATGACCTGACCCCTGACCACGAGCCCCGACGTCCTCCGGTCGCGGCCTGCATGCTCGGCTGAGCACTGCCCCACCGAGCACGGCTGCAAGGGCAGAGGCGGCCAGCACGCCGATCTGCGCCGATTCCTGGAGTGCGCCGGGATCGAAGGCCAACTCTGCGACGAACAGGGCGACGGTGAATCCGATGCCGCCCACGATCCCGACGCCGGCGATCATCGACCACCTGACGCCGTCGGGAAGGCGACCCGCACCAGTGCGCACAGCCAGCCACGATGCGCCGGTGATCCCGACCGCCTTCCCGGCCACGAGCCCGATCATCACGCCTGCCGTCACCGCCGCTGCACCGGGTCGGTCGAAGGCCTTCCCGCGCAGCTCGACCCCCGCGTTGGCGAGGGCGAACAGGGGGACGATCAGGAAGCTCGTCCAGGGGTGGAGCAGGTGCTCGAGACGCTCAGCCGGTGAGACAGCCGTCTTGGCCAGCCTGGTCATGGCCTCGAGGTCGGCGGGCCCGGGATCGTCGTCGAGGTCGCCCGCCCACTGCCGGGCCACCGACCCGGGGATGAGGCGGCGGGCCGGCGCCAGCAGTCCGAGCACCACGCCGGCCACGGTTGCGTGCACGCCGGATGCCTGGGTGGCCAGCCAGACGGCGGACCCGATCACGACGTAGGGCGGCAGCCACACGACGCCGATCCGGCGTAGAAGGAGCATCAGCATCACCAGCGCCGCCGCCGCCAGCAGGAAGCGGCCTTGGATGTCGCTTGAGTAGACGACGGCGATCACCACGATGGCGCCGACGTCGTCGACGATGGCGAGGGTCAGCAGGAACAGCTTGAGGGCGGGCGGGACGCGGGGCCCGACCAGGGCCACCACACCGACGGCGAACGCGATGTCGGTCGCCATCGGGATGCCCCAGCCGTGAGAACCAGCGCCGCCAGCGGTGACCGCCAGGTAGAGCAGCGCTGGCACGACCATGCCGCCGGCCGCGGCCAGGGCCGGCAGAACCGCCGCCCTCGGATCGCGCAGATCACCGTGCACCACCTCGCGTTTGATCTCGAGGCCGACGACGAAGAAGAAGACGGCCATCAGCGCCTCGTTGACCCAGTGCCGTAGATCCTCGACGAGCACGTACCGGCCCAGCCTGAGCGTCAGGTCGGTCGACCAGAGCGTGCGGTACGACTCGCCCCAGGGGGAGTTCGCCCACGCCAGTGCGACCACGGCGGCGACGAGGAGCACGACACCGCCCGCTGCCTCCGTCTCCAGGAACTGGCGCACCAACCGTGGCATCCGGCGCCCCGGGAGCGCCGCTGCCGCGCCGGTCAGGTCGGGATGGCGCCCGCCGGCTTGATCCTCCTGTGATTCCACGTGTGTCGTCCTCGGTCGCGATTGTTCGACGTCGCCGACCAGGCTTCCCGGCACACCGGCCGCCGCAGCGGCCTTTCACCATTCTCGCAGACTCCGGCGGGCTCCGGTCCACTACGTGTTCGCCGATCACTGATGGACCCGTCCTCCCGGGCCAGCTATGCCAGGTGCGGGTCCCCGCACGGACTGCCGCCGGTCAGTACCTCGACCTTGGCGGTGGGCTCGACGCCTGACAGCAGGCCGGACAGGTTCTCGCCGGCCACGTCGCCGAGTGAGAACGACGGCGGCCTCGACGCCACCGGATCGGCCAGGTCGAGACGGGCGCCGTACACGCGCTGCAGGTCCGCCAGCGAGGACCCGGCGGTGAGTCCGTCGGGCGTAGCGAGGCTCTCGGGCTCGCCGTGCCAGGTGACCGCGACCCCCGGCTCGCCGTACATCCAGCTGAAGAAGTGAGCGCGGCCGGCGGGAGCGATGCCGGTGTCGCCGTCCGAGAAGAGCACCGCCAGGTGGTTCCACTCGGCGCCCCTGCTGCGCCCCGGACAGACGCCGTACCGGGAGTACTCGCCGGGCTCCCACCCCGTGTCGAGGTCGGGCGGCCCCCAGATGGAAGTGAGGAGGGCGACCACCTCGTCGGCACCAGCGCCGAGGGCGACCACGCCGAGCCCGTCAGGACGCAGCTCCACGTGCGCGCGGGTGCGGGGCGGCGTCATGGTGACGTCGTCCTCGGGCACGGCGCCGCTCCGCGAACAGGCAGCGAAGAGCAGCCCGGCGGCGAGGACGGGCAGCAGCGCCCTGCGCCACGGTGGCAGCGGGTGCACCACCACGGGCGGCCGTCCTGCGCCACCGGGATGCCTGGCACCGTTGCCGCGCACACTATCGAGGGTACAAGCGCGGACAGGTGTTCCCGGCACACGCAGACCGTTCCCTTCCAGGCACCAGATCCAGACAGCGGCGACCACCGAGGCGGCGACGCCGCCGTCGAACTGGGGTGCGGTGGAGCTCGGCGTAGCGACCGCTCGCGGCCAGCAGCTCGGCATGCGTTCCCCGCTCCACGATGCGCCCGCCCTCGAGGACAAGGATGACGTCGGCCCGGCGGATGGTGGAGAGCCGGTGGGCGATCACCAGGACGGTGCGTCCGTCGAGGGCGTCGGACAACGCCGCCTGCACAGCTGCCTCCGAGGTGGAGTCGAGCGATGCGGTGGCCTCGTCGAGGATCACGACACGGGGTCGGGCGAGCAGCAGCCTGGCGATGGTGAGGCGCTGGCGCTCGCCTCCGGAAAGCCGGTAGCCCCGTTCCCCCACCACCGTGTCGAGCCCGTCGGGTAGCGACGCGATCAGGTCGCCCAACCGGGCTTGGCGCAAAGCGTCCCAGAGGTCGCCGTCGGTGGCGTCCGGCCGGGCGAGGCGCAGGTTCTCCCGGATCGTGTCGTGGAAGAGATGGCCGTCCGGGCCAGCGCCAGCGCCGACACAAGCGACAGGGCGGTCAGGAACACGGACTGGCGCATGGCCGTGCGCACGCCGATCTCGGCCACCCGCCCGGCCCGCTCGCCGAACTGCGACTCCTCCTGGTCGGGCCGCCCCAACAGCTTGACGAGGGTGGCGCCGGGGGCCGAGAATCGCTCGGTCATCTGGGTGGGCTGAGCCGGCTGACCAGCGCGCCGGTCCGGGTACGTGTGAAGAAGGCGACCGGCATGCGCTGCACGTGGCCGAAGACGCCCGGCGCAGATCGAGGACGAGGCCCTCGCCGATACGGGCGGACTGCCAGCGCCCGGCCAGCCCGACGCCGGCGTCCACCACGGCGATGGCGGCGATCAGCAGTGCCAGACGCACCACCCGGCCGGCGTCCCCGCCGCCGATGATGGCGTCGACGGCCCGGCCGGCCAGCGTGGGCTGCCCACGCTGAGCACGGCCGACACGACGCTGAGGCCCACGAAGGCGACGAGTGACCGCCGGTGGGGACGGGCGAAGGCGGCGATGCGACGCACCAAGGCCCACGTGACGGTGCGGCCGGGTTCCTCGCCCCGCATCGCACTCTCCAGGGCCATCCAGTGGCCGAAACCCATGTCCATCGTCGCTCCTCACGCGTCCGTCGCCGGTCGATGGCAGTCTGCAACTTGAAGTTCGCTTGAAGTCAAGAGACAATCTGCTCAGGAGTACATCCTGGGCGACATCTGAGACCCGGAATCGTCTGGGGCCCGGATGCCCCCTGGCCTATGCTGGTCGATCCGTGGTGGCTATAGCTCAGTTGGTTAGAGCGCCTGGTTGTGGTCCAGGAGGTCGGGGGTTCGAGTCCCCTTAGCCACCCTCCCGGCCGGGCCTCCCCGGCCGCAGTTACAGTACGAAGCCACCCGCCACGCGCCTCTAGCTCAATGGCAGAGCAACGGACTCTTAATCCGCAGGTTCTGAGTTCGAATCCCAGGGGGCGCACCAAACAAAGTAGCAGGTCACAGGCTTGCAGGCAATTTTTAAGAGCCTACCGAAGTGCAGGTTCTCAACACGGCAACCGCGGTAGACTCCTCGGGTAGACTTTCCGGTAGACTCCAGCTGTGGTGACCGCAGCCGACCGTTTCGAAGCGAAAGTCGATCGCAGCGCTGAGCACTACCTGTGGCTCGGCGCCAAGCGGACCGACGGCACCGGCCAAGTCCGAATAGGCGGTCGCCTCCTCACGGCCCATCGAGCAGCCTGGGAGCTGGCCAAAGGCGCCATTCCCCAAGGCGCACGAGTCCTTGCCTGCCCTGACAAGTCAGCCTGCGTGCGATTGGACCACCTCAGGCTCGCAGGTGGGGATCTCGAGGTCCGCCGCAAGGCGAGTGCAGGCGTGACGCGCGGCCGGAAGGGTGGCGGTTCGATGCGGGAGATCAAGCCTGGGATATGGGAGCTCACGGTGACCGCCGGCCGGTACTCCGACGGCGCCGTTCGACGCGTCTACCGCAACGTCCGGGTGAACAACGCAGCGGCTGCGGCCACCCAACTGGCGAGCCTCGTGGCTGAGACCCGCGACCAGCCCGCCGCTATGAACAAGGGCCTTCGAGACCTAAAGATTGACGAGGCTGTGGAGCTGTTCCTCTCCGAGCACCTCCGCGATGAGAAGGGACGCACCGAGAAGACCATCGCCGACTACCGGAGGCTCCACGCGAAGTGGTTCTCACCGGCCATCGGCAAAAGCGCTGTCCGCGACATCGACGAGGCTGATCTCGACAGGCTCTTCGGCAAGATGCGCATGGCGGGGCTGAGCCGGTCCAGGCTGAACCAGGCCAGAAGTCTCTACGCACCGTTCTTCCGGTGGGCCAAGAGCCGACGGATCATCACCCGGCACCCGATGGCCGAGTTCATGCTCCCAACGAGTACCTACGTTTCGCAGGAACGGACGCCACCCGAGATCGATGAGCTTTCGCGTCTTCTTCATGAGGCGCTCGACGTCGTACCGGAGATCGCGGTCCTCCTGGTGCTGGGCGCAGTCACAGGAATGCGCCGGGGTGAGCTCGTGGCGCTGCGGTGGTCTCGGGTGCGATGGGATGAGGGGCGCGTGATCGTCGACTCGGCGATCGACGAGGGCCGGCGAGTGAAGACCACCAAGACGAGGAAGGAGCGTGGCCTGTACGTAGACCCGGACACCCTTGCCATGCTTCGCCGGCACCAGGATCTGATGGCCAAGCGCTGCTCCGTCTGTGGCGTCGAGCTGGAACCCGATTCGTTCCTGTTCAGCCTTGCTGCCGATTGTTCCGCGCCGATGCCGCCCGACTACGTGACCAAGCGGGTTGCGGTCCTCAAGGACCACCTTGGGATCGCCGACAAGCGCCCCGAGACGGTCACCCTAGAGGACGAAGCCATGCGGCTGCACCGACAGAAGGCGCCGGCCCGGCGTGCCGGCAAGACGGGCCCAACGCCGAAGGGCGGCACGAGCTATCGAGAGATCGGCGAGCGTCTCGACCGAAGCGAGCGGTGGGCGATTCTCGCGGTTGCCTCAGCAGAACGCCGCGAGGCGGCAACCAACCGCGGCCACGGCCTCAGCTTCGACGGCTCCATCCTGGCACTGCGGAAGTTCACGTCGAGCGAGCTACTCAATGCCGGCTTCAACATCAGCATGGTGGCCCAGCGCCAAGACCACGGACCGCAGGTGCTCATGAAGCACTACTCGAAGTCGCGCCGCTCAGCTGATCGAAGGGCCGCCGAACACCTCGGAAGAGTGGTACACGGCACGGAGGCAACCTGACCCACGCCCGACTGAGCCTTTTGCAGTCCGTACGAACCCGTCCATTGGCTCCGTTAGCGTCTCTCGAGGCCTGCTCCGTCAGGCACAAGTGTCCAGTTCGTCCACCCAGACCACGTCCGTCCACGGAGATTGTGGGCAAGACCAGTGGCGGCCGGTGTCGTCGTCACCGGCGACATGGTCGGTGAGCTGGTCGACTGTGAACGATCGAGCAGGGCTCCCTCGATCCACCTTCTCACCCTCGTGGACATGCCCGTCCCGCACACTCCCGCCAGGAGACGGATCCGACCTTGCCCGTCACGCCCGACACGGGCACCCCACCGATGGCCGCTGCCAAACCTTGGCCGCTCGTCGCTGGGAGCGTTACCTCGCGCCAGATAAGTGCAGTTACCGAGTGGCCCCGACCTGCACGCATGGAGGACACATCGGATAGACGGTCACTGCGGTTTGAGGATGCGGGACTACGGGCTTCTGCCACCGACGAAGTAGCGCAGTGGCCGGCATGGTATCGACACCTACCAGCGCCGCAGGGCTCACGGTCGAGGTGCGTCTGCGTCGGAGGGCGGGGGTTCAGCGTCGGCCGCGGAGGATCGCTTGGCTGTGTCAGCCTCTGCGACTCCCCGCGAGCAGTGAGGTTCAGCCATTGCCTTTGCCTCTGCCTTTGGTCTTGCCTGGAGAGCCGCCACCGGCCGGTGGGCCTGCGGCTGGCGCCGCAGTGGTCGCCGGCGTGGTGGGGGTCACCTCGGTCGTCGGCGCCTGAGGGGGAACGGTCGTCGTCGGTGTGGAGTCCGTCCCGGAGGAACGCCCCGAGTCACCGCCGGCGGCCAGGGCCACTACCCCGATCAGTACGAGGCCGGCGATGAGCAGAGCGATGAGCAGGGTCCGCCGCCCCAGGCGCGCTACCAGCCCCCCGGCCCAGAGTGGCTTGGACCATGCGGACGCCTCGTTTGAGGATGCGGTACCGGCGCCCGGATCCGCAGCGATGGGCATCACCACAGTTGCTGACTCCGGCGCAGGACTGGCCATGGCCACCGTGGAATCGGCCGCCGTTCCCACCACCGCAGAGGCAGTCTCGAGGGCAGCCGCCATCTCCGCAGCCGTGGCGTAGCGCGTCGCTGGGTCGCGGGCCATTGCCCGCTCCACGATGGCCACCAGGTCGGCCCGCAGGTCGGGCCGCACCTCGCCCAGCGGCGGCGGGTCGGCGTTGTGGACGGCGTAGGCGACGCTGAGTGGCGTCGTGCCGTGGAACGCCCGCACTCCGGCCAGTGCTTCGTAAAGGACCACCCCGAAGGCGTACAGGTCCGAGCGGGCAGTGGCGGGAAGGCCGTCCAGGCGCTCGGGGGCCAGGTAGGCGACCGTCCCCAGCAGCTGGTTCGCACCGGTGAGGTCCGACGGCGCCTCCTCCAGGGCCTTGGCGATCCCGAAGTCGGCGACCTTCGCGCGCCCGTCGGCGGCGATGAGGATGTTGGCGGGCTTGACGTCGCGGTGGACCACGCCGGCCGCATGGGCCGCCCCGAGGGCGCCGAGTACGTCGTGTGCCATTCCTCGCAGCCAGGCGACCTCGAAGGGGGTGCCCCCCCATTCGGTCGGCCAGCGTTTCGCCCGGCAGGCGCTCCATGACGATGAACGGTGTCCCGTTGTCCTCGCCGGAGTCGAACACGGCCACCACGCTCGGGTGCGACAGCCGCGCCGCCGAGCGGGCCTCAGCCTCGAAGCGCTCACGCATACCAGTCTGGGCAGCGAACTCGGGGAGGAGCAGCTTGACCGCCACGGGCCGGGCGAGCCGCTCGTCAACTGCCTCGTACACCTCGGCCATGCCGCCCCGCCCGAGCAGGGGACCGATGCGGTAGCGCCCGGCGAGTACCATCTGGGTGGGAGCGGTCACTCGTCACCTGTACCCAGCCGGCGGCGCGGCGAAGCGAGCAAGGGCCGCCCGCCAGCGACGCGCCCACAGGCCCCGTAGAGTCCTGTTGTGCTGGCGAAGGCGAGGGCGGCGCCTCATCCAGAGGGGCAGCACGTGCGCCGTCGAAGCACGCCGCGTCGTCGGCGACGTGGCTATCCGGCAGGCGGCCTCTTCAGAAGCGGGTGCGACGTTCCTCGACGACAACATCGTCCCCTCGGCGACTGCGCCAGGACCCGAAGACGGTCACGAACGCCAGGACGCCGATCACGCCGACGGCCATCAGGATCAACCCGATGGTATTGAGGTTGACCCCGCCGGAAGACTCGACGTCGATCGCGAAGGCGAGGACGGCTCCGACGGCGAGTAGGAAAATACTTACCCCAAGGCCCATCTGACGCTCCTTTGGTCTCTAGGCTGCGGCTGCGCTGCAGGGCGTACCCCTCCCCCGCCGGCACCAACCGCAGGTTCGGGCCTGGGACGCGTCCACACGCTGCGGGTCTCGCAGCTCGTCGAAACTCCCCTCGGCGCAGCCGGCGCAACGGCACAAAGCCGATCGACGACGGATAGTGGCCGGCCGTCGACTTGGAGGCCGTCTTTCTCGTTCCCACGCGGCAAATATGCGGTTTGCCCAACTTTGAGGAGAAGTAGGGCCGGTTTGACTAGAGGAGGTGCCCGTGGCGGGTGGACGTGCGCAGGCCGGCTTCGACGCCGACTCCCAATCGGTCCGCGCCGCTCGGTCGTTCGTCGCCTCTACCCTGCGAGCCTGGCAAATGGCGGACCTTGAGCCCACCGCCTCGCTCCTGACCACCGAGCTTGCGACGAACGCCGTGGTCCACAGCGGAACGCTCTATCGCGTCACAATCGAGTTGGGGCCGCCGAATCTGCGGGTTCTGGTAGAGGACCGCTCGCGCACGCTGCCCAGGCGGCGACCATGCGACCCGTCAGCAATCTCGGGGCGTGGCCTTTCCATGGTGGACACCTTGGCCGTCGACTGGGGGCCCGCCGCGCCCACGAGGGCAAAGTCGTCTGGTTCGATCTCCCCACTGCGCCTGGCGATGCGGGTCACCACACCGCCATAGCGGGGGTCGCATAGTCCCGGCCGGCGTCCGGGCTGGAGCGGAGGCCCGTCTCCACCACTGTTTTCGCTCACCTGCTGTTGAGGGGTGCGTAAAACGGGCGAGGTCGGTCTGCGACGTTTGCTGATCGAAACAGAGGGGTACTTCCGGTCCCTGAGGGGCCAAGGCGGTCTTGCTTCAGCGATGAGTCTCAGGAGTTCCGATGGACGCTTCTTCCTTCCTGCTAGATGCTTCGTCGCGCCGGCCGTTCCTTCCGGCCGTGTTGCTCGCCGCCGGACTGGTGTTGGCATTCCTGCCCGTCTTTCCAGGCGCCGCCCAGGCCGCCGCCCCGACGGGGGCGTTCCTCAATCCGAACAATGACGGCCCCGGCCCGATCGTCTCCGACCAGCTGGACGGCACCGACGGGCTCTTCCACTTCGTCGTGCGAGCGAGCGATCCGGACGGCGGCACCATCGCCTCGGTGGTCATCCAGATCGAGGACGGTGACGCCGACGCCCTGTTCGAGCCGGTCGGTACCGCCACCCGAGTGGGAACCACCGACACCTGGGAGTTCAAGTGGGATACCAGCGCCCACCTGCCGTTGACCGACGTCGACAATGATACCGGGACGGTGCGGGCAGTCGTCACCGACTCCGGCGCTGAGATCTCCAACGTCGACGTGGCCGTCACCTTCCGTGACTCCACCGCCGAGGCGGTGGAGCTCACCGCGCCGGCCAACGGAGCAACGGCGACGTTCGCCTCCGGGGCCCTTGCGGTGACCGGGACGGCCAGCGCCGGCGCCAACTCGGTCGACCTCTTCTACTCGACCACCGCCGCCACCGGGACCGATCCGGTGTACGTCGCATGTGGCACGGCCAGCACCACCGGGGCGACGACCAAGACCTTCTCCGGCACGTGCACCATCGGGACCGTGGCCCCGTCGACCGTGACCGCCATCGCCGCCAGGGTCGCCAACGGCGCCAACCAGAGCGGTGACGCCCACCGGGTCACGGGCGCTGGAACCGCCGGCACCACCACCACGACGACAACCCCCACAACCCCCACCACGCAGCCGGGCGGCGGCGGCTCCCAGCCGGCCGGCGAACAGGGCTACGCCCTCGTTGCCGCCGACGGTGGGATCTTCAACTTCGGCACTTCGCGATTCTTCGGGTCGACCGGCGGCTTGCGGCTGAACCGGCCCATCGTGGGGATGGATCACACGCCGTCCACCCAGGGATACTGGCTGGTGGCGTCCGACGGCGGCATCTTCGCCTTCGGCGACGCCCGGTTCGCCGGGTCCACCGGGGCTCTCACCCTGGCTCGTCCCATCGTCGGCATGCGGGGCACTCCCACCGGCAACGGGTACTGGCTGGTGGCGTCCGACGGTGGAATCTTCGCCTTCGGCGATGCCCGTTTCTTCGGCTCCACCGGCGCCATCCGCTTGGCCCAGCCGATCGTCGGCATGGAGCGCACCCCGTCCGGCAACGGCTACTGGCTGGTCGCCGCCGACGGTGGGATCTTCGCCTTCGGCGACGCCCGCTTCCTCGGATCCACGGGAGCGACCCGCCTCAACGCTCCCATCGTCGGCATGTCCCGCACATCCACCGGCGCTGGATACCAGCTGGTCGCCGCCGACGGAGGGATCTTCTCGTTCGGCGACGCCGTCTTCCGGGGTTCGACCGGCAGCATCCGGCTGAACTCGCCAATCGTGGGCATGACGCCCACCGCAACCGGCACTGGCTACTGGCTTTGCGCACGGGACGGTGGCGTGTTCGCCTTCGGCAACGCCCAGTTCCGAGGCTCAATGGGCGCAGTCCGCCTGAATCAGCCGGTGGTCGGCTGCGACGCCCCGCTGGCCCAGGGTGGGGCCTCGCAGTAACTCATCGGTCCTCCACCTTTCGCGCACATCGTCGGGACGACGGCGGGAACGCGGGCCGGTCGCACCATCCCAGATCGCCGGGTCTGGGGGGCGCTGCCGGGCGCGAGGTAACCGGCGGGTTCGGGCGTTACCACCGCTCGGTAACGCCAGCGACCCAGCTTGCGTCAGCGCGAGGCGCCGGCCAGGAAGGTGGCGACGATGTAGGTGGCGTGGCGGTCGAGCGATCCCCGGCCACGGTCGGAGCGCATGGTGGTGCGGGGATCGGCGTGGCTGGCCGCCTCCTGCACGTCGCGCAGCGGCACGCCGGCGTCGAAACTGGGCCTCGGCGGTCCATCCGTGCCCCCTTGGCCCCGACGAAGATGGGTCCGTGATCCGCTCGCCGATGTAGAGGTCCATCGCCCGCGACGTGCGCGGTGCCAGCGGGATGACGGCGTGCTTGCCGCCCTTACGCAGGATCTTGAGGGTGCGGTGGCCACGCTGGTAGTCGAGGCGCTGGTGGTCATGGTCATGGTCATGGTCATGGCGCTTCCTCCATTGCCAGACCCTGATGGGTCGGCACGTGAAGGGAACACCCCGCCCGGGATGCCGTCGCTCGGCCAGCGGTGTGACTTTCGCACCACGGAGATCCCACGAGCGCCCTCGGACCCGTAGTGTCCCGACCGTGGGGAGCGACACCTGCGAGGACTGCGGGGTGGGGCGAGGCTCGGGACGAGGGCGGGCCGTTCGATGTTGTCGTCGACGGCCGGACCCTGACCTGGGAAGAACTGGGCCACGCCCTCGGGTCCTACGAGGGGTGGCGGTTCCGCCTGGTCATCGAGGACCGCTCCCTCGACGTGCGCCCCGACGCCGACGTGGTCGCCTTCCCACCCCGCCAGGCGTCCTCCACGGTCGGAGCGCCAGGGGAGCAAGGCGTCGGGCCCAGCATCGACGAGGTGCTGTCGGAGTTCCTGGCCGTTCAGGAGCAGCGCCTGGCGGAGCGGACCTTCGCCAATTACCGCTCCGTGGTCGACCTGCTGCGGCATTGCCTGAACGGCTACGGCCACCAGTCCCTCGGTGACGACGAGCGCCGGCGCTACGAAGCCGCCTTCGACGCCGGAGACGAGGACGCCTTCGTCCATCTCTTCGGCCCCGACAAGGTCGTCGAGGGACTCGGCGAATTCCTCGACTACTTCATGGTGCGAAAGGTCATGGCCGGCGAGGAGCTGTTGCGGGCCGCCGGCACCGTGACCAAGAAGCTGGCCAAGTGGATGGCGGCCAACGGCTACCTCGACGCGGCGGCGGCCGACGAGGCGGTCGAGCGGGGAACGAGCGCCGTCCGGGACCTGCCGAGGGCAGAGCGGCTGTCCCGGCTGCTGTTCGACCAGGCCCAGCGTGGAGCCAAGGACAACTCCGATGTCGAAGACCACATCGTGGAGGACTACTTCACCATCGAGCGGGTCGAGCCGGGCGCCCTGTGGCTCACCGGAGACATCGGCCCGCTGAAGGTCACCAAGGAGGCCAGCTTGCTCGCCCAGCCTGGATGGTCCGTGTACCTCGTCCTGGCCAGGACAGCTCGGGGCTGGAGGTTGCTCGAGTCAGGCAACGCCTATCCGTAGGCCGCCGTCTATCATCCGCCATCGGCAGCGCTGTTACCGAGCGCAGCTGCTCGTGCCGTTGTCGGGCGGTTCTCGAAGGCCGCGCCTGGAACCGAGAGGAGGCGGTGCTGCGGCATCGCCGCCAGTCCCGGCTGCGCCCGTGGCCTGTCGGCAGGACCTCTTGAGCGGATCACACAAGGTGAATGTCTCCACATTTCGACTGCGTATCCCGCTAACAATCAGGTGCTCCGCACGATTCGGAGCATCTGCACTCGCGAGGGCGCCGGGCCACCGTCGCCGCTCGCAGGACGTGCCGCGCCGACCAGCTCCTGTCCGGCTTGAGCGCTCTTCTCGTCATCCCAGATCGTGATCGACATGCCATCGCCCGTGGCGTCATCGACGAGGTGGTAGCCGACGCGAAGCCCTGCGGCTCCTCGGAGAGCAGCGAGGACCCAGTCCCGTGTCGCCAGGTCGAAACCGTCGAAATAGCCGATCCTTGCGATCACAGTTTCCTCCGTTTCATAATGACGCGATTCGTATCGGTGACTGCCCTGTCGCAACATCCCAAACGTCGCGGGCGTCGGCGTTGTGCGCCGAATGAGTCCTGATTGTCGCAGAACGCCAGGTGTGAGCTGACGTCAGGGCCCGACCGACCCCCTCCCACGCTTTTCGGCGGTAGAGCCGAGATCGCAGCCGTAGCGTCGGCGTGTCGACCATCCGGGCGGGTCGTATCGAATGGTCTTGACCTACGCCGGCGCCTCCACCTCCCACGGCAAGGCCAGCGCCGGACTCCGACATTGTGGAGGCTCGCTTTGTTGACATTGTCCCCGGGGTGCGGGTCGTGCAGGCGGTGGACTTCGTCTCCGATGACCCTGCCGACGCCCGAACCATGACCATGACCTGGGAGGTCACCGCCGCCGACGGAGGGGCGAGGGTCGACATCACTGCCGACGACGTCCCAGATGGCATCACCGCGAATGATCACGCAGCGGGCTCGCCTCCTCCTTGACGGACCTCGCCGACTACCTCGAGCGATAGCCGCCTCGCCGGCGGATTGCCGCCTTCCCGGTCGATGTGGGACGGCGCGACGCTGTGGGGATGCTGGTGATCGACGCAGCCAACGTGATCGGGTCTCGGCCAACCGGCTGGTGGCGCGATCGGCCAGGCGCGACACGACTATTCACGGAACGAGTGCGGGCGTCGGTGGCCGCGGGACGGCTGGACCCGCCCGTGACCCTCGTGCTCGAGGGCCGAGCCCGGGCGGGAGCCGACGAGGCGGAGGTGATCGGCGTCGAGGTCGTGCATGCGCCCGGTGACGGCGACGACACGATCGCCGCCATCGCAGAGGAGCACCGCGGCGTAATCGTGGTCACGGCCGACCGTGGACTGGCAGCGCGGGTCCGAGCCGCCAACGCCGAGGTCGTTGGGCCCAGCTGGCTGCTCGACCAGCTCCTGGACTGACCTCCAGACCAACCCGGGGCCGTGGCCTGACAAGGGCACACCACAGCCGCGGCGGCGGGCGCTTCACACGCTGGGGCTGATGGCCGTCCGACACCCGGCGGTTGGTGACACCCCGGGCGGACCGGAACACCGATCGGTCAGTGAAGGAAGCACCTCGATTGGCCGTCATCTGCGGCCTGGGTCTGACGGACTTCGGTCAGCGCCTGTCGGCTCGATCGGCTGTTGCAGTGTGCTCGACGGTTGCCGCCACGATCGTCTCCCAGTCGGCTCGGTCAACGCCGTGACCGGCTCCCTCGACCGGCAGGAGCCGAGCGCCGGGTATCTCCGCTGCCAGTTCTTCACCGTGACGGAGTGGAAACATGGGATCCGCCGTGCCGTGGATCACGAGGGTGGGGGCGGTGATCGAGGCGAGCGCTTGGTATGCGTGGTCGTCGACGGGAATGTCGTCGTGGTTCTGCAGCGCAGTGAAGTTCCGCGCTCGCTCGGTGTCGCGCTGGACGAGCGCACGGCACGCTTCCTCGTGGAATGGACGTCGGCCTCCCGCGAGCATGCGGGAGTACTCGACCAGGTACTCGACGACGGACTCGGAGTCCGACCAGTCCACTGTGGCTGAGGCGACGAAGCGGGCGAACGCCGCGGTTGGTCCTGGAAGCCCGCGGTCACCCGGCGTCGCAGGAGAGCTGCTGATGAGCACGAGGGACAGAACACGGTGGGGGAAGTCCAGCGCCAGACGCTGAGCGAGTCCACCACCGGCGGAGACGCCGACCACGTGCGCCGCCGCTAGGCCGTAGACGTCGAGCACACCAACGGCGTCGGTGATCAGGTCGGCACCTGTGTAGCTCGGTCTGCCCGGCTCGTACGTGACCGATCGGCCGGTATCACGCTGGTCGTATCGGATCACGAACCGCCCCGAATCGGTGAGCATCCGGCAGAAGCCGTCCTCCCACCAGAGCATCGACCCTCCCAGGCCCATGACCAGCAGGACCGCTGGGTCTGTCGGGCTTCCGAAGGGTTCCGTGCACAGCTCCACCCCATTGACTTCGATCATGCGCTCAGCCACATCGCCTCCCCCCTTTGTCTCCCGATCCGACCGCCAGTCACGACACGAGCGTCCGCGTACTCTTGACCGACGCGAAGCGTGGAAATCATCGCCTATCACGATCCCGAATGCGCACCCATCCGCCGACACGAACCTGATCGACTGACCCGCGTGCGCAACGTCGAGAGTGAGGGTGTCCCAGAACGCGCGGAACCGCGACGCGGCTGACTATCCCCGACGTGCCGTTCAGGGCGTAGCGCGGGTTACGCGAGTGCTCGCACGCCGGCGCACGGTATCCGGCGTTCTAGGTGGCTGCTGAAGTAGTCGTCTGACCATCCACCGCTCCAGCCGGCCGGTGTTCGACAATCCGGGCATGGCATTGGGTATGGCGACGCTCGACCAGCGCTTCGAAAGCCCGA
>JBKJNA010000038.1:0-5117 GCA_046596195.1 Acidimicrobiales bacterium | reverse complement strand
CGTCCGGGCCGGCGTCGTCGCCCGCCCGTATAAAACGCCACCGGGATGTCGGCGTCGGCCTGGGTCTTCCCGGAGGATGCGCACCGAGTCCCAACGCGTCGCTCGTCAAGGGTTGTTGACCTCGGCTGGCAAATGCTCACGGCCGTGTCCTCTCTTCCCACCGTCGAGATCCATCGAGCTGCTGCACACTGCTGCACCACATCTGCACCACCAGCAAAGGAAAATCGCGGCTTTCTGCGGTCAACAGCGGTCACCTCGAAGCAGGTCGTGACCTGCGGTTATGCACAAATCAGCAGGTGGGCGAATCCCGCGACCATGATCTCCCACACGTTGTCGTCGGCCAGGAGCGGCTCCAGTGGGCCGTAGCCGGCCACGTTGCGGAAGGCCCGCTCGGCCACCAGCTCCTGGTCGGCGATGTCGAAGGAGCGCAGGCCCCGCTTGTAGTCGTCGGACCACCGGGCCACCTCCTCGTCGACCAGGGCCCGGAGCCGGCGCTGGGCGTCGGGGGAGCCCATGTCGAGTGATACCGCCTTGGCCCGCTCCTGGACGGCGCGCTCGACCTCCTGGAGCGGCGAGACGGTGCTCATCGGGCATTCTTCCTAGCCCAGCGACCGCTGGCCCGTCAACGAATTCCTTGTCATCTCGTCCTCAGCTGCGGGACTCGGGGCCAAGGTTGCGGCCGCCCGTAGACTCCGAGCGATGGGCCGCCAGGGCGAAGACCGCATCCTCACGGTGCCCAACGTCATCTCGGTCGTGCGGCTGTGCCTCGTGCCGGTGTTCCTCTGGCTGCTGTTCGGCCGGGAGGACCGCTACGCCGCCGGCCTGCTCCTCGCCTGCCTCGGCATCACCGACTTCGCCGACGGGTACATCGCCCGCCACTTCCACCAGGAGTCCAAGCTCGGGAAGGTCCTCGATCCCACCGCCGACCGCATCCTCCTCGGCGTCGGCGTCCTCGCCGTGCTGATCGACGGTTCAATGCCCTGGTGGGTCGCCGTCCTGGCCATCACCCGGGAGTCGGTCGTCGGTGTGAGCGTGCTCGCCCTGGCCGCCATGGGCGCCCGTGACATCGTCGAGGTGAAGCTGGCGGGCAAGGCGGGCACCCTGCTGCTGATGATGGCCTTCCCGTTCTTCCTCGCCAGCAACCCCGACGGCGGGGCCCCGTGGCACGAGCTGGCCCGCCCGTTGGCCTGGTGCACCGCCATTCCCGGACTGGTTCTGAGCTATTACGCAGCCACCCTCTACGTGCCCCCGGCCCGCGCCGCACTTGCCGGCAGAGCGGCGACGCGGAGCGCGTAGTCTCAGCCCGGTGAAAGCCGTGATCATGGCCGGCGGCGAGGGCACAAGGCTCCGGCCGCTGACCTCCAACCAGCCCAAGCCCATGCTGCCCCTGGCCAACCGGCCAATGATGGAGCACGTCATCCGCCTCCTCAAGGAGCACGGGTTCGACGACATCGTCGTCACGTTGGCGTTCATGCCCCACGCCATCCGCACCTACTTCGGCGACGGGTCCGAGTTCGGCGTGAAGCTGTCCTACGCCACCGAGGAGTCGCCCCTCGGCACGGCGGGGTCCGTGCGCAACGCCAAGGACAAGCTCGACGAGCCGTTCCTCGTGATCTCGGGCGACGTGCTCACCGACATCGACCTGTCCGCCATCGTGGCCTTCCACGAGGAGCGGGGTGCGCTCGCCACCCTCGGCCTCAAGGCCATGGACAACCCGCTCGACTTCGGCATCGTCATCATCACCGAGGACGGCACCATCGAGCGCTTCCTCGAGAAGCCGACATGGGGCCAGGTCTTCAGCGACACCGTCAACACCGGCATCTACGTCCTCCAGCCCGAGATCTTCGACTACGTGCCCGGGGGCAAGGTCGACTGGTCGGAGGACGTGTTCCCCGCCCTCCTGGCCGCCGGCAAGCCGCTCTACGGGTTCGTGGCCGAGGGCTACTGGGAGGACGTGGGCACCCTCGACGCGTACGTCGACGCCCACCACGACGTGCTCGACGGCAAGGTCGAGATCGACGTACCGGGCTTCCGCCTCAGCGAGGGCGTGTGGCTGGGCGAGGGCGCCGAGGTCGACCCGGGGGCCAAGCTCGACGGCCCGGTGGTGATCGGCGACTACTGCCGGGTGGAGGAGGGCGCCCACCTGGCCCAGTACACGGTGCTCGGCTCCAATGTGCGCGTCGGCGCCCACGCCTACCTCGAGCGCTCGATCGTCCACGACAACGGGTACGTCGGCCCCTCCGCCCGCCTGCGGGGCACGGTGGTGGGCCGCTCCAGCGACCTGCGCCTCGGTGCCCGCTGCGAGGAGGGCGTGGTGCTCGGCGAGGAGTGCCTCGTCGGCGAGCACGCCGTCATCAACCCGGGCGTGAAGGTCTACCCGTTCAAGACGGTGGAGCCGGGCGCCATCGTCAACAGCTCCATCATCTGGGAGTCCCGCGGCGCCCGCCACCTGTTCGGCCGCCTCGGCGTGGCCGGCCTGGCCAATGTCGACATCACCCCCGAGCTGGCCGTCCGGGTGGCCATGGCTTTCGGCACGACCTTGAAGAAGGGTGTCACCGTCACCACATCGCGCGACTCGAGCCGGGCCGCCCGCGCCATCAAGCGGGCGGTGATGGTGGGTCTCAACGCGGCGGGCGTGAACGTCGAGGACCTCGAGGTCGCCACCGTGCCGGTCACCCGGTTCCACGTGCGCTCGATCCGAAGCGAGGCGGGCGTCACCGTGCGGCTGGTGCCGGGTGACCCGCAGTCGGTGCTCATCCGCTTCTTCGACACCGAGGGCATCGACCTTCCCGAGGGCACCCAGCGCAAGATCGAGCGGCTCTACCACCAGGAGGGGTTCCGCCGGGCCATGGCCGCCGACATGGGCGACATCGGCTTCCCGGCCCGGGCCCTCGAGCACTACACCGACGTGATGATGTCCACCGTCGACACCGACGCCATCCGCTCGGTCGGCTTCAAGGTGGTGCTCGACTTCGCCTACGGGTCGGCCGCTTTCGTCATGCCCAACGTGCTCGCCAAGCTGGGAGCCGAGGTCCTGTCGGTCAACCCCTACGCGTCCACCGCGCTGGCTACCGGCTTCGACCTTGAGGTCCACGCCAAGCGGGTGGCCGAGCTGGTGCGGGCGTCGGGCGCCCACCTGGGCGCCGTCATCCACCCCGACGGCGAGAAGCTCACGATCATCGACGACGCCGGCCAGGTCCTTGACGACGACAGTGCCCTGTTCGCCCTGCTCAACCTGGTGTGCGCCACCACCGAGCACGCCCGGGTGGCCCTGCCGGTGTCGGTGGGCAAGGGCGCCCAGGAGCTGTGCGACCGCTTCGGGGCCGAGATCGTGTGGACCAAGCTGTCCGCCTCCCACCTCATGGAGGTGGCCTCGGGCGAGAACGTGACGTTCGCGGCCAGCCAGGAGGGCGGCTACATCTTTCCGTCCTTCCTGCCTGCCTATGACTCGGTGGCCACCCTGGTGAACCTGCTGGCCATGCTGGCCGCCACGGGGCTGCGCCTGTCGAAGGTGGTGAGCCAGTCGCCCCGCGCCCACATCGCCCACCAGTCGGTGGCCACCCCGTGGGAGCAGAAGGGCCTGGTCATGCGCACGATGGTGGAGCGCATGAAGGACGAGGAGCTCGTGCTCATCGACGGCGTGAAGGTCGTCTACGAGGACGGGTGGGCCCTCGTGCTCCCCGACCCGGAGGAGCCCCTCACCCACGTGTGGGCCGAGGGCAGCACCGCCGGGGAGGCCCGCAGCCGGGCCCAGGAGTTCGCGCGAAGGATCCGCCAGCTCCTCCCCTGAGCCGGTCGCCGGAACGGCTACTTCGACCTGCGCTTGCCCACCAGCCAGCCCAGCCGGTAGGCGAACGGCCCCGCCTGCGCGCCGGCCACGGAGGCGTCCCGGGCGGTGCGGGACCTCGCCGCCATTCGGCCCAACCGGTGAGCCAAAGGCTCCTTGGCCGCTGTGGCTCCCCGGGCCCGGCCACCCGCCGGCCCGCCGCCGCCCCGCGCTTGCCGGGCGAGGGCCGCCTCGTACGCCTCGGTGAGCTGGGTCATGGCCCGTTCGGCCTCCCGGCGGACGTGCTCGGGACGACCCTGGTGGAGGTCGGGGTGCAGCAGCATGGAGCGCGCCCGGTAGGCGGCGCGCACCTCGTCAGCGGTGGCGGACGGCGCCACGCCGAGCACCGAGTACGGATCGGTCACTGGTGCGCCATCCCTCCGGGACGGCACCCAGTGAGTTGCCTGATGGACCGTCCTCCCGGGCCGGTCACCTTTCCATCGTCCGGCGTCGCACCCTTCCAGTGTGGTGCACCGGGGCACACAGGCCGGAACTGACTACGCGCGAAATGACCCGGTTTGCTGATTGGCGCACGGCTGTCCCGGGTAGAAACTGTGCACATGCTCCGCACCGGCCTGGTCACCTGGCTGTTCGCCTCGGTTCCCCTCAGCGTGGTCATGGGCGGGATGATCCGATCGTCGAATCCGGCCGACGACCGCCGCTCGGCGCCGTCCGAGCCGGTGCTCCACCTCGTCGCCTCCGGCTCGTAGCCGCCCGGCGCATCCTCCGTCACTTCCGCTTTCCCGCGACGACCGGTACCGTCGAGTGGATGCAGGACTCGCGCGGGCTGGGCTGATCGGGTGGATCCGGTGCCGGAGAACCCCGATGACTGGACTGACGAGCAGTGGCTGGCGTGGCTGGCCGAGGGCGACGTCATCGGGCCGGTCGTCGAGCCCGAGCCGTCGGAGCCGGCCCGCCGTCCCACGTTCCGGGAGGGCCTCGGCGGAAAGATGCTGGCCGCCGGCATGCGGGGCCTCAATGACGCGATCTACGGGCCCAAGGACGAGCCGGCCATCGTGATCGACGCCGCCGGCGACCCGCCCGACCCCGAGGGCCTCGACGTGCAACTCGACGCCGACCATCCCGAGCAGAGTGTGGTGGTGGTGCGCCCCTGGCTCCTTCGCCACCTCCACGACGAGCGCGGCTGAGGCGAACGCCGGCAAGCCGGAACACTGCGTGCCCGAGGTGGCCTCAAAAGCCACTGCCCTCCGGGGCGTGTGGGTTCGAGTCCCACCTCGGGCACGCAGTGTTCCGGCTTGCCGGCGTTCGCCTCAGCCGCGCTCGTCGTGGA
>JBKJNA010000031.1:0-4143 GCA_046596195.1 Acidimicrobiales bacterium | reverse complement strand
AAGGCCCGCCGCCAAGGGCTCTCCGCCGGCGAGCTCGTCCTGTCGATGGCCGAGTGCATGCTCGCCGGTGGCGACTTCATGGCCGATCTCGACCACATGCGTGCCGACGAGGCGGGGTCGGACCTGCGGGCGGTTCCCCAGCGTGAACGAGCTTCTGGACCTCGAGGTGCGCCGACTTGCCGATCGAAACGTCGACAGGACGGTGCTCACGAGATGCGACCAGGTGCGATCCTCAACTTCAAGGACCCCGACGGGATCGTGCCTGGCGCTCCTTCTGAGCCGTTGACGGCAGCTCGGCCACCAGCTGTCAATCTGCGCTCAGGAACTGGCCCGCACTTGGCGCCCAGTGCGGGCA
Source organism: Acidimicrobiales bacterium (assembly GCA_046596195.1). Classification (GTDB taxonomy): domain Bacteria; phylum Actinomycetota; class Acidimicrobiia; order Acidimicrobiales; genus JAHFUS01. The sequence goes on along the minus strand of JBKJNA010000031.1, from coordinate 3,788 downwards.
TTCGGCGCTCATTGCCGAGCCGAGCTCCCGGCATCGCGGAGACCTGACGGCCGTGTTGAACGCCGAATCGGGGCGCTACGGCTTGAGGCCGCGGACCGCCCACGGTCGGCTTGGGTCGGGCTCGCTGGTGAACGCCTACCCCCACGCCTTCCACGTCGAAACGGTGTGCCGCTTCGACCGAACCTCTCTCTGAGGGCTCGCCGCGGCGCTATCCTCACGTTTTTGCCCTGCACGGAGGTTCCGGATGCCCCGCATGACCGCACGTCTGGCGCTGTTGCTGGTCCTGGCGCTGGTCGGCGCCGCCTGCGGAGACGAACCCTCCGTCACGACACCGACCGGGGGTGCGGCCGCACTCGAGACGATCCGGAAAGGAAAGCTCACGGTCTGCGTCGACGTGCCGTACGCGCCGTTCGAGTACGAAGAGGCCGCGGAACTGACGGGTATCGACATCGACCTGGTGGAGGCCGTCGCCAAGACCGTCGACCTCGAGGCCGACTTCCGGGACACCGACTTCGACGGCATCTTCCCCGCCTTGGCCGCCTCCAACTGCGACATGATCGCCTCGTCGGTATCCATCACCGAGGAGCGAAGGAAGACCAACAACTTCTCCGACGGCTACTACGAGATCCAGCAGTCGCTCCTCGTCCGCAAGGAGGACGCCACTAGGTACACCGACTTCGCCACCCTGGCCGGACGCACGATCGGCGTGCAGTCCGAGACGACCGGCGCTGACTACGCAAAGGCCGAGGCGGCCAAGGTCAACGCGCAGGTCAAGGAGTTCACCGGCGCAGACGAGCTTTTCACCGCCCTGAAGGCCAAGCAGATAGACGGTGTCGTCCAGGACTTCCCGGTCAACGCCTACAACGCGGCAACCACGGGCGAGACCGTGGTGTCCAAGACCTTCGACACCGAACCCGAGGAGTACGGGTTCGTCATCCCTAAGAAGAGCACGGCGCTGCTGGAGGCCGTGAACGCGGCCCTTGCCGACCTGCGCGATGACGGCACGTACGACAAGATCCTCGTCGAGCACCTCGGGGAAAAGGCGACCTCCGGCTGAACACCTTTGTCGACGAGTTCTTCAACCTCGACGTCATCCGGGCCATGCTGCCCGAGCTGCTGACCGAGGGGGCGAAGAACACCCTGTTGTTCACGCTGTTCAGCTTCAGCGGAGGCCTTTGCATCGGGCTGGTGGTGGCGCTCGGCCGCATCAGCCGCACCCGATGGCTGCGCTGGCCCGCCGCCATTTTCACAGACGCTCTGCGGGGTCTTCCCGCACTGCTCACGATCATCTTCATCGGCTACGGGATTCCCATCGCCACGGGCTGGCAACTGCCCTTCCCGAAGTACTTTCCGGGCTGTCTGGCGCTGTCGCTGGTCGGCGGCGCGTACATGGCCGAGACGATCCGGGCCGGGATCGAGGGCGTGCCCCGGGGGCAGATGGAGGCGGCGCGATCGCTCGGCATGCCCTACCGGGTCGCCATGCGCCGGGTGATCCTGCCCCAAGCCTTCCGCCTGATGATCCCGCCGTTGACGAACGAGTTGGTGCTGCTCTTCAAGGACACCTCCCTGCTGGCGGTGCTCGGCACCCTCGCCGGGGGCAAGGAGATCACCAAGTTCGCCAGGGACTTCGCCAACTCCACGTCGAACAGCTCGGCCCTGGTAGCCGGCGGCATCGCCTACCTCGTCATCACGATCCCGCTGATCCGCCTCGTGGCCCTGCTCGAGACGCGCAACCGCCGGGCGGGATCGGCGTGATCTCGATCGCCGGTCTTCACAAGTCCTTCGGCACCCACGAGGTACTGCGGGGCATCGATCTCGAGGTGGCCGCCGGGGAGGTCCTCTGTGTGATCGGGCCATCCGGCTCGGGTAAGTCGACGCTGCTGCGATGCATCAACCGCCTGGAGGAGCCCACAGCCGGCACCGTGGTCGTGGCCGGGGTGGAGGTCACCGGCAGGGACGTCGACCTGGACAAGGTGCGCAGGTGCATGGGCATGGTCTTCCAGCAGTTCAACCTGTTCCCGCACAAGACGGCGCTGGGCAACGTCACGCTGGCGCTGCGAGCGGTGCTGCGGATGGATGCCGCCGCCGCCGACGCTCGCGGGCGGGAGATGCTGGCGAGAGTCGGGTTGGCCGACCGGGCCGACGTGGACCCGGCCAGGCTTTCCGGTGGTCAGCAACAGCGGGTGGCCATCGCCCGGGCCCTGGCCATGGGGCCGACCGTGATGCTCTTCGACGAGGTCACGTCCGCCCTCGACCCGGAGTTGGTCGGGGAAGTGCTCGAGGTGATACGCGAGCTGACGGGCCAGGGGATGACGATGGTGATCGTGACCCACGAGATGGGCTTCGCCCAGGAGGTGGCCGACCGCGTGGTGTTCATCGACGTCGGCGTCATCGTCGAGCAGGGCCCGCCGGACCAGCTCCTTCGGGCGCCACGTGAGGCGCGGACCCGGGACTTCCTGGCCAAGGTCCTGTAGCGGCGTCCGTTTCTTGGCTCGCTGACCCCGGCTGGTTCGCCAGTGATGCTTCAGCCGCCAGCCGAGAACGCGACCTGCCATCGAGGCCGACCGTGCTACGGAGAGCGGGGTCCGCGGCGGCCCCCGGTTCTCGACGTGCTCGCCGGCGGGTCAGACCGCGGGCGGCGCGGCGTGGATGCACTGGCTGGGCGGAGGGCGGCCCGGTGCGCCACTATTCCTTCATCTGGAACTGGTCGCTCACCGAACTGCTGGCAGCTCCCGCAGACCTCCAACAGCGCTACGCCGAGGTGCTGCGGGTCGCAAGGCTGAGCGCCGGCGTGTACGAGCTCGACGCCGGCGCCGACGATCCGCAGGGGCCCCACACCGAGGACGAGGTGTATGTCGTGCTTCGCGGCCGGGCCCGGGCGACGGTCGGCGGTGAGACCGTCGCCGTGGCGCCCGGGTCGTTGCTCTATGTGCCCGCGCTCGTTCCCCACCGCTTCCATGACATCCAAGAAGACCTGGCTGTCGTGGTGCTGTTCGCACCGGCCGAGGGCAGCGCCGCCGAACGGGACTGGGACGCGGTGGTGACCGCGGAGGAGTGCGACGACTGCGGGTTGGCGGCTGCCGCCGTGCCGCAGAACGAGCTCGGAACCGCCATCTCGCGGGAAGGGGCTCGATGGGCCGCCCTGCTCTCGGAGCGCGCTGAGCACGAGTTGCGCCGCCGGCCCCGGGCCGAGGTGTGGTCCGCGCTGGAGTACGCCGCTCACGTGCGGGACGTTCTTGCCCTGTTTCGGGACCGAGTGGGGTGGGCGATCACCGAAGAGGAGCCGGAGTTTGGCTGGTGGGACCACGAGGCGGTCGCCGTCGAGGAGGGGTACAACGAGCAGGATCCGCCTGTGGTGACGGCGATGCTGGAGGAAGCTGCCGAGCGGCTCGTGAGAGCCCTGCCCGCCGAGGGAGACGCGGCATGGCAGCGGGCGGGCACCCGCCGAGAGATTGAACGATTCACCGTCGACGGGCTCGCTCGCTTCGCCCTCCACGAGGCTCGTCACCATCGATTCGACGCCGAGCGGGGCCTCGCCTGATCGCCGCACGGCCACGGCGCAGTGCTTGTACGAGGGTTGCCGGGACGAGGGATCGAAGCGGTTCCGTCCGCCGGCTGGCTGACCTGGCGCTCGGCGGCCCGGCGAACGCAGTTACCAAGCGCCCCGGCTCGTGCAGTTACACGGGTGATCCACTGGTCCCTGGGCAGGACCATCCAACCACAAGTGGGGGTGTCGAATAGCCCCGTCGTGGCCGCCCGTGGGACTTCAGCTGAACGAGCTGCTCGGC
>JBKJNA010000027.1:0-107641 GCA_046596195.1 Acidimicrobiales bacterium | reverse complement strand
ATCGACAGCTTCGACATCGTGGCCAAGCACGACACGAGGGCACAGTGAGCCGCGTCCTGGCCGTGATGGTCGCCATCCTGGCCGTCCTCAGCGTGACCGCCGCCGTGCTGCGGGGCGGCCCCGCCAGCAGCAGCCAGCCCGCCCTCGAGATCCACATGGTCGACACCGGGGCGTTCTCGCCGCGGCCGGACAAGCCCGTTTTTATGCTGGCCCTCGGCCTCGACGGCGGGCGGCCGGGCATCGACGGTGACCGCTCCGACGCCATCCACCTCATCGGCATCAACCCCGCCACCGGCGAGGGCACGATGATCAACTTCCCCCGGGACACCTACGTGGCCATCCCCGGGCGCGGCCGGAGCAAGCTCAACGACGCCTACACCTTCGGTGGCCCCGGCCTGGCCGCCAACACCATCGAGCAGCTCACCGGCATCGACGTCTCGTTCGTGCTCGCCACGCGCTTTGCGCCCTTCGTGGACATGGTCAACGCGGCGGGCGGCGTCGACGTCGACGTGCCCTTCGCCATGAACGACAGCTTCTCCGGCGCCAACTTCCCGCAGGGCAGGGTGCGCATGGGCGGCAACGAGGCGCTGGCCTTCTCCCGCAACCGCCACCTCTCAGGCGGCGACTTCACCCGCAGCGAGCACCAGGGCCTGCTGATCCTGTCTGCCCTCACCAAGCTGCGGGCCGAGAACCCCGGCCCCACCGGAGCGGCGCGCTACCTCGCTATCCTCGGCCGTCACGTCGGGATTACCGGCATCACCCCGGTCGAGCTCTACCGCCTGGGCCGGCTGGCCCTCACCATCGACCCAGCCAAGGTTCGCAGCGTGTTGATGCCCGGCGGCATCGGCAGCGCCGGCGCCCAGTCGATCGTCACCGTCGGCGGCGGCGCGGCCGGGCTGTTCGCCGACATGCGCGACGACGCCATCCTCCAGAGCCACTGACGCTCGAACGCCGGCGCCCAGCTCGATCTCGTCGGCTAGGACGCGCCGGCGGGCTTGGGGCGACCGAACAGGAAGCCCTGGGCCATGTCGACCTCGAGCTCGGTGAGCATCCCCCGCTCGGGAGCGGTCTCCACGCCCTCGGCGATGAGCGTGCTGCCCGTCTTGCCGGCGAAGTGGCACAGCCCGGCGACGAGCGCTTGGCGGGCCGGGTCGTCGTTGATCCCCGTCACCCACGACTGGTCGAGCTTCACGAACTCGGGCTGGAGGGTCACCACGTGGCGGAGGCTAGCGAAGCCCGAGCCGGCGTCGTCGACCGACAGGCGCGTCCTGGGCCGCAGCTCGGCCAGCGCGGCCGACAGCTGGGCGTAGTCCTCCACCTGGTCGTGCTCGGTGATCTCCAGGACCACCTGCACCCGGCAGCTGCCGATGAGTCGAGGCAGGACCGTGCCTTCGAGTACCAGCGAGGGCGACACGTTCACGCTGACCCAGCACCCGGGGGGCAGCCCGGAGGTGGCGCCCAGGGCGGCAGCCAGGGTCGCCGTCTCCAGGTCGATGCCGCGGTTGAGGGCGGCCGCCTCGGCGAAGCGGGCCTGCGGTTGGGCGCCGTCGGAGAAGCGGGTGAGCGCCTCGAAGCCGAGCACGGCCCCGGTGGCCAGGGCGACGATCGGCTGGAACACGGGGGAGAAGGCCTCGCGGCGCAGCACGTCGGCCAGGTGGGCTCGGGCGTCGTAGGAGCCGCCGGCCAGCAGGGCGGGGGTGACAAGACCGCCGGCCACTGCGGCGAAGTCGATGGCGGCGGCCAGCAGCTGGTTGCCCGTGGCTGCTCCGGCGCCACGAGGGCCGCCGTTGCCGGCGAGCGCCAGCACGCCGAGCGGGTCGGCGGCGGGCCCGAACGGCGCCCACGCCACGGCGCCGTCGACCGTCTCGACCCACGGGCCGGTGCGGGCGTTGGCCCGCAGCCGTGCCGCGGTGCTGGGCGGTAGCGGCACGCCGGAGCGCAGCCCGGACGGCGGGGTGCCGTCGAGGCCGAGGGGCACGGCCAGGTCGCCGTCGGTGAAGGCCACCAGGGCGGCGCCGGCCAGGTCCCGCAGCTCGCACAGCTCGGCGCACAGGACCTGGGCCGTCCGCTCGGCCGAGACCTCGGGATGCATGCGGCACAAGGCGGCAGCGATGGCCGAGCGCTCGGCCAGGCGCCGCTCCACCTCATCGGCCCAGGCCGCCCGCTCGCGCAGCTGCGCCCGTACCCGCGCCACCAGCTCGGCCGGGTGGAAGGGCTTGATGATGTAGTCGTCGGCGCCGTGCTGCAGGCCGTTGACGCGGGCCTCCACCTCCTCCTCGGCGGTGACGATGAGCACCGGGAGGGTGCGGGTGGCCTCGTCGGCCCGCAGGCGGGCGAGCACCGACATGCCGCTCATACCGGGCATCTTGTTGTCGAGCAGCATCACCGAATAGGGACGCCGGCGCACCATGTCGAGCGCCTCCTCCCCGCTGCACGCCTCCTCGACCCGCAGGCCGGCGTCGGTGAGGGTGATCGACAGGAGCATGCGGATGGAGGGGTCATCGTCCACGACCAGGACGGCATGTGTCGCGTCACTGAGCACCCCCTGCACCCTTCCTCTCCTCGGCGACCCATGCTGCCACCCCCAGCCGGCAAGCGCCGGTCCGGCATGACCACTCTTACGGGTTCGTGCCCGTCTCGCCGCGTAAGAAGCGCTCCAGCTCGGCTCCGATCTCGTCGCCCGACGGGAGGTCGGACGGGTCGAACGGGGCGGGCGCCTGCTCGGCGTCGATCACCGCTTCGAGCTGGCGCACCATGTCGCGGTGCTCGTCGCTCCCGGCGATGAGTTCGTCGATGCGCGCCGTTGTCAGGTCGGCGGTGGCGTGAAGGTCGGCGGCGTCGAGGTCGAGGTCGGCCACTGACGCCAGCCCCTCGATGAGGGCCGCGCTGGCGGCCGGGTACGGCATGGCGGCGGCGTAGTGGGGGACCCTGGCCCACAGGCCGATGGCCGGGACCCCGGCCGCCCCGAAGCCCTCCTGGAGCGCAGCATGGATGCCGGCGGGGACGCTGTGGGCGCCCTTGACCACACCGATCTTCTCGGCCAACTCGCTCGACGTGGCGGTGGCGGCCAGCCGCACCGGCCTGGTGTGGGGCACCGACAGGGGGAAGGCGCCCAGGGCCACGACCAGCCGCACCCCGAGCTCCGTGCCGAGGCCGACGATGGCGGACACGAAGCCGTGCCAGGCCATGTCGGGCTCGGGGCCGACCAGCACCAGGACGTCCTTGCCGGTGCCGTCCTTGCCTGCCCGCAGCTCGATGGCCGGCCACGTGATGCCCTCGGTGAGCCCGTCGGCGATGCGCACGACGGGGCGCCGGTCCCGGAAGTCGAGGAAGCGGTCGTTGTCGAAGGTGGCGACCACCTCCCAGGTGGACGACGCCAGCAGATGGGCCATCGCCGCACCGGCACCGAGGCCGGCGTCGATCCAGCCCTCCATGCCGAGGACGAGTACGGGGGCCTCGAAGCCGCCGTCGTGCGTACGGGTGTAGGCGTGGTCCACAACGGAACCGTAGACGTGCTCCGGTCGGACGGGGGCGGCGGTCAGGGATCGGCTATCGCACGTCAGCCCGTAAGATGGCCTCATGGTCGATGTCACCGATGCCACGTTCGAGCGTGACGTCCTCCAGCGTTCGGCACAGGTCCCTGTCGTCGTCGACCTGTGGGCATCGTGGTGCGGTCCTTGTGTCACCCTCGGCCCCATCCTCGAGAAGGTCGTGGCCGAGACCGGTGGCGCCGTCGAGTTGGTCAAGGTCGACGTCGACGCCAACCCGAACGTGTCCGCCCAGTTCCGGGTGCAGTCCATCCCGGCCGTGTTCGCGGTGAAGGACGGCCAGGTCGTCGACCAGTTCATCGGCGCCGTCCCCGAAGCCCAGGTCCGCCAGTTCGTCGACGGCCTGTTGCCCGCCAAACGCGACGTCGACATGCTGGTCGACAAGGGCGACGAGGAGTCGTTGCGAGCCGCCCTCGCCATGGAGGCCGATCACCCCGGCGCGGTGGTGGCCCTGGCCGAGATGCTGGCCGCCCGGGGCGACGCCGACGAGGCGCTGGCCCTGCTCGCACGGGTGCCGGAGACGGCCGATGTGCGCCGGGTGGCGGCCCTGGCGCGGGTGGGCGCCGACGCTCCGGCCGACCCGGCCGGCGAGCTCGACGGGCTCCTCGACCGGGTGAAGGACGACGACGACGCCCGCCGGCGTTTCCTCGACCTTCTCGAGATGCTGGGCCCGGACGACCCCCGCACGGCCCAGTACCGCAAGGCCCTCACCGCCCGCCTCTTCTGAGCCCGGCCCCGCCCCCCGGCGGACCGAGCAGGCGGGGACCTGGGCGCCCGTCCGTTCTGTGGAGTCCTGCATCCGGTAGCCGGGCGTAGGACTCCACAGAATCTCTGCTGCTGCATGCGGCCGGCGCGACCCCTTTCCGCCGGCTGCCCGGCGGGGCTAGCCTCGGCACAGCCGCTTCCCCCGGTCGACGTCCTCTCGTCCCTGGGGTTGCCCCGTGCCCGACGCGCCTGTGTCCTGGCGGGAGCGGTTCGCCGCACTGCCGCTTGTCGTCGCGGCGCGGGAGCGCTCGCCCCGGGTCCTCGCCGCCGCCCTGGCCGCGGGCGGCGTGGTCGTAGGCGCCGCTCTCGCCGTGGTGGCGTTGCGGGGTGCACCCGCCACCCCCGAGATGACGCTGCCCCGGGTGGGGACGCCCGCCGCGGCCGGATCCGCCGGCGCCGGCGGGAGTGCCGACGGAGGTGGTGGCGCCGGCGCGACCGGTGCTTCCGGCGGTGCGGCGGCCGGCGGGACGGGTGCCTCCGGTGTCGCCGGGGCCGGTGGGGCGTCTGCTCCGACCGGTGGCTTCGGGACCGGCGGGGCATCGGCTCCGGCCGGTGGTGCGGGGGCCGAGCCGCCGGCGTTCGTGCACGCGGCGGGCGCCGTCACCCGCCCCGGGGTGTACAAGGTGCTGGCCGGCGGGCGGGTGGCCGACGTGCTCGACGCCGCCGGTGGCCCGGCCGCCGACGCCGACCTCGACCAGGTGAACCTGGCCGCCAGGGTCGCGGACGGCGAGCGGGTCTTCGTGCCCCACAAGGGCCAGGCCGTGCCCGCCGTCGTGGCCGGAGGCGCCGGCGCGAGCGGGCCGGGAGCGGCCGGCGGAGCCGGGGCCGGTCCGGTCGATCTCAATACGGCCACGCTCGAACAGCTCGACGCCCTGCCTGGCGTGGGACCCGCCACCGCCCAGGCCATCATCGATTACCGGACCGAGCACGGTCGTTTCTCCCAGGTGCAGGAACTGCTCGAGGTGCGGGGCATCGGGGAGGCACGATTGGCCGCCCTCAGGGCCCGGGTGCGGGTGTGACGGCCCGGTGAGCGACCGGTGGGTGGTGGCCCTCGCCGTCAGCACGGCCGTCGGTGCGGTGGCATCGCGGGCCGTCCCGCTCTGGGTCGGCGCCGTGCTGGTGGTGGTCGCCTTCGGTGCCCGCCGGCCGGCGGTGCTGTGCGTGGGTGCAGCCGTGCTGGCGTCGGCCCTCGGCGCCCGCTCCTACGCCGGCCTCCGACCGCCCGCGCCGGCCACGCCGGTGCAGGGGCGTGCCACCCTCCTCACCGACCCGGTCGACCTCGACGGGGCGGTGAAGGTCGAGGCCCGCCTCGGCTCGCGCCGGGTGGAGGCGTGGGCACGAGGCGCGCCGGCATCGGCGGTGCGGCCCCTGCTGGCCGGTGAGACGGTCGAGGTCGTGGGCCGGCTGTCGCCGGTCCCCGCCCGGTCCCGCGCCTACCTGCTCAGGCGCCACATCGCGGCGCGCCTCACGATCACGTCGGCGGGGAACGAACGGCCGGGCGGTCCGCTGGCCCGGCTGGCCAACGATGTGCGACGCACCCTGCTGCGCGGTACGTCGTCGTTCGGCGACCAAGAGCGGGCGCTGTTCGCCGGGTTCGTGCTCGGTGACGACCGGGACCAGGACCCCGTCAGCGTCGATGACTTCCGGGCCGCCGGCCTCACCCACCTGCTGGCTGTCTCCGGGCAGAACGTCGCCTTCGTGCTGGCCCTGGCTGCGCCCGTCCTGCGCCTCCTCGGCCTGCGGGGCCGCTTCCTGGCCGGCATGGCGATCCTGGTCGGGTTCGGCGTGCTCACCCGGTGGGAGCCGTCGGTGCTGCGGGCGTCCGCCATGGCGGGGGTCACCCTGCTGGCCACCACCCTGGGCCGGCCCGCCTCCACGCTCCGGGTGTTGGCGCTGGCCGCCACCGCGCTGCTCCTCGTCGACCCGCTGCTGGTGGGGTCGGTGGGCTTCGGGCTGTCGTGCGGCGCATGCGCGGGCATCGCCGTCCTCGCCGGGCCGCTGTCGACCCGCATGCCGCTGCCCCTCGCTGTCACGCTGGCCGCCCAGGTCGGCGTGGCGCCCGTGCTGATCCCGGTCTTCGGCGGCGTGCCGGTTGCCTCCGTGCCCGCCAACCTTCTGGCTGTTCCCGCCGCCGGTCCCGTGATGGTGTGGGGGCTCGTCGCCGGCCTGCCGGCCGGCCTGCTGGGCGAGCCGGTCGCCGGCGTGGTCCATCTGCCCAACCGGCTGCTCGTCTCGTGGACCGCAGGGGTGGCGCGGTGGGCCGCTGCCCTGCCGCTCGGCCAGCTGGGCGCCGTCCATCTGGTGGCACTGTGCGCCCTGGCTGCCGCCGCTGCGCTCCTACCCCGCACCCGCCGCACGGCCGTGGTTCTGGCCCTGGTGGTCTGCCTGTGGCCGGCAGTCGGCCCCGCCCACCCGGAGGACGGCCGCCCCCTCGCCGGCGACGCCCGCCTGTGGCGCAACGGTGCCGCCACCGTGCTCGTGGTCGGGCGGCCCCGCCCCGGCCCGCTCCTCGGTTCCTTGCGCCTGGCCGGCGTCGGCCGCCTGGCCGTGGTCGCCCTCACCAGCCCCAGCCCGTCGGCCAGGGCCGGTCTCGACGCCGTGCTTGCCCGCCATCCGGCGCGCCTGGTGCTCACCGCCGCCGACGCCGTCCCCGGCGCCGTCGTCAGCGTCGGCGACCTGCGGGTGGTGGTGCGGTCGACCGACCCGAGGCTGGTGGTCGACGTCAGCCGGTGCCCTGGTCGGTGCAAACCGGGCCTGGGAGAAGGGCGGTGAGGCGGTCGCCTACCGTCGGGTTGTGCGCCTCCGCCTCGGGTCCCGAGCCTTCGACGTCACCACCCGGGCACTTGTCATGGGCATCCTGAACCGCACCACGGACTCCTTCTTCGACCGGGGCGAGCACTTCGCCATGGACCGCTTCCTCATCCGTGCCGAACAGTTGGTGACCGAGGGCGCCGACGTGCTCGACGTGGGTGGCGTGAAGGCGGGGCCCGGTCCCGAGGTCACGGCCGAGGAGGAGCTCGACCGCGTCATCCCGGCGGTGACCGCCCTGGCCGACCGGTTCGACGTGGCCATCTCGGTCGACACCTGGCGGGCGGACGTCGCCCGGTCGGCCTTCGCCGCCGGCGCCTGCGTGGGCAATGACATCAGCGGCTTCTCCGATCCTGCTTACCTGGGGGTGGCCGCCGAGGCCGGTGCGTCCGTGGTGGCGACGCACATCCGGCTGCTGCCCCGCATCCCCGATCCCCGGCCCCGCTACGACGACGTGGTGGCCACGGTGTCCGACGAGCTGGTGGCGCTGGCCCGCCGGGCCGAGCAGGCGGGCATCCCTGCTGACCGGGTCATGGTCGATGCCGGCCTCGACCTGGGCAAGACGGCTGAGCAGTCACTCGAGCTGCTCAGGGCGTCCCACCACCTCGCCGCCCTCGGCTGGCCCCTGCTGCTCTCGGCTTCCAACAAGACGTTTCTCGGCGCCCTGCTGCACCTCGACATCGACAGCCGGCGCGAAGCCAGCCTCTCGGCCGCCGCCCTCGGCGTGACGTTGGGATGCCGGGTGATCCGGGCCCACGACGTCCTCGGTACGAGGCGGGTGTGCGACACGCTGGACGCCGTGCTGTCCGCGCAGTAGCTGGCACGTGTCCGGCGCCGGCTCCCGCCAGGATTCCAGGTGCGGATTCTCACGCTGTGGCGTGAGATTTCGCACCGGGAGCGCCCGATGGTGGAAGCTTCGGCCCGACCACTCGGAGACGCCCGCATGACCACCGCCGACACCGCGCTGCATGCCTGGCTCGTGAAGGGCGACGACACCACCCTCGTCGCCGACGAGGTGCGCCGGCTGGTGGCGGAGCTGAGCGGTGGCGACCCCATGGCGGTCGAGGACCTGAGCGGCGACGACGTCACCGTCGCCGCCATCGCCGATGCGTGCCAGACACCGCCGTTCCTCGCTGCCCGGCGGGTGGTGGTGGCCCGGGAGATCGGTCGGTTCCTGAGCGAGGAGCTGAAACCGTTGCTGGCCTGGCTGGGGGACCCGCTGCCCACCACAGCCCTCGTCCTCACGGGTGGCGGCGGGCAGGTGAGCGTAAAGCTCGTGAACGCCGTCAAGAAGGTGGGCCAGGTGATCGACGCCGGCGCCGGGTCGGGCAAGGCGCGAGAGCAGTGGCTCAGGGAGCGCCTGCGCTCGGCGCCGGTGCGCCTCGACGCCCGTGCCGCAGCCGCGCTCGGGACCCACCTCGGCGAGGACGTGAGCCGCCTGCCCACCCTGCTCGAAGCGCTGGCCGCCGCATACGGCGAGGGCGCCCACCTGCGGGAGGAGGAACTCGAGCCGTTCCTCGGCCAGGCCGGCGGCATCGCCCCCTGGGACCTCACCGACGCCATGGACAGGGGCGACCCGGCCAACGCCCTGGCCCAGTTGCATCGCATGCTCGAAGGCGGCGATCGCCACCCGCTGGCGGTGATGTCGTCGTTGCACCGCCACTATGCCTCGATGCTGCGCCTCGACGGTTCCGGCGTGTCCGACGAGAAGGCCGCCGCCGTCCTGCTGGGCACCGCGCCCTACCCGGCCAAGAAGGCCATGGTGCAGGCGAGCCGCCTGGGCCCGGCCAACGTGGCGAAGGCCATCGAACTGCTGGGCGCCGCCGACCTCGACCTGCGCGGCAACACCGGCGCGCCCGACGTGGTGGTGCTGGAGGTCCTTGTGGCCCGCCTCAGCCGCCTGAAGGGACGCTGAGCGTCCGGAAGCCCGTTCTGTGTCCGGAAGCTAGCTCTGTGAGGAGGAGATCTTGTTCAGGCGCCGCATGAGGCTGGACTTGCGGTTGGCGGCCTGGTTCTTGTGGATGATGCCCTTGGCCGCCGCCTTGTCGAGCTTCTTCACCGCCAGACGCAACGCATCGGTGCTGTTCTCGGCACCCGCCTCGGAGGTGGTGACGGCGTTCTTGACGCGCGTCTTGATCTCCGAGCGGGCCGCCTTGTTGCGCAGGCGACGGCGCTCGTTCTGCAGGTTGCGCTTGATCTGACTCTTGATGTTTGCCACGGGGTATCGAGGTTAGCAGCCCGGCCGCCCGGTGGCAGGCTCAGCTGGCGACGGCGGGCCGGCTTTCGTCTGCGGCGGCGTGGAGGCGGGCCACCAGGTCGACGACCTGGTCCGCCGGGATCGGCCGGCTGAGCCAGAAGCCCTGGGCCGAGTCGCAGCCGAGGGCGGCCAGGCGGTCCCAGCTGGCCTCGGTCTCCACGCCCTCCGCCACCACCCGCAGGCCGAGGTTGTGGCCGAGGTCCACGGTGGAGCGGACGATGACATCGTCGTCGTCGTCCTCGCCCGTCAGGCTCATCACGAAGGACTTGTCGATCTTCATCTCGTCGACCGGCAGCCGGCGCAGGTACGACAGGGACGAGTAGCCGGTGCCGTAGTCGTCGATGGAGAGCTGGGTGCCGATCGTGTGGAGGCGTCCGAGGACGTCGGCCGTGCGGATCGGGTCCGACATCATGCTGCTCTCGGTGAGCTCGAGGGTGAGGCACCTGGCGGGGACGCCGGTTTCGCGTAGGAGGCGGGAGATCTCGTCGGGCAGGTCGGTGTCGAGGAGGCTGCGCACCGACAGGTTGACGGCCATGTCGAGCTGGAGCCCGGCCTTGCGCCACGTGCCGCACTGGGTGAGCGCCTCCTCCAGCACGAAGGTGGTGAGGGCCTGGATGCTGCCGGTCTGCTCGGCGATCGGGATGAACTCGTCGGGTGGGACCGGCCCGTGCGTGGGGTGGTTCCATCGCAGGAGCGCCTCCAGGCCGGTCACCCGGCCGCTGCGCAGGTCGGACTTGGGCTGGTAGTACACCTGCAGCTCGCCCCGTGAGGCGGCGCTGCGGAGCTCGCTCACCAGGGCCAGCCGCCGCGGGCTGTAGCGGTCGTTCTCGGGCGAGTACAGCTGGTAGCCGCCGAGGGTGTCCTTGGCCGCGTACATGGCCACGTCGGCCCGCCGGAGGAGGGTGGCCGGGTCGCCGCCGTGGTGGGGGTACAGGGCCACGCCGATGGCGGCGTCCATGTCGAGGGTCAACTCGTGGAGGGCGAAGGGCTCCTGCAGCGCCCGCTGGATGCGTCTGACGACTCGCTCGGCGCCGGCCGCACCTTCCACGTGGGGGATGACGATGGCGAACTCGTCGCCCCCGAGGCGGGCCACCGTGTCGCCCGGCCGCAGGCAGTTCTGGAGCCGGCGGGCGAAGTCCTGAAGGAAGAGGTCGCCGTTGTGGTGGCCGAGGGTGTCGTTGACCTCCTTGAAGCGGTTGAGGTCGATGAGCATCACCGCAGCGTGGGCACCAGCGGCTTTGGCCGCGCCGATGGCCCGCTGCACCCGCTGGTGGAACAGCGTGCGGTTCGGTAGGCCGGTGAGGGCGTCGTGCAGTGCCTGGTGGAGCACCTCCTCCACCAGCTCGGCTTTCTCCAGCGCGCCCGACAGCTCCCGGGCCAGTGCCTCGAGCACCGCCATCTCGCCGGTCTCGAAGCCCTGGAGCCCGGTTCGGTTGTAGGCGCAGATGATGCCTCGCGTCTCGCCCTTGGTCAGCAGGGGAGCGGCCAGGCAGTCCCTCCAGCCCTCCTGCTGGAGCCGTTCCCGGACGGGGACGTCAGGGTGGGATGAGGAGACCCGCACCGACAGCCCCTGGTCGAGGAGCGAGACCGAGAGGGCCTCGGTGCCGGTGGGGATGAACCAGGCGCGCGCCATGCCGGCGTCGGCGCAGGTGAGGCGGTGGGCCCGGTGGCCGTCCGTCTCGGCCAGGACGAGATCGACGACCTCCACGTCGAAGCACGCACGGACCTCGACCAGGAACTCGCCGATGGCGTCGCGGGGGTCGATGGGGCCGACCAGGGCGTGGGTGGCCCGCTGGAGACCGGCCAGGCGGGCCCGGTCCGCCCGGCCCTCGGCATAGCCCCGGCTGGCCCAGTGCAGCATGGCGAGCGAAGCCGGTGCGAGGACGGTGGCCCAGGCGCCCGACTCGATCGCCGCCAAGAGCAACACGCCGAACGCCAGGTTCATGGCCCCGCCCGCCAGCCACCCCACACCGATGATGGGGGCCATCGACGCCAGCGTCGGCCCCACCCGGCGTGCGGTCACGAGTGCGAGGACCACGACCATCGAGGTGTGGTTCACCAGCGCCACCACCGTCATCGCCGCCACGAGGGCACCGAGGTTGCGGGTCTTCAGGGCCGACCCGTCGGCCAGCACGGCGAAGCACAGGACGCCGGCCCCGGCACCCGCCGCCCATTGGGCCACGTTGAAGCACGCCTTGACAGGGTGGGTGCGCAGCATGGCCTCCGACACCGCCATGGCGGCGGCGGCCAACAGCACCACGAGGGGCCCGAACAGGAAGAAGACCATCGGCGCAAGGACGGCGTCGAACAGGTCGAGGGCCTCGGTGTCGTCGCTGTAGGAGAAGCGCAGCTGGAGGCGCCCGGCGGCGACGAGCGAGACGGACAGGGCCAGGATCGCCAGAGGGGGCAGGCCCGGCCTCGGGCCGCCCGATGCCATGACCGCCAGGCCGCCGGCCGCCGTGCCGGCCGCCGCCAGCCAGACGGAGAACCAGCGCACCGACGCCGGGAACGACCGGTCCAGCCGGGAATGGCGATCCGTCGCTGCCTCGCTGGTGTCGACCTCTACTCCCACGCCCCGTACCAGTCAGCGCCCTGCCACTTCGACCCGTACATGCTGGTCGGATCGTTCTGACCCTGCCACTTCGACCCCTGCCACTTCGACCCCTGCCACTTGGAGCCTTCCCAGGCAACGGCCGACCAACCGGCGAGGTACCAGGTGGACAGGTACCAGGTCGGCCCGGACCAGTTCCCGGTGACGAAGCCGAGCGGATCCCAGAGCAGCAGCTGCGCGGTCTGGGTGCCGGACACGACTGTGCCGGGAAGCCCGGACAGGCCCTGGGTCCGCACCCGGACCGTGCCCCGGCTGGCGTCGAGGCTCCCCATGCCGTTGGAGCGGTCGAGGCCCTGGTTGGCCAGGCCGGCGCCGGCCGATCGGGCGGCGGCGGCGGCCGAGATGACGCCGGCGCCGACGGACATGACGTCGTTGTCGAGGCCCGGACGGGCGGTGGAACCGAGGGCGAACTTGAGGCGATCGGGCGTCATGGACGGGTCGGCGCCGATGAGGAGGGCGGCCGCGCCGGACACGACAGCGGTGGCCATCGAGGTGCCGCTGCCCTTGCGGTAGCCGCCGGTCATGGAGGTGGGGACGTTGATGGCAATGGAGCTGCCTGGCGCTTGGAGGGAGACGATGTGGGCGCCGGGCGCCACCACGTCGGGCTTGGCCAGGCCGTCGGCGGCGGTGGGGCCGCGGGAGGTGAAGTCGGGCACGTGGTCGTCGCCCAGGCCGGGGGTGCCCCGGTCGTCGATGGCGCCGACGGTGATGACCCAGGGGTCGTCGCCGGGCTTGGAGATGGTGCCCCTCCCGGGGCCCCGGTTGGCGGCGGCGACCACGACGGCGACGCCGGAGTCCCACGCCCGCTCGACGGCGTAGTTGAGCGGGTCGGTCCGGTAGCTCTGGGTGGAATCGGTGCCGAGCGAGAGGTTGAGCACCTTGATGCCGTAGACGTCCTTGAAGGAGACGACCCATTGGATGGCGGCCAGCACGTTGGACACGTCGGCCGAGCCGTCCGCGCCGGCGATCTTCACCGACACGATCCTGGCGTCGGGGGCCATGCCCTGATGGGTGCCACCGGAGGAGGCGCCGCTGCCGGCGATGATCCCGGCCATGAAGGTGCCGTGCCCGTAGCGGTCGGCGCAGTCCGGTTCGCCCGACAGGTTCACGCACGGCTTGGTCCCGCCCGTCGGGCCGGCGATGGGCAGCACCTTGCCGGCCAGGTCGGGAACGGCGGCGACGCCCGTGTCGATGAGGGCGACGGTGACGCCGGCGCCCTTGGAGCCGTCGGCGTTGAGGTCGTCGGCCCCGACGACCTTTCGGTACACCGACGTCGTGGTGGCCGACGGTGACACGGTGCCCTGCACCGTCATGGCCGAGTCAGGTGTGACGATCAGGCCCGGCCGGGCGGCCAGCGCCGGCAGGTTCCCGGTCGGCACGGTTGCGGCGACGCCGTTCACCACGGGGAGGTCCCGCGTGACCTGGCCGCCGGCCTGGGCGACCGCTGCGCCGGCGGCGATGCCGGTGCCCCGTGCCTGCACGATCACGGGTGACATGGCGGCCCGGAGCGGTGCGGACAGCGCCGGGCGGTCGTTGCCGGCCTTCGTCACGGGAGCCGATGGACGGGCTCCGATGGTCGCTGCCGCCACGGCCGGGACCGTCAGGATGGCGGCCGCCCGCCACCACCGGTTGACCGAGATCGACATCCGCACGCCTCCCTGGAAACACCTTCGAGCCATCGGCTTCGGGTCACTATCGGCTCTCGTTGCGTGTGGCGCCATAGCCCGGACGGACCAACCGCCATCTAGTCACCGTCACCACCAGCGGTGTCCCGACCACATCCCGTGGGCGGGCGGGCGGAGCGATTGGGGCAGCGCGACCCATATCGCAGACGAACTCCCACGGGCCGCGGTCAGGATCGGGACAGTTCGGACAGGGTACGGGTCAGTGCGTGGCCACCGACCGGTCGGACGTCGTCGCCCGTACGATGGCAGGTTCATGCCTGACACGGCCCTCGGGCGCATCCGGAACTTCTGCATCGTCGCCCACGTCGACCATGGCAAGTCCACGCTGTCCGACCGGATTCTCGAGGCGACCAACGCAGTGGACCCCCGCGAGATGCGCGAGCAGTACCTCGACTCGATGGACCTCGAGCGCGAGCGGGGCATCACCATCAAGGCCCAGAACGTGCGGGTGACGTGGCGGGACCACATTCTCCAGCTCATCGACACGCCCGGCCACGTCGACTTCGGCTACGAGGTGAGCCGCAGCCTGGCCGCATGCGAGGGCGTGGTGCTCCTCGTGGACGCCGCACAGGGGATCGAGGCGCAGACGCTGGCCAACTGCTATCTGGCCCTCGAGCACGACCTCGACATCGTGGCCGCCCTCAACAAGATCGACCTGCCCAGCGCCGATCCCGAGCGCTACGCGGCCGAGATCGAGACGGTCCTCGGCATCCCGGCGTCGTCGATTCTCCACATCAGTGCCAAGACGGGCAAGGGCGTCCCCGAGCTCCTCGACGCCGTGGTCGAGCGCATCCCGCCGCCGAAGGGCGACCCGGCAGCGCCGCTGCGGGGTCTGATCTTCGACTCCTCCTACGATCAATACCGCGGCGTGGTGAGCGCGGTGCGCATCTTCGACGGCACGCTGCGCGAGGGGCAGAAGCTTCGCTTCATGCAGGCGGGCGCCACCCACGACATCGAGGAGATCGGCACCCGCGCCCCCGCGCCCACGCCCGTGACCAGCCTGGGCCCCGGCGAGGTGGGGTACCTGATCGCCGGCATCAAAGACGTGGGCGAAGCCCGCTCCGGAGAGACCGTGACCACCGCCGGCCCCAAGGGTGCGAGCGAGCCGCTGGAGGGCTACCGCGACCCCAAGCCCATGGTGTTCTGCGGACTGTTCCCGGTGGAGGGAGACGATTTCGCCGACCTTCGGGAGGCGCTCGAGAAGCTGCGCCTCAACGACTCCAGCTTCACCTACGAGCCCGAGACCTCGGGGGCGCTGGGCTTCGGCTTCCGCTGCGGCTTTCTCGGCCTGCTCCACATGGAGATCGTGCGGGAGCGCCTGGAGCGGGAGTTCGACCTCGCCCTCATCGCCACCGCGCCGAGCGTGGCCTACATGGCCCATCTCACCAACGGCCAGATCATCGAGGTGGACAATCCGAGCGCCATGCCGGCGGCCAACCACGTGGAGTCGATCGAGGAGCCCTTCCTCACCACCACCGTCCTCCTGCCGGCCGAGTACACCGGCACGGTCATGGACCTGTGCCAGACCCGTCGCGGCGAGATGGTGAAGATGGAGTACCTCTCGCCCGAGCGCATCGAGCTGGTGTACCGGGTGCCCCTGGCCGAGGTGGTGGTCGACTTCTTCGACCAGCTGAAGAGCCGTACCAAGGGCTACGCCAGCCTCGACTACGAGCCGGCGGGCTACGAGGCATCGGAGCTCGTCAAGATCGACATCCTGCTCAACGGCGTGCCGGTGGACGCTTTCTCCAGCATCATCCACAAGTCAAAGGCCGACGAGTACGGGCGCAAGATGTGCGAGAAGTTGAAGGAGCTGATTCCCCGGCAACTCTTCGACGTGCCGATCCAGGCGGCGATCGGCGGTCGGTTCATCGCCCGCCAGACGGTGAAGGCCAAGCGCAAGGACGTGTTGGCCAAGTGCTACGGCGGTGACATCAGCCGCAAACGCAAGCTGCTCGACCGCCAGAAGGAGGGCAAGAAGCGCATGAAGAACATCGGCCGGGTGGAGGTCCCCCAGGAGGCCTTCGTCTCGGCCCTGCGGCTCGACGACGACTGATCCGGCCGCTCCCGGTGGAGCGAACTTGTGGTGCTAGCGCCCCTTCCTACGGGCCCCGGTGTCTTCTACTCTGGAGAGCGGGGGAAGAAAGGCGGGAGTGAGCACGAAGCCGGGGCGGCGTGATCTGCTATCGGCGCGGGTCCGCACGGTGGCGGCCACCGCTGTCGTTGACGTCGCGGAGCACAGCGGCGCCGTGACCTGGGTGTTCGCCCGGGTCGAGGGCGACGAGATCATCGTTGTGTGCGCGGCGGGGCAAGGCCCCGCGGCCGTCGGCGACCGCCTCGCGCCCGAGCCCGAGCGCGACCTCACCCTACCGATCGCCCTCCCGGACGGGACCATGTTCGCCGCCCTGTGCGGCCTGGGCGGAGCCGGGGCGGGCCGAGATCCTGCCCTCGCCGCGCGCCTGGGGCGGTGGAGCGACGTGCTGTCCGCCGTAGCGGGTGCCGAGTGGGAAGCCGAGGTGCAGGCCAGCAAGGCCGAGGCCGTGGCCAAGCGGGCCCGAGAGGTCGAGGTCGAGGCCCTCACCGACGCGCTCACCGGCGTGGCCAACCGCCGGGCCTGGGACCGCGCCCTCGAGGCCGAGGAGCGCAGGCGGCGCCGCTACGGGGGCACGGCGGCCGTCATCGTGGTCGACCTCGACGAGCTCAAGCACATCAACGACAGCCAGGGCCACCTCCACGGCGACCTCGTGCTGCGCCTGATCGCCCGGGTGATCCAGCAGACCAGCCGCGACAGCGACCTGGTGGCGCGCACCGGCGGCGACGAGTTCGCCGTGCTCGCCCTCAACTGCGAGGAGCCCCAACTGGGGGTCCTCGTGTCGCGCCTGCGCACGGCGCTCGATGCGGAGGGCGTGTCGGCGTCGGTGGGGGGCGCCTGCCGGCGGCCGTCGGCGGGCATGGCCGAGGCGTGGGCCGAGGCCGACGACGTGATGTTCCAGGAGAAAGCCAGACGCAAGCTGCGGTCGTAGGTGGCCGCTCACTGCGACGGGTGTCACCATGGCCCGATGAGTTCTCCTGGACACTTACGCGTTGTCGTCGTCGGACAGGGGTACGTGGGCCTGCCGTTGGCCATGCGGGCCGTCGAGGTGGGGCACCACGTGATCGGGTTCGAGGTCGACGAGGGCAAGGTGAAGCGCCTGGCCGCGGCGGAGTCGTACGTGGAGGACATCTCGGATGCCGAACTGGCCTCCGCATCGGCCTCCGGTCGCTACACCCCGACCTCGTCGGAGGGTGACCTGGCGGGCTTCGACGTGGCCGTGATCACGGTGCCCACCCCCCTCACCGACGGCGTGCCGGACCTGTCGCACATCGAGACTTCGGCCGCCGTGCTCGCCCCCCACCTGCGGGCGGGCGCCACCGTGATCCTCGAGTCGACCACGTACCCGGGCACCACCGAGGAGTTGCTGGCACCGATCCTGGAGCAGGGCTCGGGCCTCGTGGCGGGTGACGACTTCCACCTCGGCTACAGCCCCGAGCGCATCGACCCGGGCAACCCCACCTGGGGCCTGGTGAACACGCCAAAGGTCGTGTCAGGCATCGACGGTCCGTCCCTCGCAGCGGTGCAGTCGTTCTACGACTCGGTGGTGGACCGCACGGTGGCGGTGTCGACGCCCAAGGAGGCCGAGCTCACCAAGCTGCTCGAGAACACGTTCCGCCACGTCAACATCGCCCTCGTGAACGAGCTCGCCATGTTCGCCAGCGACCTCGGCATCGACGTGTGGGAGGCCATCGACGCCGCCTCCACCAAGCCCTTCGGCTTCATGCGCTTCACGCCGGGGCCCGGCGTCGGCGGCCACTGCCTCCCCATCGACCCGAGTTACCTCTCCTGGCGGGTGCGCCGTCGCCTCGGCCACAGCTTCCGCTTCGTGGAGCTGGCCAACGACGTGAACGACCACATGCCCGACTACGTGGTGCGCCGCCTGATGGTGGCCCTCAACCGCCGCAGCCTGGCATTGAACGGGGCGCGCATCCTGGTGCTCGGCTTGGCCTACAAACGCAATACCAGCGACGCCCGTGAGTCGCCTGCGCATGCCGTCGTCGAGCGGCTCCTCGGCTTCGGGGCGGACCTGCGCGTCGCCGATCCCCACGTGCTCGACGGGCGGCTCGACTCGCGCGCCACCCGCGTGGAGGCCACGGCCGAGGAGGTGGCTGCGGCCGACGCCGTCGTCCTGCTCATCGACCACGACCGCTACGACTACGAGGCGGTGGCGTCGGCCAAGTACGTGCTCGACACCCGCCGGCGCCTCGCCCCTGCCGACAACGTGGAGTACCTCTAACACCCCCGTCAGGCAGCGCCGGCCGCACTCGCGGCCAGCACCCCGACTGGGATCAAGTCTGTCAGTTCGCTCAGTTGATGCGCACGGCGAGGAGGGCGATGTCGTCCTGGCCCGGGTCCGGGACGGTGGCGGCGATGATGCGCTCACACAGGCCGTCCACCGCTGCCGGTACCGCCGTCCGAGGTGAGCGAGGCCACCACAGTGAGCAAGGGCTTCGGGCAACAGGCTCCGCTGGAGGGTCTCGGCGATGCGGTGCTCCTGCTCGTAGCGCTCGGCGTTCTCGATGGCCACCGCCGCCAGCTGGGCCAGCTGCACCAGGACGACCTCGTCGCCCTCGGTGAAGTCGCCGACGATCCTGTCGGCCACCTGGATGATCCCGAGGGCCCGCCCGGTGCGCCCGGTGAGGGGCGCGGCGAGCCACCCTTCCAGCATGGGGTGGCCGGGCGGGACCTCGCCGACCGCGAGGGAAGAGAAGATGGCGGCGATCTCGGCCTTGGTGATGCGCACCGGTTCGTTGCGGTCCAACACCGAGCGGTAGAGGCCGGACAGCTCCTGGCGGCGGTCCTCGGGCGCCCGCCCCTCGTACTTGGAGGACACCGATACCGAGTACCCGGCGTCCTGGGCGTCCTCGGTCGACGTGATCGCCGTCTCGGCCGCGTGGGCGCCGATGACCTCGCGCGCGCTGTCGTTGATGACGCGCAGGATCTCCGACGGTGACAGCGTGGAGTTGATGACGACGGCCGCGTCAGCAAGCTTGCGCAGGTTGCGGGCCTCGCTCTCGAAGCGCTGGTCGAGCCGCTCGGCCAGCAGCTCGCTGTGCAGACGCAGCTGGCGGGTCTT
Source organism: Acidimicrobiales bacterium (assembly GCA_046596195.1). Lineage (GTDB taxonomy): Bacteria > Actinomycetota > Acidimicrobiia > Acidimicrobiales > JAHFUS01. Next base: position 88,799 of record JBKJNA010000027.1, on the reverse strand, counting down.
CTGGTGGAGATCGATGAAGACATCGACCTTGGCCCGCAGCAACCCGGCGTCGAACGGCTTGGTGACGTAGTCGACCGCTCCCGTGGAGAAGGCCTGTATGGCAGACGCCGTCTCGAAGCCGTCCATCCCCGGCATCTGCACGTCGAGGAGGATGAGGGCGACCTCCTCGTGCAGCAGGTGCTTCAGCGCCTCATCGCCCGACTCGGCCCGCCGCAGCTCGTGGCCGAGCGGCTCCAGGACCGCCTCCAGTGCCACCAGGTTCTCCGGGCGGTCGTCCACCAGCAGGATCCTGACCGGGGCGGTGTCGAGGTTCAGGTCCCTCACTGGCGCACCTGCCCGTCGGGAGACGCGTTCTCCACCAGCAAAATGGCGGCGGTGGTCTCGTAGCCGTCCATCTCCGGCATCATGATGTCCATCAGGACGAGGTCGACGTCCGGATGCTGTTTGAGGGTGGCGATCCCGTCCCTGCCGTTCTCGGCGAACAGCACCAGCATGCCCTGGCGCTCCAGCACACTGGTGAGGGCGAAGACGTTGCGCACGTCGTCGTCCACGATCAACACCCGTTTGCCGGTGAGCAGCGACGCATGGTTGCGGAGCTGCTCGAGCAGGGCGGGTGACGGCGACGGCGACACCTCCGTCCGGACCGTGCACTGAGCGCTCCGCCAGTTGTTGGGACCTGCGTCGTGACCGGGGTGGTGCAACACTGGCGTCGGGGCGCACGCCGAGGCGCCGGACCGTGGCAGTGCACCCGTCCCGGGCGCAGGCACCGGACCTCATCGGCATCGCATCAGGAAAAGGGGGGGACGGGTGTTTTCCGAGGATGGCGGCGGACAGTTGGTCCGTTGAAGCGGCGCACTGTGAGGCGCCACGCCGGTGATCCCGACGACGGCACACGGTCCGAGCCGGACGTCGACGACGACGCCATGCCCGTGGAGCCGGACGACGTCGTCGTGTGGGACGAGACCTGGGCGCAACCCGAGGAGGACCGGGTCGCCCGGTGGCTGCGCGCCCGGACTGCGCACGACTCTGAGGCCAGGGCCGACGACCGGTCCCGTCCCGAGACGTACCAGCCGCCGTTCGGGCGGACGGACGTGCGCCGCGAGGCGTACCGGATCGATCTCACCGCCGCCGTCGACCTGGCCGAGGGCCGCATCGAACGGAGTCGCCGGGAAGCGGTGCAGGCCCAGGCCGCGCTGGAAACCGAGATCCGGTCGTTGGAGGACCGGCGCCAGCGCCTGGTGGCCGGCCTGGAGGCCCAGCAGGCCGAGTACGACCACGCCCTGGAGGAGCACACCGCCGCCCGCAGCCACCTGGACGATGTGGTCGCCGACCTCGAGGCGCACTCCGCCGCCCTGGCCGCCGAGCTGGCGTCCGCCCACGAGGAGGCCGAAGCGGCACGGACCGCGCGCCTCCAGCGGATGGCGGAGCTGCACGGCCAGGCGGGCGCTCTGGAGGAGCAGCGGCGGCAGCTGGCGGCGACGGTCGAGACGGAGTACGCCGACGCCGAGGCCGCCCACGAGGCGCTGGCCTCCGAAGTGACCCGTCTGGCGGGCGAGGTGGCCGCCCTGCGCCAGTACCGCGTCGAGTTGCGTGAGGCGGTGGTCGCGGCGCGGGCCGGGGCGGAGAAGGCCAAGCTGGCTCAGGAGGCGGAGGCCACGCGCCTCGGGGAAGAGATCCGTGCCCTGGAGCTGGAGACGGCCGAGCTGCGGTCGTCCGACGGATCTCCCTCCGCCGAGGCGGTCGAAGCCCTTCGGGCCGGTGGGGCGCCGAACCACCACCCGCACGCCTCTGCACCCGACAGCGGGGTCGCGCTCGACCCGTCGGGACGGCTGGCCGAGGCAGTCGCGGAGCTGGGACGACACCTGGCTGCGGTGCTCGAGACCGAGCGGGCGCGGGCGGCACGGCTGGCCCGCGAGCAGCACGAGGCCCGCTCCCGGTTCGAGCTCGATCGCCGCCTGCCGGAGGGCGCGCAGAGCCATCCGTCCCAGCCGGTCACCGACACGCCCCAGGGGCGAGGGCGGCGTGGGCGCCGCAAGCGGGGTCACTGACCGCACGGGGTCGGCAGCCCGCAGCCCGGTCGCCCCGGCCCTGGAAGCCAACGAAGACGGGTTAGCACTCGGTACAATCGAGTGCCAGGCCCCCGCCAGGCGGGCCAGGAAGCTGGACATGCTCGACGATCGCAAGGCGGCCATCCTCCGGGTGGTGGTGCAGGAGTACATCGAGACGGCCCAGCCGGTGGGATCGGCGCATGTCGCCCAGGCCGCCAGCCTGGCCGTGTCGTCGGCAACCGTCCGCAACGAGATGGCTGTGCTCGAGCACGAGGGCTACCTGGTGCAGCCGCACACCAGCGCCGGCCGCATCCCCACCGACAAGGGCTACCGGTTCTTCGTCGACCAGCTCACCGCTCCCGGCATCCTCGAGGCCGAGCAGCGCCAACGGGTCAGGGACTTCTTCGAGACGGCCCACGGCGAGATCGAGCGCATGCTCCACGACACGAGCCGCCTGCTGTCGAGCCTCACCGACTACGCAGCGGTGGTGATCAGCCCGCCCCACGAGGAGGCCGTCATCCGGTCGGTCCAGGTCGTGGGCCTGGCCCCGCGTGTGGCGCTGGTCGTGGTGGTGCTGGCCAACGGCGTGGTGGAGAAGCGCACCATCGACCTGGCCGAGGGCGTCGACGATGCCCGCCTGGCCGCCGCCGCCGCCCGCCTCTCGGCCCACCTGGTCGGCCAGACCCTCTCGGTGGGCGGCAAGGCGTGGTCCACCGGCGACGAGCTGACAGACGCCGTGGTGGCGACCGCCCTGCGGGCACTCGCCGGTTCCCACGAGGCCGAGCCCGACCAGGTGTTCATGGGTGGCGTCGCCCGCATGACGGGCGGCTTCGATGCGGTCGAGACCGTGCGCCAGGTGCTCGGCACCCTGGAGCAGCAGTACGTGGTGGTCACCCTCCTGCGCGACGTGCTCGACCGCGGCCTGTCCGTCGCCATCGGGTCGGAGCACGGCCTGGAGCAACTGGCCACCTGTGCCGTCGTCGTGGCGCCCTACGAGGTCGAGGGTATGAGCGGCACCGTGGGCCTGCTCGGCCCCACCCGCATGAACTACCCGCTGGCCCTGGCCGCGGTGGCCCTGGTGAGCCGGCGGCTGGGCAAGCGGCTGAGCGAGGGCTAGACCGGCGGTAGGGATGGACACCGACTTCTACAAGCTCCTGGGCGTGGCCCGGGGGGCCACCGACGACGAGCTGAAGAAGGCCTACCGCGGGCTGGCGCGCGACCTGCATCCCGACAAGAACCCCGGCGACGCCGAGGCCGAGGAGCGCTTCAAGCAGGTCAGCCTGGCCTACGAGGTGCTGCGCGATCCGGAGCGGCGCAGGCGCTACGACACCTACGGCGTCGAAGGCCTCCGCGGCACCGGGGCCGGCGGCGGCGGCGGCGGCGATCCCTTCGCCGGCTTCGGCGGCGGCGTGGGCGACCTGTTCGAGGCGTTCTTCGGGAACGCCGCCGGCTTCGGGGGTGGCGGTGGCCGGGGACGGCCCCGGGGGCCGGCACGTGGCCCCGACGCCGAGGTGAGCCTCACCCTGGAGTTCATCGAGGCCGTGTTCGGGGTGGAGAAGGAGGTCACCGTCCGCACGGCGGTGGCGTGCGACACCTGCGAGGCCACCGGAGCCCAGCCGGGCACCACGGCCACGACGTGCGCCCAGTGCGCCGGCGCCGGCGAGGTCCGCCAGGTCCGCCAGTCCCTCCTGGGCCAGATGGTCACGTCCCGCCCGTGCCCCCGGTGCAACGGCTCCGGCGAGTCGATCGCCTCGCCGTGTGAGGCGTGCCGGGGCGAGGGGCGGGTGGCCGACCACCGAACAATGCGGGTCACCGTTCCGGCCGGGGTCGACAGCGGCATCGTGCTGCGCCTGAGCGACCGGGGCGCAGCCGGGCCCAGGGGCGGCCCGCCCGGCGATCTCTACGTCCACCTGGAGGTCCGCCCCGACGCCCGGTTCGCCCGCAAGGGCAACGACCTCATCCACGAGCTGCACGTGTCGACCGCCCAGGCCGCCCTCGGCGTCCACCTCGGCCTCACAACCCTTGACAGCGAGGAGGAGGTGGCCGTGCCCCCGGGCACCCAGACCGGCAAGGTGGTGCGCCTGCGGGGCCACGGGGTGCCCGACGTCAACGGGCGGGGCCGGGGCGACCTGGTCGTCCAAGTGGTCGTCGACACGCCCACGTCGCTGTCGGCCACCGACGAGCGACTCCTCCGGGAGCTGGCGGCGGCGCGCGGCGAAGAGGTCGATCCGCCCGACTCGGGCCTCTTCTCCAAGATCCGCAGCGCCTTCAAGTAGCGCGGTGGCCCCCCCGCCCCGGCCGCTGCCGTACGCCGCTGCCCACGCCTTCGTCGCCGACCTCGCCGCGCCTGCCCTCGACGGCGATGACCGCCACCACCTCGAACGGGTGCTGCGGCTCGAGATCGGGCAGGCGGTGACCGTGGGCGACGGGAGGGGGGGCTGGCGGCTGTGCAGCTGGGGCGCCGGTGGGTGCCTCGACCCGGCCGGCCCCACCGAGGTCGAGGCGGCGCCGGACCCGGCGGTCACGGTGGCCTTCGCCCTCACCAAGGGGGAGCGACCGGAGTGGGTCGTGCAGAAGCTCACCGAGTTGGGTGTCGACCGGATCGTGCCGTTCCGTGCCCGTCGCTCCGTGGTGCGCTGGGACGACGGCAAGGCGACAGCGCAGGCCGAGCGGTGGCGGCGGGTCGCACGCCAGGCGTCCATGCAGAGCCGGCGGGCCCGCCTGCCCGAGGTGACGGCGGTGGCCGGGTTCGCCGACGTGGTGGCGGGCGACCGGCCCAGCGCGGCGCTGGCCTCCCGGGGTGGCGGTCCGCCCTCGCTCGACCGGCCGGTGGTGCTGGTGGGGCCGGAGGGTGGCTGGGACGAGAGCGAACTGGCGTGCGGGCTGCCGGCCGTGGGGCTCGGGCCCACCGTGCTGCGGGCGGAGACAGCGGCGGTCGCCGTCGGTGTCATCCTGTGCGGCCTGCGCAACGGGAGGGTCCGCCAGATCGGGGTCGACGGCCGGTAGGCTCACATTGCGTAGTCCCATTGCGACTTTGCGTGGGGACGAGTACGCTTCCGGTGGTTACTGGAGGGGGAGCCAGGGTGAGTGACGAGACGATGTCCAGCGGGTACGCCCGCAGAGTGGGCGAGCGCCTGCGCTTCGTGCGCAAACAGAAGCGCCTGTCGCTGCAGGCGGTCGAAGCCACGTCCGACCAGGAGTTCAAGGCGTCCGTGCTCGGCGCCTACGAGCGGGGCGAGCGGTCCATATCGGTGCCCCGGCTGCAACGTCTGGCCGAGTTCTACAACGTGCCCGTCGACCAGCTCCTGCCGCGCGACGTCAACGGCGCCCTGACGGCCATGGGCAGCTCCTCCGCCTCGGCCCGTCCCGCCAACGGCGACGACCGGCCCCGCCCCGAGACGAACGGCCGGGTCACCATCGACCTCACCCGGCTCGAGTCGGTGCAGGCGCCCGAGAAGGACCTCCTGCGCCGGTACCTGGGCATGATCCAGGTGCAGCGCCAGGACTTCAACGGCCGGGTGCTCACCATCCGGGCCGAGGACGTCCGGGCCATCGGCTGCCTGTTCGACACCACGGCCGACGGTATGCGGCACCGCCTCGACGATCTGAGCCTGCGCGCCGACGCCTGAGCTCGCGCCGCCGGACACCGCGCCGATGCAAGCGTTCGGCGTCTACGTCCACGTTCCGTTCTGCGCCCGGCGCTGCGACTACTGCGCCTTCGCCACCTGGACCGACCGCGCCGGCCTGATGGGGGCCTACGTCGACGCCTGCGTCGGCGAGCTGGCTGCCGCCGCCCTGCCTCCCGCTTCCACCCTGTTCTTCGGCGGGGGCACGCCGTCGCTCCTGCCCGCCGCTGCCCTGGCCTCGGTCGCCGCCGCCGTCACCCTTGCCTCCGGGGCCGAGGTGACCGTGGAGTGCAACCCCGACGACGTGACCACCGATCTGTTGGACGCCTACCGGGCGGCCGGCGTCACCCGGATCTCGCTCGGTGTGCAGTCGATGCGCCCGCACGTGCTGGCGTCCCTCGGGCGGGTGCACGACCCGGCCGTGGCCGTCCGGGCCGCCCGCCTGGTGGCCGGCGCCGGGTTCGCGTCGTGGAGCGTCGACCTGATCTTCGGGGCGGCGGGGGAGTCCGATGCCGACTGGCAGGCCACCGTCCACGAGGTCCTGGCCCTGGGGCCACCGCACGTCAGCGCCTACGCGCTGACGGTCGAAGCGGGCACGCCCCTCGCCGGCGACCCGGCCCGCCACCCCGACGACGACGTGCAGGCCACCCGGTACCTGGTCGCCGACGAGGCCCTGGCGGGGGCGGGGTTGGCGTCGTACGAGGTGTCCAACTGGGCCCGGCCGGGCCACGAGTGCCGCCACAACCTCCTCTACTGGTCGCAGGGCGATTACCGCGGCATCGGCTGCGCCGCCCACTCCCACCAGGCGGGGCGGCGGTGGTGGAACGTGCGCACGCCGGAGCGCTACATCGAGCGGGTGCTCGGCGGGCAGTCGCCCGAGGCAGCGGGCGAGACGCTGGGGCCGGAGGACCGCCGCCGCGAAGCGCTCCAATTGGCGCTGCGCACCAGCCGGGGCGTGCCGGCAGGGTCCTTCGGCGCCGACGACCTGTCCGAGCTCGACGGGATGGTCGAGCGTCGAGGCGACCGGCTCGTGCTCACACCTGCGGGTCGCCTGCTCACCAACGAGGTGGCTATCCGCCTCCTGTGAGCACCGCAGGCCCCGTCCTGTGACCACGATCCGGTGCGGCGTGCGTTACCGTGGCCGCTCGGATTCCTTCGGAGGTGGCGAGCAGTGGGCAAGCGGGCGGTGGGGCTCGGGCTGGTGGTGCTGGCCTGTCTGGCGCTCGTGGGATGCAAGGACGACGGAGGCGGGGGTGGGGGCAGTGGCCGTCTCACGGCGGCCGAGTTGACCACCCAGGGCAACGCCGTCTGCACGGTCATCAAGGAGGAGGTGGTGAAAGCGGCCGAGACGGTCGTCACCGGCATCACCTTCACCCCGGAGAAGATGCAGGAGTTCTACACGAAGCTCGTTCCGGTGATCGACAAGGCCATCGCCGGCTTCAAGAAGCTCAACCCGCCCTCGGACCTCGAGCCGGCGCTGGACTCCGCCATCGAGCAGGCCGAGCTCGACCAGAAGACACTCGTCGGCGCCACCAGGAGCCAGGAAGCGGCCAAGAACTTCTACGACGTCGGCGTCGATCCCTTCATCGCCACAGGTCAGAAGCTGCTGGCGGCCGGGATCAACGGGTGCAGGGAGGCGTCGGCCGAGGAGACGAGCACCACCGTCGCCGGCACCCAACCCACTGACCCGACGACCACCACCACCGCCGGGTAGCTGCGCCGCAGAGCCGGAGTCTACCGGCCGGCTCGTCGGATTCGACTCCGGGTACGGAAGCCCTCGTCGGAGCGTGAGTTCCGGTACCGAGAAGGGCGTGCTCCGGTCAGCGTCCTTGTAGGCGCGCCGGCGGCGGGGCGGGGACGGTGATGACCTGGCCGGGGAAGAGGAGGTCGGGGTTGTCGGCGTCGCGCAGGACGGACCGGTTGGCATCGACCAGCTCCCGCCAGTAGGGCTCGACCTCGGCGTCGGTCGGGCTGTGGTGCCACACCTCGGCCAGGACCCGTTCGGCCACCGACCAGAAGTGGTCGCCGGGCTCGACCCGCCATGTCCGGGCGGCACTGGCCGCCGATGCCGTGTCAGGCGCCGGCGCCTGGTTGGCAGGGGCGGGGCCGGGAAGAGCGGGAGCCGGCGCGCCGGCGGACGGTGGCGCCGCGGTGGCGGTCGTTGCCGTCGAGGCCGTGACTGCCGGCGCGCTGGTGGGCGGTGTCGATGGAGGGGGAGCCACGGGCGAGTCGTCCTCGGCGGCGGCGGCCGGGAGACGGCGCATGGTGGGTGGACTGGCGGCCGCGGTTTGCTGGACGGGTGTCTCCGCCGGGCCCGCCACCAGAGGAGAAGGATCGGTGCCGTCCTCCTCCGCATCGGGGAGGCGGCGCATGGTCTCGGTGGTGGACGCAGCCGGCGCACCGCTCCGCTCGTCGGCCACGGCGGCCCCTCCCGCTCCCGTGAAGATGGCGGCGGCCATGGAGACGCCCAGTGCACCGGTCACCAGGCGGCGCACGGCGGGGACGGTGACGATGTCGACGGCGCGTACCAGCGTTCGGACGCCCGCCAGCCGGGCCACCGTGCCGGCGACGGTGACGGCCAGGAGGTACCAGGCCATCCCGAGGGCGACCAGGCGCACCACGGCCATGGCCGCCTCGGCGGGCTCGCGCTGGTCGAGCCACCGCGCGAGCTGCCCGGGCCCACCAAGAGGCGGCGGCGCAAGGGCGCCGCCCACACTGTGGAGAAGGACGACGCCGGCGACCAGCGCAAGGGTCCACCCCACCAGGGGCAGGGCGCCACCGGCGGCGGGCTCGTCTGCGCCGAGCGGCGGGCGGGCGCTGGACGAGGCGGGCGTCATGCGGCCGGCGCCAGGTGGACGGGATCGGCGCCGGGCCGGGTCAGTTCGAGGTCGTCGCAGCCGTCGCCGTCGGCGTCGACGACCCGCACGTCCGTGGCGCCCGCCACCGTGCCGAGCGGCCGGGCCGTGGTCGCCTCTCCCTCGGCCGGCCAGCCGGCGAAGGCGAACACCTCGCCGGTGCCCGGGCGGAACAGGGCGGGGGCACGGTGCCCGGAGCAGTCCCAGTCGCCGGCGACGACGACGTCACCGGTGCGGCCGAGGGCGTAGCGGGCGCCGCTGACGGTAAGGATGCCGTCGCGGAACTCGAGTGGTTCCGGGGGCCACACCCGCACGGCGACGGGCGCCGGCGCCGTGCCGTCTGGCCCCACCACCGACGACGAGGTCCTATCGCCGGCCGAGGTCGGGCGGGCAGGGGCCGGCCCGCCGGCGGACGACAATGGGTCAGCGGCGGGTCGGCGGCCCCGCAGGGCGCCGGGCACCAGCGCGAGGACGGCGGCCAGGACGGCAGCACCGGCGACGGTCGCCGCCACCCAGCCGGTCCTGTTGCTCCGGGCGGCGGGACCTGATCTGGCGAGCGGCAGGTGCGGCCGCCCCGCCGGCCGGGGGAGACGGGCGGTGGGGACCCGCTGATGGACGGCGGTGGCCAGGGCCCCGGCCGTGAGCCGGGCGTCGGGGTCGGCGGCGGTGGCCTCGGACAGCACAGCGCCAAGGGCGACGGCCGCATCGGGCGCCAGCATCGGGCCGAGGGACCGACGCCGCCTGCGCAGGCGGAGCATGCTGGCGCCCCCGGCCCCTGCCGGACCGATGCGTGGAGCACGCCGCCACCGGGAGCCCTCCGAGGGCGGGCCGATCTGGACCCCCGGTCCGCCGGCCAGGGCTGCGATGCCCAGCGTCCCCAGGGCGAGGATGTCGTCGGCCGGACTGCCGTCGCGCCCGAGGCTGCACAGCACCGGCCGCCCGTCCGCCGCCACCAGCACGTGCGTGGCGTCGAGGCCGCCGTGCACCACGCCCCGCTCGTGCAGATCGGCCAGGGTCGCCGCCACCGCCGCCACCACGCCGGCCACCTCGTCGGCCGCCAGCGGCAGCGCGGCAGCCAGCGGGCGGGCGTCGCTGAGGTAAATGGTCCGCAGGACACCGTCCGCCGTGTCGACCAGTTCGACGACCCCGGGGTGCGAGGCGGCAGCCACCGCAGCGGCCTCCGCCTCCACCCGTTCGCCCCGCTTCACGAACTCCACGAACCATGAGATAGCACGAAACACACTATCTGGCAACTGGTCCGCCGTCTCCGGGAGTCGGCCGTCGCCCACCTTCAGGTAGACAGGCGGTCAGTGCCCGTGCCCGTCGTCCTCCCCGTGGCCGCCGCCGGCCAGGAAGGCCCGCAGGAGCTTCACGAAGCGGTCCGGGTGCTCCAGGTGGCAGGCGTGGCCGGCCATCGGGACGAGGGCCAGGCTGGCCACCTCGCCCATCCAGCCGCCCAGGTGCACGGCCTGGAGGCAGTAGGCCTCGTCGAGCTCGCCTGCCACCACGAGCACCGGCATGCGCAGGTCGAGGAGGCGGCGCCACAGCGGCTCCATGGACCCCTGGCCCATCAGGCGGAGGGAGGCGGCCAGGCCGGCGGCGGTGTTCTCCCGACGGGCTTCGAGCCCCGCCTTTTCGGGCGCCAGGGTTGCGAACAGGGGCTGGGCCAGCCACTCATCGAGGAAGGCGTCGACGCCCCCGTCCTCGAGGGCAGCGGCCAGCGCCTCGTCGGCCTCCTTGCGGGCGGCCCGGTCGTCGTCGTCCTCGATGCCGGCCGACGCGCTCACGAGCACCAGCCGCTCGACCAGGTCCGGACGGTCGAGGGCCAGTTGCAGGGCGACACGGCCGCCCAGCGAGTACCCGACGTAGGTCCCGTGCCCGCCCTCCTCGCCCAGCAGCCGGGCCGCCTCCACCATCGGGACGTGCAGGCCGGCCTTGGTGCCGTGGCCGGGAAGGTCCGGGGTGGAGACGTCGTAGTGGTCGAGAGCGGGCAGGATCGGCGCCCACGACCGGCCGGTCTGGGTGAAGCCATGGACGAGGATCAGGCGTTCGGACATCGCCGGTGACGCTACAAGACACGTTCGCCGCCACCCTGGTCGACGAGTGGGCCCGCAACGGGGTCACCGAGGCGGTCGTGGCCCCGGGCTCGCGCTCCACGCCCCTGGCCGTGGCCCTGGCCGCCGACGGCCGCCTACGCCTCCACGTGATCCTCGACGAGCGCTCGGCCGCCTTCTTCGCCCTGGGGCTGGGGCTCGCTTCCGGCCGGCCGGCCGTCCTCCTCACGACCAGCGGGACGGCGGCCGCCGAGCTGCACGCGGCTGTCGTCGAGGCGCACCAGGCCAAGGTGGCGCTCATCGCCTGCACGGCCGACCGCCCGCCCGACCTCCATCACGTGGGCGCTTCCCAGACGGTCGAGCAGGACAACCTTTTCGCCGGTGCGGTCCGCTGGGCGCACACCCCGGGCATGGCCGACGAGGCCAACGTGGGTTCGTGGCGCTCGCTGGCGGCGCGCGCGGTGGCAGAGACGACCGCCAACCCGGCGGGGCCCGGCCCCGTGCACCTCAACCTCGCTTTCCGGGAGCCGCTGGCCGGCACCCCAGACCGCACCGTGGCCGGGCGCCGTGGCGGGGCGCCATGGCACATCCGGGCGCCCGTCCCGGCACCGCCCCCGGCGGATGTTGTCGCCGCCCTCGCCGGCGCCGGCGCCCAAGGCGTGATCGTGGCAGGGGCAGGAGCCGGTGACCCGGGCGCCGTCCACCGTTTGGCCGGAGCCCTCGGGTGGCCGCTCCTGGCCGACCCCCGCTCGGGGTGCCGGGTGCCGGGCCCCGCCACGGTGGCGGCGGCCGACGCCATCCTGCGAGGCGAGGACTTCTGCTCGAGGCACCGGCCCGACATGGTGGTGCGGCTGGGTGCGCCCTGGGCGTCACGGGTGGTGGGCGAGTGGCTCGCCGGGCTCGACGTGGCCCAGTACCTGGTCGACCCCTACGGGGCCTGGCTCGACCCCGGCCGGTCGGCCACGACCGTCGTGGCGGCCGACCCCACGCTGTTCGCCACCGCCGTGGCCGATGCGGGCCCGGCACCCGCACCTGCGAATTGGGCGACCCGGTGGGCTACGGCCGAGGCGGCCGCCCAGGAGGCCTTCACCACCACGCTCGCCCCCCGTGGCCTTACCGAGCCGGCCGTGGCCCGCACCGTCGTGGGGGCGCTGCCCGCCGGCGCCACCCTCTTCGTGTCGTCGTCCATGCCCGTGCGCGATGTCGAGTGGTACGGCGCCCCCCGCACCGGCCTGCGCGTCCTCTCCAACCGGGGCGCCAACGGCATCGACGGCGTGGTGTCGAGCGCCCTCGGGGTTGCGGTGGCGACCGGCGGACACGCGGTGCTCCTCGTCGGGGATCTCGCCTTCCTCCACGACACCAATGCCCTGCTCATCCCGCCCGGCACCGGCAACGGGGTCGACGCCACCATCGTGGTGGTCGACAACGACGGCGGCGGCATCTTCTCGTTCCTGCCCCAGGCGGCGGCGCTCAGCGAGGCCCGCTTCGAACGCCTCCTCGGCACACCCCACGGCCTCGACCTGTGCGCCGTGGCTCGGGCCCACGGGGTCCGGGCCGATCCCGTCACCACGGTGGCCGAGGTGGCGGCGGCCGTCGCCCGGCGGCCTGACGGCGTGCGCGTCGTCGTCGCCCGCACCCCGGACCGCCGGGGCAACGCCGCCCTCCACGACGAGCTCCACCGGGCGGTGGCAGCCGCCCTACAGCAGTGACCGGCGAGACGGTTCATCTGCACGACGCCGGTGCGGCATCACGCAGGGATGGCGCGTCAGGACCGGGCTGCCCGGCCCGACGGAATCAGGACGCCCCGGCGCGCCGGTCAGGGCGCCGCCGCGCAGTCAGGGGCGGACGACGGCGGCCAGCAGCGCCTGGAGCTTGAGCTGCGTCTCGGCCAGCTCTGCCTCGGGGACCGACTCGGCCACCACGCCGACGCCGGCGAACAGCCGGGCCCTGGTGCCGTCCAGCTCGGCCGAGCGGACGCCCACGGCCCACTCGCCGTCGCCCCGGGCATCGACCCAGCCGACGGGCCCGGCGTAGCGGCCCCGGTCGAGTCCCTCGACAGCGGCGATGTAGGCCAAGGCGTCGGCTGTCGGGGTACCGGCCACGGCCGGCGTGGGGTGCAGCGCAGTGGCCAGCCCGAGGGCTGAAGGCGCGTCGTGGCGGAGGCGGCCGGTGAGCAACGTGCCGAGGTGGGAGACGTTGCGCAGCGGCACGATGGACGGCTCACCCGGCACGTCGAGCGACACGCAATAGGGCGCCAGGACGGCCGCCACCTCTTCCACCACGAAGGCGTGCTCGTCGCGGTCCTTGGTGGATGCCAGCAGTCCGGCGCCCAGACGGGCGTCGACGGCGGGGTCGCCGCTGCGGGGGATGGTGCCGGCCATGGGCTGGGCCCGCACCCCCTCGCCGGTGCGGGCCACAAGCAGCTCGGGGCTGGCACCGACGAACCCCGCCACCGAGAAGAGCATGCACGACGGGTACAGGGCCCGCAGTCGACCCAGCACGTCGGCGGGGTGGATGCGCCGGTTCGCCTCCACCGTGACCTCCCGGGCCAGCACCACCTTGCGCATGCGGCCGTCGGCGATGGCCTTCACGGCTGCCGCGATCGTCTCCAGCCACTCGTCATGGGGCCGGGCGGCGGTGAGCCGGAAGTCATCGGGCGGCCGGGGACGGGCGCCCTCGTCGAACCGGGGTGGCCACACGCGCGGGCGCTCGTCGTCGCCGTCCCTGGTGATCACGGTGTGCCATGCGGTGCCGTCCGGGGACCGACCCACAAGCTCGCTCGGCACCACCAAGGTGCCGGTCGCGGCAGGGTCGAAGGGCAGGGCGCCGAGGGCCACCGGCCCGCAACCCGGCAGCCCCACCTCGTCGAGCGACCGTATGGCGGCGAGCACGTCGACGACGGTCGACGCGTCCAGCCGCACCGCGTCGCCGCGCCCGGCCAGCCCGCAGCCGTCGCGCTCGAACAGCAGCCCGGTGTCGCCGGCGAAGGCCAGCAGGTCGACGTCGTCCGGGGCGACGGCAACGGTGCGGGCCACCAGGCCGGCCGTTCCCCGGGCGGCGGGGACCGCCCTCCGGTCGCTGGTGCCCACAGAACCGGCGCCGGGCGCCGTCACCGGCGGCTGCGGGTAGCGGAGATCAGCTGGGAGATGCCGCCGCTGAGGGCCCGGCGCTCCACGGCGGTGAAGCCGGCGTCACGAATGAGCTGGAGGAGGTCGGGCGTGGGCGGCAGGTAGGCCACCGACCGGGGCAGGTAGCGGTAGGCGGCGGCGTCGGACAGCAGGCCGCCGATCCGGGGGACGACATGGCCGAAGTACACCCCATGGCCCCACCGCAGCACGGGGTTGGCGGGGGCGGCTACCTCGAGGAGGCCGAGACGCCCGCCGGTCCGCAACACGCGCGCCGCTTCGGCGAGGAAGCCGCCGAGGTCCACGAAGTTGCGCAGGGCGAACCCACACGTGAGCCCGGCGGCGGCGCCGTCGGGGAACGGCATGCGCAGGGCGTCGGCCTGGGCCAGGGGGGCGTCGGTGCAGGCGTGGGCCAGCATCCCCCACGACAGGTCGATGCCCACCGGCGAAAGGCCGGCGGCGTCGAGCTCGCGGCACAGGTCGCCGGTGCCCGCAGCCACGTCGATGACGACGGCGCCACGGGACAGGCCGAGAGATCGCACCGTGGTTCGGCGCCACCCCACGTCCATGTGGAAGGTCATCACCCTGTTCACCAGGTCGTAGCGGGGCGCGATGGCGTCGAACATCTCGCGCACCGCCTGGACCTTGGCGTCGCCCTGGGGAAGGGGCGGGTCGACGGGAGCGGTCAGCCGAGCCATGCGACGGTCGCCGTTGTCCGCCGCTCCGGGCCGTAACGCTCCACGGGGCCCACTCTACGAGTGGTCGCCCGCCAACCGGTAGCCGGTCATGGTGACAGCGCCTCGGATCCGGCCGATTGGGTCGCCGGCCGTGGGAACGGGTACAAAGGAGGAAGAACCGTCGGCCGGCCCGCCACGGCTCCGCCCCCTCTCCCCAGCCGCCCCGGTAGGTGACCTGGCCGTGCCTCTGCACCCGAATGCCGCCCGAGCGACGGCCACCGTACCCCGGTCCTCAAGCCGCCGGCCGGTTGCGCCGACCACCACCAGGTGACGGCCGCCGTTCTTACCGGTACGCCGGGGTCTGTCGCCGGGGCACGTCGGCGCCGGCTGCCCCGCGTCGCCGGCCGGCTGGTGGCACTGGGGATCGTGATGCTCGTGCTCCCCAACGTCATGATCCTCGGCCTGCATGTCGTGGCCCAGCGCGACGCGGCGGCACCGTCGGTCACCCTGCCGATCAAGAACTTCGCCCAGGTCGACGACCGCCTGTGGCGGGGCGCTGCGCCCACCGCGGCCGGTCTCGAGGCCCTGGCCGCCAATGGCGTGACCACGGTGATCGACCTCCGGGCCGAGGAGGACCTCCACGTCGACGAGGCCCTGCTGTCCCGGCTCGGCCTGCGCCGGGTCCACCTCCCCATGCGCGACGGCCAGTCGCCGACCGACGCCCAGGTCGCCCGCTTCCTGGACGCCGTGGTGGCGAGCGACGGCCGGGCCTTTGTGCACTGCGGCGCCGGCGTCGGGCGCACGGGCACGATGTCCGCCGCTTACCTCGTGGGGACCGGCCAGGCCAGCCCTTCGGACGCGGTCAGGCGGAACCTGTCCGTGGGCCCACCCTCGCTCGAGCAGCTGGCCTTCAGTGCCGGCCTCGGTGCGGACGGCGCCGTGGCACGGCCCGGGTCCTTGATGGTTGCGATCAGCCGCACACTCGATGCGCCCCGGCGTATCTGGGTGAACGTGCGCTCCTGAAGCAGCGCTTCCGGCCCGGGCCCCTCAGAGCATGGTCACCGACCGCACCCTGGCGCGGATGCGGTCGGTGATGGCGTCGCCCACGCAGCCCCGCAGGCGCCGTTCGGCATAGGTGCCGAGTCGGGGCGTGACGAGAACCTGGACCTCGCCGCGGCCGAGCTCGGTCATCCCCACGACCTTGAACCCGCCGCCCAGCTGGGTGTTGCACGCGCTCCACAGCACCTTCGACGACGTGATGGCCGAACGGGCCGAGCCCGGGTCGACGGCCACGATCACCGAGCTGGTGGTGCCCGGCAGGTCGGTGTCGGGGCGGGTCTGGGTGGCGTCGGCCAGGGCGTCGATGCCCATGGTGGCCACGGCGGCGGCGGCGGCCGTGGCCAGCACGAGGGGGAGACGGCTGCGCCGCCGAGCGGCGGTGGGCGCGGCGGCGCCGGCCAGGGTGCCGGGCGGGAGGCCGAGCGGCGCCAGCCGGGCGGCCAGGCCACGTTCCAGCACGGGCCTCGCCGTGGCTCGGGCCAGACGCTCGACGAGCCACGCCGCCCCGGACAGCACGACCCCCGCTCCGAGCAGGAGGGGCACGAAGACCGGCATGGCGCTGTCCTCGCGCCGCAGCCAGTCGAAGTTGGTGAGCGGGTCCGGCGCCGTCTGGTGCAGGCGGGCGAGGGCCCCGGCGCCGGCGTCGTTCGCCTCCGCCGGTGCGGCCGCCCCCGCCTCCAACCGGGTCTCGATGGACCGGAGCCGGTCGAGGATGGCGGCCGCCGCCAGCGCCACCTCGGCGGCGACGAGCACGATGCCGGCGACGAGGGCCCGGTGCCACTCCCATCGGAACAGGTACACGAAGAAGTATGCGCCTGACGCCAGGACGGCGCCGACCAGGACGGCGTAGCGCAGCGGCTTCACGGCACCGCCGCCGTGCGTACCGGCGTGACCTCGCCGGCCGTGCCGTCGACCACCACCACCGAGCCGGCCGGGAACCGCTCGAGCGCGCCGGCCACCCCGACGACGGCGGGAATACCAAACTCGCGGGCCAGGATCGCCAGGTGGGACAAGACGCTGCCGGTCTCCGCCACCAGCCCGCCCAGGAGTGGCAGCAGCGACGCCAGCGCCGGATCGAGGGTGCGGGTCACCAGCACGTCGCCCTGCTCCGGCGTCACCGTACCGGCGTGGACCACCCGTCCGATGGCCCGCCCGCCGCCGGCGCCGCGCCCAGCGCCGTCCGTGACGAGGTCGACGGGTACCACCGCTCCGCCGGGCGTGAGGCGGAAGGCGGCCGGCAAGGGAGCGACGACCGGCGCACGGCGGCGATCCTCCACGTCGGCCGGCAGGGTGCCGGCGGCCAGCGCCGTCTCGAGCTCCTCCATGTGGAGCCACCGCACGGCCTCGGCGTCAGGCAGCGTGCCCTGGGCTTCCAGGCGCCGGCCGAGTTCGTCCGCCACGACGGAAGTGAGCTCCTGCACCCAGCGGACGCGCAGTCGCAGCGCCTCGCGCCACACGGTGAGCGGCTCGGGGGCGTCTTGGCGACCGGCGTCGGACGGCAGGACCAACAGGTCCGGCAGGGTGGGTGTCGCTCCGATGGCGGGCGCCACGAGCGACAGCACCACCGGATGGCGGGCCACGATCTCGTCGTCCGACAAGCCCTGGGCGCGGGCGGCGGCGACCACGTGCAGCGCGGCGCCGGCCGAGGTGACACCGGAGGCGCCGTCGGGGCCGGTCGGCGCGTGGCTCAGCATCCCGGCCAGGATCTCGTGGGCGTGCAGCGACACGAGGGCCTGGTGCGAGCCCCGCAGCACGGCCAGCAACTCGTCGTCCGCCATCGCCCGTATGCGGCCCACCGACGACAGCTCCGCGTCGGCCCGCTCCACCAGGTCGCCGGCCAGGGCCGGCAGTGCCACGCGCAGGCGACCCGTTCGCCAGGCGGCGCGCAGCCGCCGCGCCGGCGGTCGGGGGTCGAGACGGGCCAGCGCCGGCCTGCGCCCGGGCGCCATACCGAGTAGCCCGAGGTCGACGAACGCCCGGCCGCCCACGGCCGCCAGCACCGGCGATGTGGCGACGCCCCGGCGGGAGGCGGCGCCGGTGAGCAGTACGGCCTCGCCCAGCGCTATCCGCAGGGGGCGCAACCACAGGTCGGCCTCCAGCGGCGAGAGCGCGTCGGGGAAGGTCTCCGCCACCGGGCCGGTGCCGAGCACGGGGGCCGAGGCGTCCGCCGACGTCCCGGTGGCGGTGACGGGGCGGGTCTGGAGGACGAGCAGGCCGCGCTCGGCGTCGAAGGCCCACTCGATGTCCTGGGGGCCGCCGAAGCGGCGGCCGGCCCGCAGGGCCAGGCGGGCCAGTGATCGGCGCTGGCGGCGAGGCAGGACCGGCCCGCCGGCCGGGCCGTCGACGGCCACGACCCGGCCGCGCCGCGACATCGTCGTCCTGGTGCCGTCGACCGTGCCGCCCACCAGCGCGTGGGGGCCGCCGTCCACCGTGGCCAGGGCCAGGCGGTCGGTCCGCCCGCTGACAGGGTCGACGCCGAAGAGCACCCCGCCCCAGCGGGGGAAGACCTGGGGCTGGACGAGCACGGCCATGGGAGGCACCGCTGCGTCGCTCAGGCCCGCAATGCCGTCGACCACGGCCGAGGCGATGACCTCGTCGACGGCGGCGAGGAAGGCGTCGTGGCCGTGCACGTCGAGCACGGAGGTGAACCGGCCGGCCATCGACGAGGTGGCGCCGTCCTCCCCGGGCGACGACGAGCGCACCACGAGGGTGCGGGTACCACTGTCCGACAGCGCCGTCCATGCCGTGTCGACCTCGGTGCGGGCCGTCGCCGGCGCCGCCACTGCTCCGCCGGCGGCAACCAGCGCTGCGGTGCCTGCGGTGGTGATCACGAACCCGTCGAGGACGGGGAAGCCGCTTGCTGCCGCGGCGGCGAGGGTCGCCGCCTTGCGCCCGGTCAAAACGGGGTCGGCGGCAACCGGCGCATCCAGCGCCACGACCTCGGGAGTGGGGCCCTCGTCGCCAGCGGGCGACTGCACCAGACGGAACCCGGGACGGCGGTTCGGGAGGCGCGAGAGGGCATGCATGACCTACCTGGTCCCCAGTCCCCCCGTGGTTCCAGCGCGCATGCCCTGCTCCCTCCGAAAGCCTCCGCCACCAAGAAGGGTACGACCGGTGGTGTCATTGTTCAACGGCACGTTGACGACAATCATTCCAGGACGGCTGGGCCGGGCCGACCAGTGGAGCACTACCGGAGCGGAGCGCCGCACCGGGTGCAGTCGGGGTAGGCCCGCGAGGTGGGGCGTCCGCAGGCGCCGCAGCGGTGGACGCTGATCTGGCCGGCGCACAGCCGGCGCACGGCCGACCAGAGCATTCCGCCCACGGCGACGACGAAGAGCAGCTCGAGACCGTCCCGCACCATGCCGTCGCCCACGCCGCCATGCTGGCACCCGCCGGGCCATGTCCGTCGGTGCGGCCCCGCTGATGGCCCAGCAGAGCACCGAGCTCGACGGCTGCCTCCCCAACCCGTGGCCTCTCGACGCCGAGGTGGCCGTCGCAGCTCGCCACGATCGCCCGCTGGCGCCGCTGTAGGACCGATGGTGCAAAGGGCCGGGCGCTGGCCGCGGCGGCCCCGGTCGTCGTACAGTTGGCCCCGGTGAGGCGGGCCATGGTGGGTGTCGGAATTCTCTTGGTGCTGTCGTTGACCGCGCTGGCGACCCACTCGAGCGACGACTCGCCCCGTCTGGTGGTGGGCAGCACGTCCTCCACCCAGGCCACCGCGCTGCCTGGGCCCACGATCATCGAAGCGCCGCCGCCGACCGGCGACCCCGTCGTGCTCGGCGCCGGCGGTGGCTCAGGCCCCGTGGGTGGCAGCCTCCTCGGCACCTCCGGCGCCGCCTACGGCGCAGCCATCCCGTTCAACAGCTCCATCCCGGTCCCGGGCGACCTCCAGTTCATGCTCGTCATCGGGTCCGATGCCCGCCCGGGGGAGGACATCCGCCGCACCAACGGCGACTCCATCCACCTGATCGCCGTCAACCCCCGCACCTTCGAGGGCACCATCGTCGGCTTCCCGCGTGATTCGTGGGTGGAGATCCCCGGTCGCGGGACCGGCAAGATGAACAGCGCTCTGGCCATGGGTGGCCCGAGCCTCATGGTCGACACGGTCCGCCGCCTCACCGGCCTGCCTATCCAGTACTACGTGCTGACGGGCTTCCAGGGCGTCCAGCGCCTCGTCGACGACCTCGGCGGCGTCAACGTGTTGGTGGGCCAGCGCATGGCCGACCGGTTCTCCGGCGCCTTCTTCGAGCAGGGGTGGCACAAGTTCAACGGGGCCCAGGCCCTGGCATTCACACGGAACCGCTACGACACCCCCAACGGTGATTTCGGGCGGTCGTCGAACCACGGCGTGCTCATCCAGGCGGCCATGGGAAAGATCCGCTCGGAGGTGGGAGACGACGCCGGCATCCGGCGGTGGGCTGACGTGCTGCTGCAAGGCACGGCGCTCGACGTCGCTCCCGACAAGCTGCTGCCTCTGGTGGCCCTCGGCCGCCGCACCGATCCGGCCCGCATGAAGAACGTGGTGGTACCGGGCCGCATCGGGATGGCGGGCCGAGCCTCGGTGGTGTACCTGACCGCCGAGGCGGCCGGCCTGTTCGCCGACCTGCGGGCCGATGCCGTCATCGGCGGTGAGACGGCGCCGCCGCCGGCCGCCGTCGGCACGCCGCCGACCACCACCGCCCCGACCCCGGCCCCCACCGCCACCACCAGGCCGCCCATCTCGCTGCTGCCGTCGCCCACCACGGCGCCCGGTCCCGGCACCACGACGCCCAACACGCTCCTGCCGCCGATCACCCTCTTTCCCCCCAGGCCGTAGCCACCGGGAACAGGGCCTCGGCGGCCCCGACCGGACCGGCTTCAGTCCGGCGGTTCCGAGGTGGCCTTGCCGCCAGTTCTCTTCCCACCGGTCGTCGGCGCTGCCGGCCGGGTGTCCTACTTCTTCGTCGTCGATCCGTCGCTCGGGCCGAGAACCCTCGAGGTACCGGCCGAACCATCGGGACCAGGGGCATCTCCGCTAGCCGGCGGGGCTGCGTCGTGGATGCTGACGCGGTTCGCCGCCTTGAGGCGCCTGCGTTCGCGTCGGCCGCCACCGTCGATCTGGAACGGCACCGAGGTCACGACGGTGTGTGGCCGATCGAGAAGGGCGAGCTTGAGGACCAGGGCGCTCTGGCCGTGGAGGAAGTTGGCGAAACTCCGGAGTCGGACCACGAACTCGGGGATCACGACCGTCACCGTGTCGTTGTCCCAACGGTCATCGAGGTCGTCAAGGAAGTGCTCGACCTCCTGAGCCAGTTCCCGGTACGGGGACTTCACGATCTGCAGCGGCACGTCGATTCTGAAACGTTCCCACTCCTTCTGCATCCGGGTGCTGTCCTCGTCGTCGAATGCCACGTACAGCGCTTCGAGATGGTTCGGCCGGAGCGACTTGGCGTAGGCGAGGGCCTTGATGACCCCCTTGTGGATGCTGCCGACCAGGACGACGACGGTGTGGTTGTGTGACTCGGGTCGCACCTGGTCGGGAGTGATTGCGATTGCTTCTGCGACCTGGACGTAGTGCTTCTTGATGGCGAGGAAGACGGCGATGATCATCGGCACCACGACGATCGGCACCCACGCTCCGATGGCGAACTTGGTGACACCCACGATGAGGGTGACGATGAGGGTGGCAACCGCACCCACACCGTTGATCACGATGCCTTGCCGCCAACCGGGCTCGCGCAGCCTCAGGTGGTGGCGCACCATCCCCGCCTGACTCAGCGTGAACGACGTGAAGACTCCAATGGCGTAGAGCGGGATCAGGGCGGACGTGATCCCACCGAAGGCCACGATGAGGGCGGCGGAGGCGACGGCCAGGAAGAGGACGCCATTCGAGAACACCAGCCGGTCGCCACGGTTGGCGAACTGACGGGGTAGATAGCCATCCCGGGCGATGATGGACGAAAGGCGGGGGAAGTCCGCGTATGCGGTGTTGGCGGCAAGGACCAGGATGGCGGCGGTGGCGAACTGGAGCACCAGGTAGAACGGCCCGTCGCCGATCACCGCTCGGGCCATCTGCGACAGGACCGTTTCCTCGTGGGTGGGGAACGGGCGCAAGTGGTGGGCCAGTACCGATGCGGCGAAGAAGAGCGTGCCCAGGATGCCGGCCATCCACAGCAAGGTGGTGGACGCGTTCTTGGATTCGGGCTTCTGGAAGGCCGGCACACCGTTCGATATGGCCTCCACGCCGCTCAATGCGACCGCCCCGGAGGAGAA
Organism: Acidimicrobiales bacterium; assembly: GCA_046596195.1. Lineage (GTDB taxonomy): Bacteria > Actinomycetota > Acidimicrobiia > Acidimicrobiales > JAHFUS01. The sequence continues at coordinate 67,103 of JBKJNA010000027.1, read as the reverse complement.
GCCCCGGAGGAGGAGGAACAGGGTGAGGTTGCCGCCGGCCTCCCGCAGCCCTTCGAACTTCTCAGGGTCGAACGCAACGGGGTCGATGTCCCCGAAGAACGTGCGGAACAGCCCGATGGACAGCATCGCACCGAGGGAGAGGATGTAGATGTAGGTGGGTAGGGCGAAGATCTGTCCGGACTCCTTCACCCCGCGCAGGTTCACGAGGGTGATGAAGGCGATGAGTCCCAGACACAACGCCACTCGTTGATCCACCAGGCCGCGGAACGCCGGGATGGAGATGATGGCGGCCACGCCGGCGGAGATGGACACAGCCACCGTCAGGATGTAATCCACGAGGAGCGAACCGCCGGCGATAAGCGAGGGAAGCTTGCCGAGATTCTCCCGGCTCACGATGTAGGAGCCGCCGCCGCTCGGATAGGCGAAGATCGTCTGGCGGTAGGAGAACGTCACGATGGCCAGGAGGAGCGCGACGGCGATACCGATCGGGACGAGATTTGCAAGGCCGAGCGCCAGGCTCGAGGTGCCGAGGGCGGTGACGAACAGGATCTCCTCGGTGGCATAGGCCGTCGAGGAGATGGCATCGGAGGAGAAGACCGCGAGGGCGATCTTCTTCGGAATGCGCTGATGCTGCTCCTCGTCCGAGGAGAGCGGGCGCCCGACCATCAGTCTCTTGAGCATCGACGTCACGGACGCGAAGCTAGGCGCGGCGGCTGTGGACGAGCCAGGCGTGAGTCGCCCGGAACTCTCCGTCCCCGCACACGGCTGCCGTTCGATCCGGGTCGAACGGGACCGGATCCTTGCGATCCTTGCGCGATCTTTGCAGCGCGGTGGCGTTCCTTGCAGCTTCTTTATGCCCACTCGGAGTTCACTGGAACGGTGACCACCGCCGGTCGGGTACCCGTCAAGTCGCCACCGATGCCGTTCCCCCCGGCGCCGAGTCTCGAACTGCCGGAGGACCGCGGCTACCGCTTCAAGCGGCGCGTCCTCGGGGCTCCACTGCACACGGAGGAACTGGCGCACGAGCGCCTCGGCAAGCCGACCGCGCTCGCCGTGTTCGCCTCCGACGACCTCCGCGGCGTGCGCGAGTCAGGGAAGGTCTTCGCCGTCCCGACGTATTTCTTCCTTCTCAACATGGTCGTCCTGCTCGGAATCGGCCTGTACCGCCTGTTCTTCGGGGACCTCCCCGTCGAGGCGGTGCAACGGGAGGGAATGCTCAGCTTCGGCAACGCCGACGGCGCCCTGTTCGCAGGGGTGGGCATCTACGTCCTCCTCCACGCCTTCGGCTCGGGCGGGGCGGCAGTCACCTGCTCGAGTCCTGACTGCGACTCCGGGCGGAGGGTCGATCGCCCGCCCTCAGGCGCTGGCCGGCACGAGCTCGGCCAGAAGGGCACGGACCCGCCGGTCGATGTCGTCCCGGATGGCGCGCACGTCGTCGACGCCCCGCCCGGCCGGGTCCTCCAGCTGCCAGTCGAGATAGCGCTTGCCGGGGTAGAGCGGGCAGGCGTCGCCGCAGCCCATGGTGACGATGACGTCGGCGGCGCGGGCCACCTCGTCGGTGAGGGGCTTGGGGAAGGCCTTGGTGAGGTCGACGCCCACCTCCTCCATCACGATGACGACGGCCGGGTTGATCTCCTCGACCGGGGCGCTGCCGGCCGAGCGGACATGGACCAGGCCCTGGGCGTGGTGATCGAGGAGGCCGGCGGCCATCTGGGAGCGCCCGGCGTTGTGGACGCAGACGAAGAGCACCTCGGGAACCTCGGACACGACGACTCCTTGGGCTTGGGCGAGGGCACGGAGGCGCTCGCGGGCGAATCGCTCGGTGAGAGCGGGCAGGGAGGCCGCAACCGTGGTGGCCTCTCCCAGCTGGGCGAAGGACTCGTTCACGAAGCGGCCAACGGTCCCGAGCGAGAAGACGCCGAAGTACTCGGCTGCCAGGTCTTCGGCCACCTGCGCCAGCAGCGTTGCCTCATGGAGCTGGACCTGACGACCGTCGACGGCCTGAGGCACGGCGTCCTGTGGTCGACGATCGGCCTCGGGCCATGCTTCCGGGCGGTCGCCGTCCGTCGGGTGTGGCATCACCACGTCGGCGGTCACGCGGGCGGCGGGGTACAGGACCCTGACGACGACGACCGCGAGGGCGGCGCCGAGAAGCTGCATGGCGATGAAGGCGGGTACGGAGCTCGGTGCGATGCCGGCGAAGCTGTCGCTCAGGCCACGGGCGATCGTTGCCGCCGGGTTGGCCACGCTGGTGGACGAGGTGAAGAAGTAGGCGCCGCCGATGTAGGCGCCGACGGCGAAGGGGGCGGACGAGGTCCGGCCGGAGCGGACGAGGGCGAAAATGACGAGCAGCAGCCCGAACGTGGCCACGACCTCCCCGAGCCACAGGCCCCCGGAGCTGCGGACCTTGGTCGAGAGTTCGACGGCGGGCAGGGAGAACATGAGGTTGGCCACCACAGCACCGAAGACTCCACCGGCTACCTGGGCGCCGACGTAGACGCCCGCCTCGCCGGTGGTGATCCCGCCGAAGACGCGGTCGGCCAGGGTGACCACCGGGTTGAGATGGGCTCCCGACACGGGCCCGATGGCGAGGATGATGGCCATCAGGGCGGCAGCAGTGGCGGCCGCGTTCTCGAGCAGCTGCAGGCCGACGTCGCCGGGCGACAGCCGCTGGGCAGCGACGCCCGAGCCGATGACGGCCGCCAGCAGCAGGGCGGTCCCGATGAACTCGCCCAGTGCCCGCCGACCGAGCGGCGTCACGGTCACCGGGCCCGAGCTCCTCGAACCGTCAGCAGCATCGGTTCGAGCCTGCCTCGACGGTCTGGTCAACGACCGTCGCGCCGCAGGCGGCGCCGGTCTCGGGGTCGACGGTCCGCAGTTGACCGCCCGGCATCTCGACGTGCTCCAGGACCGTGTAGATCTCCCACGGCTCGCCGGACGGGCCGTCGACCCATACCTTGTCCTGGCGGGCGTAGCAGCAGTCGACGCCGTCTTCGGAGGCGGTGGCGAGCCCCTCCCCGGCCAGGCGGATCTGGGCGGCACCGACCTCCGCTGCGCTGGAGACCTCGACACCGAGGTGATTGATGGTGCCGCCGGCACCGGGCTGCTCGAAGAGGACGAGCTTGAGCGGCGGGTCCTCGATTGCGAAGTTGGCGTAGCCAGGCCGCAGCTTGGCAGGGACGGTGGCGAACAGCTTCGAGTAGAAGCCCACGGCGGCATCCATGTCGTCGACGTTGAGGGCAAGCTGGACTCGCGACATCGGGCCTCCGAATTGATAGACTGACGTCGATGAGTTAACCCGAACCATCGATCATTGTCAATAGGTGGTGGCATGGCGACGAGGTCGACGAGGTCTGGGGCGACGATTGCGGTGGTCGACGCCGAATGCTGCCCGGCCGCGCTGGCGTCGACGCTGTCGGAGGAACGTGCCGCCGAGTTGGCCAAGGACTTCGCGGTGCTTGCCGACCCGGTCCGACTCCGGCTTCTCAGCATGCTGGCATCCGCTCCCACCGGGGAGGCCTGCGTGTGCGAGCTGGTCGAGCCGCTGGCGCGCTCGCAACCGACGGTGTCCCATCACCTCAAGGTCCTGGCCGACGCCGGACTGATCGTCGGCGAGAAACGAGGTCGCTGGGTCTGGTACCGGGCTGTGCCGAACCGCCTGGTGCACCTGAGCGGCGTGTTGGCCTGAGGTTCCAGAACTCCTCGATCGGTCGACGGAGGGACGGCCCCGAGGGAGCAGCTGCTACTTGAACCAGATGCGCTGGTAGTCCCTGCTCTGGGGGTGGAGGATCAGTCCGATGAGGGCGATCTCGAACATGAGGCTGATGAGGCTGGTGGAGAACACGTTGCCGAGCCCGACGTAGTACCAGCGCAGCAGGAACGGGCTGAAGGCCATGATCACGCCGAGGACGTAGCCCTCCAGCTTGCGCTCGTTGGCGATGCGGTTGCCGGCGACCACGAGGCCGACCGCGTTCAGCAGGAACAGCGGCGGGAACACGCTGTAGCGCAGCATGTCGAGCACCAGGAACACGGCGTTGGCGTACAGGAGGAACACCGCGATCTGCAGGGTCTGCGGCTGGCCCCGGTTCATCCACTGACCTGTCTCCATCGACTCAGTCTGTCCTATCCGGGCGCTGGGTGACCTGCGCCGCCAACTGCCCGCAGGCGGCGTCGATGTCGGTGCCCCGGTTGCGGCGGACGGTGGCGTTCACGCCGAGGGAGGTCAGCAGGGCGGCGAACGCCCGCACCCCGGCCGCCGGCGTGCCCCTCGTGAGGAAGCCGGGGGTGGGGTTGAGGGGGATGAGGTTCACGTGGGCCCGCACGTCCCGGGCGAGGGTGGCGAGGCGGGCGGCGTCGGCCGGGCGGTCGTTCACGCCGGCGATGAGTGCCCACTCGAACGACAGGCGCCGGCCCTTGGCGTCGACCCACACCCGGCAGGCCTCCATCAGCTCCCCCAGCGGGTACCGGCGGTTGATCGGCACCAGCTCGTCGCGGAGGGCGTCGTCTGCGGCGTGGAGGGACACCGCCAGGTTGACCGGCAGGGGGGCGGCGGCCAGGCGGCGGATGCCGGGGACGATGCCGATGGTGGAGATGGTGAGGTGGCGGGCGGACAGGCCGGCGTCGGCGTGGAGGCGCTCGACCGCCGCCCACACCCGGTCGTAGTTGGCGAGGGGCTCGCCCATGCCCATGAAGACCACGTTGGACAGGCGCCGGTCCTTGCCACGGGCCTTGGCGGCCGCCCGGACGACCTGCTCCACGATCTCGCCGGTGGTCAGGCTGCGCTCGAACCCGGCCTGGCCGGTGGCGCAAAAGCCGCAGGCCATGGCGCACCCGGCCTGACTGGACACGCACACGGTGGTGCGGCCGGTGTAGTGCATCAGGACCGTCTCGATCATGCGGCCGTCGTGCAGCGCCCAACGCCACTTGACGGTGTCGCCGCCGTCCGACTCCACCTCGGCGTCGAGGCTGAGGGCGGGCGCCAGCGCCGGCTCCGACGCCAGCCGGTCCCGCAACATGCGGGGGAGCGCGGTCAACTGCTCGGGCCCTTTGCCCTGGCGGTAGAGCCCGTCCCACACCTGGCGGGCGCGGTAGGCGGGCTCGCTGGCGAGCAGCCCGGCCATGTCCGTCGGCGTGAGGTCGTAGCGGGCCACAGCCCCGTAGGCTAGGGGGACATGGAGCGCATCTCGACACCGTCACCCAGCGCCGAACCCGCTCCGGCGGCCGGTGCCGGTCATGCCTCCGAGGTACCCCACGAGCACCACCACCGCAGGATTCAGGGGGGAGCGGCCCGGGCCGCGGTCTTCGGCGTGAGCGACGGGCTCGTGTCCAACGTGTCGCTCATCCTCGGCGTGGCCGGCGCCAACCCGGCGCCCGGCGTCGTCCGCCTGGCCGGTCTGGCCGGCCTGGTGGGCGGGGCGTTCTCCATGGCGGCGGGGGAGTACGTGTCGATGAAGGCACAGTCGGAGCTGCTCGAGCGGGAGCTGGACCTGGAGCGCATCGAGATCAAGCGCCGGCCCGAGAACGAGCGGCGGGAGCTTGCCGCCATCTACCGGGAGCGGGGCGTGGCGCCCCACACGGCCGACGAGCTGGCCACAGAGATGATGCGCGATCCCGAGCTGGCCCTCGAGACCCACGCCCGGGAGGAGCTGGGGATCGACCCCAACGAGCTTGGGTCGCCACGCACCGCCTCGCTGTCGTCGTTCGTGGCATTCGCCTGCGGCGCCATCCTCCCCCTGCTCCCGTGGTTCTTCGCCAAGGGCGCCGGTGCCACCCTCGCCTCGGTGGTGGTCGGCGCCCTTGCCTCCGTGGGGGTCGGGCTGGCCCTGGCCGCCTTCACCGGCCGCTCGCCCGTGAAGTCGGCCGTCCGCCAGCTCGTCATCGCCGCTGCCGCCGCAGGGGTCACCTTCGCCGTCGGCAACGCAGTGGGTGTCGGCGGCCTCACATAGCGCCACCGCCGCCCCGCCTCGCCTCGTTTTGCGCCGCCACCCAGGCGGCGCAGATCAGCCTCCCGCCGCCACCTCGCCGACGTAGGCCCGGTCCACATGGTCGACGGTGAACCCAAGGTCCTCGTAGAGGTGCACCGCGCCCCCGTTGGACGAGTCCACGTAGAGCATGCCGGTGGTGAGCCCCTGCCGGGCCAGCGAGTCGAGACCGGCAAGTACGAGGCGCCGCCCGAGGCCCTCACCCTGGAAGTCGGGGTGGACGGCCACCACGTAGATCTCGCCCAGCGCAGGCGAGTCGTGGTCGTGCACCTTGGTCCAGCAGAACCCGGCCAGGAGGCCGTCGCGTTCGTGGAGCAGGAAGCCGGCAGGGTCGAACCAGGGCTCGGCCTCCCGGCGCTTCAGCGTCTCGAGATCCCACCCGCCCTGCTCGGGGTGGGCGGCGAAAGCCCGGTTGTTGACCTCGAGCCATGCCGTCTCATCGTGACCGGGCTCGAACGGCCGGGTGGCGAGCTCGAAGGGCCGGCTCGCGGGCAGGGGACGGCGCATCTGGCACAGGTCCCGGACGCGACGCAGGCCTGCATCGGTGGCGACCTTGTCGCGGTCCTCGGTGGGTTTCGGAACCCAGAGGGTGATGCGGCCCCCGCCCTCGTCGCGCACCACGTCGAGGGCGGCGCGCACCAGGTCCCGGTCGATGGCACAGCCGGTGTCCCGGTGGTGGGGGTCGACGACGAATTCAAGGGCCCAGCTGGTGTCGCCCCGGGTGACCTGGGCATAGCCCACGGGGTGGTCGTGGCCCGGCTCCCAGGCCACCAGGCCGGCGAAGCCGGCGCGGCCGCCCTCCACAAGGTCGAGCCACTGGTGCTCGCCGAGAGGCGGATGGCCGTCGGCCTCGGTGGCCACCTCGAGCAGCTCCCGCACGGCGTCGATGTCGCCCTGCCCCATCTGCCGCTTCACCTCGAGGTGATGCACGAATGCCAAAGTAGTGGCTCCTCATGACAAGGCCCCGAACCCCCAAGGGGCGGGCGCGGGAGACGCTTGCCCGCCTGGCGGCGGAGTACCCGGGCACCGCCGCCGAGCTGTGCGCGCTCCGCCATGACAACGCGTTCCAGCTTCTCGCCGCCACGATCCTGTCGGCCCAGACCACCGACGCGCGTGTGAACCTGGTGACGCCGGCGTTGTTCGCTCGCTATCCGACGCCCGCCGACCTCGTCGGAGCCGAGCCCGGCGAGTTGGAGGCCCTCATCCACCCCACCGGCTTCTTCCGGGCCAAGGCCAGAAGCCTGATCGGCATGGCCGCGGCCCTGGTGGACCGCTATGACGGCGAGGTGCCCACCGCCATGGCCGACCTGGTCACCATCCCCGGCGTGGGGCGCAAGACGGCCAACGTGGTGCGCAGCGTCGGTTTCGGCCTGCCCGGCCTGCCGGTGGACACCCATGTCGGCCGCCTGAGCCGACGCCTGGCCCTCACCGTCCACGACGACCCGGTGAAGGTGGAGGCCGATCTCAACGCCATGGTGCCCACCGCCGACGGAGGCGCCCTCAGCCTCCGCCTGATCCTGCACGGCCGGGCGGTGTGCGTGGCCCGCAAGCCCCGGTGCGAGGCCTGCGTGCTGGCCGACTTCTGCCCGACATCGCTGGTGCCGGCCCGCCGCCTTGCCGCGAAATCGCAGGCCCCTCACACTTCCCTCACACGTTCGCTGCATTCTCCTCACGAGGGCCGTCGATCCTGAGGACCGAGGGCCCACCCACTGTTGAAGGAGAACCCGATGTCGCTACTGAAACGAAATGCAGCCGTGGTCGTGCTGGCCGGCCTGGTGTTCGGAGGCGCCGCCGCTGCCTGGGCGGGGGGCAGCCCCGCGCGGCCCACCGTGCTCGCCGCTGCCCAGACGGACGAGACGGTCCCGCACGCATCCACCCCGGGCGACCCCGTCACGCAGCATGCGCCGCTCGCTGCAGCCGAGCGGCAGGCCAAGCACGACGCGGTCCGGGCCTGCATCGAGGCCGCAGGTGGGGACGCCGCCGCCCGCCGGGCGTGTCGGCCCGCCGGCGCCCCGCACGGCCCCGGGCATCCGGGCCCGGGCCCCGGTGGCCCCGGGCGTCCCGGCCACGCCGGCCTCGGCCTGCTGGGCAAGGCGGTGCACGGAAGCGTCGTGGTGCCGGGTCCCACCGAGGGCACGTGGCAGACGGTCACCTTCGACCGCGGGAAGGTGGACGCGACGACCGACGGCTCCAGGATCGTCCTTGACCGACCCGACGGTGAGACCGTCACCATCGCCCTGACCGCCGACACCAAGTACCACGGCATCGCTGACGCCGCCGGCATCAAGAAGGGCGAGCCGGCCATGGTGATCTCCAAGGACGCCAAGGCGACCCAGGTCGTGCAGCGCGACCCCGAGCACACAAAGCCGCCGATGCCGGGCGACCCTGCGCACGAGTCGGCGCCCGGGAACAACGGCGAAGCTCCCGTCGTTCCAAACAACTGAGGGACGAGTCCCCGCCTCTCGTCCCCAGAGCGGTCCCGCCGCCGCTCGGCCGACGGCGCCTTCGGGCGCCGTCGGTCTCTTTCGCCTCGGAACCGGAGGTTCCTTCGACGAGTCTGACGGTGCGGGGGATGACCGGCGTCTTCCGGCCCGCTCAGCGGGCTCCGGGTCTTGATCGACCTGACGGGCGGGAGCTGTCGAGGACTCTGGCCAGGCCTCTGCGGGCTCCGGCGAGCGCTCGTTCGACCTGGTAGAGCTCGGTGGCGAGGTCGTCCCTGCGGGCGCCGGCGTAGGACTCGGCGATGGCGGTGACCCGCTTGGCGACGTCGTCCAGGGCGGTCGCGAGAGAGGACAACTCGGCGGTGGGCGACGACATGGCCCCATTGTGCCCTCCTCGCCCGGCGGTCGTTCCGGTGGGCTGCGGTCCCGGGTCGCCTGCCGCCAGGACCGGTGCACGGGCCCGTGCAGCTCCACCCCGCCGGACGGCGCTCCTCGGAATCGTCGTGGCCGACGTGGTGCCGGGGCAGCCACCGAAGGGGGTGGCGGGGGCGGCGGTACGATCGTCCTTCCCCATGCTCACCCGACTCGACCTGCGCGGCACCGACGGTGACTGGCGCGCCCGCCTGCCCCGGCCCACCGCCGCCACCAACCTCCCGGTCGCCGCCGTCCAGGCGATCCTGGCCGAGGTCCGCTCGGGCGGTGACGACGCCGTCCGCAACCTCACCGAGAAGTTCGACGGTGTGCGCCTCGGGGCGCTGCGCGTCCCGCAGGCCGAGATCGACGCCGCCCTGGAGTCGATCCCGCCCCTGCTGCGCGAGGCGCTTGAGGCATCGAGGGCCAACGTCCTCGCCTACCACCGCCACCAGGTGCGCGAGGACGCCCGCCACGAGCGCGACGGCATCGTCCTCCGGGAGCTGTACCGGCCCGTCGACCGGGCCGGCCTGTGCATCCCCGGCGGTGAGGCGCCCCTCATGTCCACCGTGCTGATGACCGCCATTCCCGCCCGTGTGGCGGGCGTGGGCGAGGTCGTCCTGTGCTCGCCGCCCACCGCCGAGGGCGCCACGGTGGCACCCGGCATCCTGGCCGCGGCTGCGCTGGCAGGCGTCGACGAGGTGTTCCGGATCGGCGGCGCCCAGGCGGTGGCGGCCATGGCCTACGGCACCGAGTCGATCCGCCCGGTTGATGTGATCGTGGGGCCCGGCGGGTTGTTCACCTCGGTAGCCAAGCAGCAGGTGGCGGCCGAGGGTGTGGTGGGCGTGCCGGGCTCGTTCCCGGGACCGAGCGAGGTGGTCGTCGTGGCCGACGACACCACGCCGGTCACCTACGCCGCCATCGACGTCATCGTGCAGGTCGAGCACGGTCCCGACAGCGTGGGCTGGCTCATCACCTGGTCAGAGGAGGCGGCGAGCCGCATCGAGGCGGAGATCACCCGCCTGGCCGCCACCAACCCGCGCCGGGCGGTCATCGAGGCCAACCTGGCGGCCAACGGCTACACCGCCCTGGTCGACGGGCCCGAGCAGGCCATCGAGGTGGCCAACGCCATCGCCCCCGAGCACCTCGAGCTGATGACGGCCGACCCCGAGGCGCTGCTGCCCCTGGTGCGCCACGCCGGCGCCGTGTTCTGCGGCGCCTTCGCTCCCGCCAGCGTGGGCGACTACCTGGCCGGCCCCAGCCACGTCCTGCCCACCTACGGCTCGGCCCGCTTCTCGGGCGCCCTGCGGGTGGACGACTTCGTGAAGGCGGTGCACGTGGTGTCGCTCGACGAGCCCACGCTGGCCCGTATCGCCCCCCACGTGGCTGCCATCGCGGACGCCGAGGGCCTGCCCGCCCACGCCCAGTCGGTCAACCTCCGATGGCAGCGCTGATCCCGCCGCGCCCCGACCAGGGCCTCGGCGCGGGCTACCACTCGCCCCAGGTCGACGTGGCCGTGCGCCTCAACACCAACGAGTCGCCTTACCCGCCACCACAGGCCTGGGTCGACGAGCTGGCCGCAGCGGTCGCCGCCATCGCGTTCAACCGCTATCCAGACCGCTCGGCCACCGCCCTGCGGGCCGGGCTGGCCGAGCTGCACGGGGTGCGACCCGAGCAGGTCTTCGCCGCCAACGGCTCCAACGAGGTGCTCCAGGTCCTGCTGCTCACCTACGGCGGGCCGGGGCGGACGGCGGCCGTGTTCGAGCCCACCTACGCGCTGCACTCCCACATCGCCCGCCTCACCGGCACGGGCGTGACCACCGGTGACCGGGCCCCCGACTTCACCCTCGACATCGGCGAGGTGAAACGGGTCGTGGCCGAGGCCGACCCGGCCGTCACCTTCCTGTGCTCGCCGAACAACCCCACCGGCCGGGCCGACCCTCCGGCCGTGGTCACCGACGTGGTCGACCTCGCCCCGGGCCTGGTGGTGGTGGACGAGGCGTACGGCCAGTTCGCGCCGTGGTCGGCCGTCGAGCTGGTGGACGACGACGCCGGCCTGGCCGTGGTGCGCACCTACTCGAAGACGTGGTCGATGGCGGCCGCCCGCCTCGGCTACGTCATCGGCCCGGCGTCGGTGGTGGCCGAGATGGAGGCGCGGGCCCTGCCGTACCACCTCGACGCGGTGAAGCAGGCGGCCGGCCTCCTCGCCCTGCGCTACCGGGCCGAGATGGACGCGCGGGTGCGGGCGGTGGCGGCCGAGCGCGACCGCCTTTTCGCCGCCCTGGCCGATCTCGACCTGGAGACGTGGCCGTCCGACGCCAACTTCATCCTGTTCCGGCCCCGCTCGCGGCCGTCGGCCGAGGTGTGGCAGGGGCTGCTCGACCGGTCGGTGCTGGTGCGCAACTGCAGCTCGTGGCCCGGCCTCGACGGCTGCCTCCGGGTCACGGTCGGCACCCCCGCCGAGGACGACACGTTCCTCGCCGCCGTAGCGGAGGTCCTGTGACGTCGCCCCGTACCGCCACCCGCACCCGGTCGACCAAGGAGACCGAGATCGAGGTCCGGGTCGACCTCGACGGCACCGGCGCCACCGAGGTCGATACCGGCCTGCCCTTCTTCGACCACATGGTCTCCCAGCTCGGGCGCCACGGCGGTATCGACCTCAAGGTCGTCGCCCGGGGCGACCTGCACGTGGATACCCACCACACGGTCGAGGACGTGGCCATCGTGGTGGGCGAGGCTGTGCGCGAAGCCTTGGGGGACAAGGAGGGGATCCGGCGCTTCGGGTCGATCCTCCTGCCCCTGGACGAGGCCCTGGTCGAGGTCGCCCTGGACCTGTCCGGACGTCCGTTCATCGTCTACGAGGTGGAATGCCCGCCCGATTCGTTGCCGCTGGGGACGCCGCCGTTCGACCCGCAGATGGGGGAGCATTTCTTCCAGTCGTTCGCCACGTCGGCTGGCATCACGTTGCACATCCGGTTGCGGAGTGGTCGCAATACGCACCACATCCTGGAGGCCTCGTTCAAGGGCGTGGCCCGGGCCTTGCGCGATGCGATCCGGGTCGACGGTGTCGGTGTGCCCTCGACGAAAGGCTCGTTGTGATCCGATCGGCGGGCGCCGTTCGGGTCGGTGGGATGCCTCCCGACACCGCGAGGCGGGATCGCCAGTGATCGCTGTCCTCGACTACGGGATCGGGAACCTCCGGTCGGCACAGAAGGCGTTGGAGAAGGCCGGGGCGGACGCCGTCCTCGTCAGCGATCCGGCCTCGGCTGCGGGTGCGGCGGGAGTTGTGCTTCCTGGGGTCGGGGCGTTCGGGCGGTGCATGGAAGCGCTCCGGTCGACCGGGCTCGACAAGGTTGCGTTCGACGCCATCGCTGCGGGAACGCCCTTCCTCGGCATCTGCATCGGCATGCAGATGCTGTATGCGTCGTCCGAGGAGAGCCCCGGGATCGACGGGCTGGGTGTGATCGATGCGACCGTCGTCCGGTTGCCGGACGGCGTCAAGCGGCCGCAGATGCAGTGGAACGTGCTCGTTCCCACCCGCCCCGCGAGTGCGCTACTCGATGGCCTCGGGCCCGAGCCCTGGGTGTACTTCGTGCATTCATTCGCGCCTGCTCCGACTGCTGACGTTGTCGCCACCTGCGACTACGGGGGCACTGTGGTCGCCGCTGTCGAACGCGGTCCCCTGTGGGCGACGCAGTTCCACCCGGAGAAGTCCGGAGCCGTCGGTGCGCGTGTGCTGGCCAACTTCGCGAAGGCGTGTTCCTGATGGAGCTCTATCCGGCGATCGACATCCGGGGTGGGGCGTGCGTGCGGCTCGTGCAGGGGGACTACGCGCGGGAGAAGGTGTACGGGGGCGATCCGGTGGCGGTGGCCAAGGAGTTCGAGGCGGACGGGGCGTCGTGGATCCACGTGGTCGACCTCGACGCGGCCCGGACCGGTCGGCCCGAGAACCGGGCCGTCGTCGCCGCCATCGCCGCGGCCGTGGCGATCCCGGTACAGGCGGGGGGCGGCATCCGGGACGAGTTCTCGGCTGAGGCGCTCCTCGGGGCCGGCGTGAGCCGGATCGTGCTCGGGACCGCCGCGCTGGAGGACCCCGGCTTGTTGCGGCGCGTGGCCCAGCGCCACCCCCACCGGGTGGCCGTCGGTCTCGATGCGCGTCACGGTGAGGTTGCGGTGCGGGGCTGGACGGAGGGGTCGGGCCGCACCCTGACCGACGTCCTGAACGAGATCGAGGACGCCGAGCTGGGAGCCGTGGTGGTAACCGACATCTCTCGCGACGGGATGCTCGGGGGGCCCGATCTCGATGGCCTCGCCGGCGTGCTGGCGGCGACCCGTCACCCTGTGGTGGCGTCGGGTGGCGTGGGCACGCTCGACGACCTTCGGGCCCTTGCCCTGGTGGAGGCCGGTGGGCGGCCGCTCGCCCGCGCCATCGTCGGTACCGCAATCCACGAGGGCGTGTTCAGCGTGCGGGAGGCGGTGCTGGCGTGCGAGCCGTGAGGATCATCCCCTGCCTCGACGTCGACGCCGGCCGGGTGGTGAAGGGCGTGCGCTTCGTCGACCTACGCGACGCCGGTGACCCGGCCGAACTGGCCGCCCGCTACGACGAGGCGGGAGCCGACGAGATCGTGTTCCTCGACATCACGGCGTCGTCGGGCGCCCGGTCCACCATGATCGACGTGGTGTGGAGGACGGCCGAGCGGGTGTTCATCCCCCTCACCGTGGGCGGCGGCGTGCGCACCGTCGACGATGCCCGGGCGCTCCTGCGGGCCGGGGCGGACAAGGTCGGAGTGAACACCGCCGCCGTGGCCCGTCCAGAGCTCGTGGCCGACCTGTCCACCGAGTTCGGGGCGCAGTGCGTGGTCGTCGCCATCGACGCCCGACGGCGCACGGACGCTACGGCGGGCTTCGAGGTGCACACCCACGGCGGGCGCACGCCCACGGGGCTCGACGCGGTGGCGTGGGCGGGCGAGTGCGAGCGGCTCGGGGCGGGGGAGATCCTGCTCACCTCGATGGACCGCGACGGCACCCGCGACGGATTCGACCTCGAGCTGCTGCGGTCGGTCGTCGACGCCTGCAACATCCCGGTGATCGCCAGCGGCGGCGTGGGCACGCTCGACCACCTGGTGGCGGGGGCGGTGGAGGGCGGCGCCGATGCGCTGCTCGCCGCCTCGGTGTTCCACTTCGGCGACCTCACGGTCGCCCAGGCGAAGGCCCATCTGGCCGCCGCCGGCGTGTCGGTTCGCCCCGTTTAGAGATGCCGGGGGGACTCCCTCGTTCGCTACCAGTTGGCCCAGGAGCGGGTGTGGCCGCCGACGGGCTCGAGCCTGCCGCCAGGCACAAAGGCGGTCCCGGCGTCGCTGCCCCTGTCGGCCGGCGGCGCTGGCGGGGGCGGCTCGGCGCCGGCCAGGCGCCGGCCGGTGAAGGCGAACAGGCCGATCCACACGGCCGCCACGAGGGCCACGCCGGCGTAGGCGAGGAGCGCCGGCCAGCCGGGCCCGTCCTTGGCCTCCCGCAGGAGGATCTCCGTGTTGCGCACGAACGGGGCGGACCGCTCGGGCAGGGCGGGCACGGCGGAGGCGCCGATCTCGGCGTCGGCGGGCAGGTAGATCGGCGCCGCCATCACCTCGTCGGCCCGCTGGAGGCTCACCATCGACTTCCACGACCCGGCGATGGGCACCGCCTTGGTGGTGACCCAGTGTCCCGGGCCGGCCTTCTCGAGCTCGGCCCACACCCGGCCGCCGCCCTGCCAGGACATGACCCCGAAGGCGGTGGCGTTGTCGGCCGCATCGGCCGGCGTGACGTCGACCGCCACCTTGGCCAGGTCGCCGGCCGGCTCCAGCCGGATGACGGCGTCGACCTGGCCGACGTTGCGGGGCAGCGGCAGCGCCAGCGCCACGATGACGGCCAGGCCCGCGACGCCGAGAGCGGCGAGCGGCATCGGCGTGGAGGACTCGTCCCCCGACGGCCGCCACGCCCTGCCCAGGCCGGCGCCCAGGACGGCCGCCGCCGTCGCCGCCACCAGGCAGATGACGAGCGCCGGCAGGAGCATGGCGGTCGGGTCGACGTCGAACCACCCGGAGACGTCGACGAACGCCATCTCGCCGGCCAGGCCGATTGTGCCCGCCGCCGCCCCTGCCACCAGGGCGAACCGCAGCGTCTTGTCGGTGCCGAGCACGTACGCCACCACCTCCACGCAGACGGCGCCCACCAGGTAGAGCGGGAAGCGGGGCGTGGTGTGGTTGAGGGCGCCGCCCACCAGGAGGGCAAGGGAGATGCGCAGGACGAGGAACGCGATCACCGACGTGATGGCGCCGCCCTGGCCGAGGGCCATGCGCACGAGCACCAGGCCGAAGCCCATGACGACGGCGAACAGGACGGGCAGGTACAGGGCCTGGAACTGGGGGACACCGAAGTCGAACTCGCCCTGGAAGGTCGACAGGCCCACGAGGACGGCGCCACCGGTGGTGGCCTCGATGATGCGGCCGAGGGCCCGAGGGCTCGCCTGGGAGCGGCCTTCGAGGAGCATGAGCAGGACGGCGATGGGGCCGAGCCCGCCACCGGCGACCAGCTGCAGGTGGGTGGGGCTCCACAGGGTGACGTCGACGCCGTAGGCCCGGTGCCAAAGCTCGTCGAGTGGGAAGGCGGCCACGCCGCCGAAGCCGAGGACGGCGAGCATGAGGGCCGACCACGGGATGCGCATGCCGGCGAACCCGAAGCCCACCTGCGTGCGGTCGTTGGTGGCGAAGATCACCGCGATCACCGCTGCGTAGACCATGCCGCCGAGGCCCAGCAGGATCATCGTGTGGCTGGGCGTCATCAGCTGGTTGTCCCGGCCGAAATCGATGTGGTACGCCACGTCCCAGTAGAGGCCGAGAGCGGCCACGGCCAGAACCAGCAGGCCGCTCAGGGCGCCGGCCATGGCCCAGCCGGGGTACCCGGTGACGTCCTCCATGGCGGTGGAGATGCGCCGGAAGAACATGCGGATCGGGTTGGTCTCGCCCTCGTGGTCGCCCATGCAGAGCAGCCAGAAGACGGTGAAGAAATAGAAGACGAAGGGCGCGGCCACGAACGGCCAGTCGGTGCCCCATCCGGCGAAGGCGATCATGGCGTGCTTCCTTCCTTGCGCGTCGACGGGGCCGTGCGGTGCCGTGCTGTCGGTGCTGCTGCTCCTGCGGTGGTCATCGCATGCCTTCCCGGACCGCCGCCATGGTGGTGGACGCGGCGGTGCGGCTCTCCATGGCCCGGGCCAGCACCGCCTGGACGGTGGCGGCGGCCAGCGGGCGCATGCGCCGGAGGGCGTCGGTGACGTGGGGAAGTTGGTCGGCCGGCATGCCGGCGTCGGCGAAGGGCTTCCAGACGTGCTCCTCGAACAGGTGCACGAGCCGGGTGGCCACCCGGTCGAGGTCCCGGCGCAGCTCGCCCAGCTCCGCCAGTGTGGCGGCCAGGGGCACCCCCACCGCCACCAACTCGGCGCCCGCCTTCACGAGCCGGGGGCTGAGCACCCGCACGTCGGGCCCGTCCGCCTCGAAGAGGCCGAGCTCCACGGCCCGCAGGACGAGATCCGGGCGGGTGGCGCTCTCCGGGAACAGCTCGAACAGGTAGCCGGGGGAGACGACCTCGGGCTCCTCGTCGGTCCACGGAGCGGTGAGGGCCTGCTCGAAGCCGAGTACCTCGGCCAGGCTGTGACCCTTCTGCCAGGCCTCCAGCAGCGACGCGATCCCGGCCAGCGAGTAACCCTGCTCCTGGAGCTGGGCGATGAGGCGCAGGCGGGCCAGATGGCCCTCGTCGTAGCGACCCACCCGTCCGTCGATCACCGGCGGGGGCAGGAGGCCAGCCGTCTGGTGGTTCCGGACGTTGCGGGTGGTGCACCCGGCCCGGCGGGCCAGCTCGTCGATCGTCATCGTGGGCCCCGCCGCCCCGCGAACCTCGCCGTCGGGGGGGACGGTGGGTGCAGCGGGGGTCGGGGCCACGTGGCCCACGCTACCACGACCATGCCTCGTTGTATAGTGCCATCAGTTGAAGTAACGATACGACCAGTGGCCCCATCCCCACCCGCTGCCGTCCATTTCAATCTGCCCGGCCGGGGCCCCAACCCCGGCCTCCTCCGCGAGGTGGGGACCCCATCCCCACCCGCTGCCGTCCATTACCGTGGGGGGTGCCCGAGCGCGACCACAAGCAGCCCATCACCATGCTGGCCGACCGGCTGCTGGTGCAGATCCCGGCAGCCGAGGGTGAGCGCCGGTCCCGGTCGGGGATCCTCATCCCCGCCACCGCCCAGGTCGGCAAGCGCCTGGCGTGGGCCGAGGTGGTGGCGGTGGGGCCGAATGTGCGCAGCGTGCGCACGGGCGACTGGGTGCTGTTCAACCCCGAGGACCGCTTCGAGGTGGAGGTCCAGGGCGAGGAGTACCTGATCCTGCGCGAGCGCGACGTGCACGCCGTCGCCTCCGACCGCAACGAGGACGCCACGGGGCTGTACCTGTGATTTCGCTTCGCAAGCGGAGCTTGCTCAGCGAGTTGTCCGTGCTCCAGCAGACCGGCGGAGCCGGTCTGCCTCCGCTCGTTTGTCCTCGCCGCCGGCTTCGCCGGCGGTTGCGCCCAGCCATCGGGGCCGCCTTCGGCGGCGTGCGGTGGCCGGGCGCCCTGCTTCCCCCGGGGCTGTCGTGACGCCCGACCCGATTGCTGGCCTCGATCAGGTGAGGTACGACGCCTCTGGCCTCGTGCCCGCCATCGCCCAGGACCGGGCCACAGGGAAGGTGCTGATGCTGGCGTGGATGAACGCCGACACGCTGCGGGAGACCCTGGAGACGGGGCGGATGGTGTACTGGAGCCGGTCGCGTCAGGAGCGGTGGGCCAAAGGCGACACGTCGGGCGACGTCCAGAACGTAGTCGAGGCGTCCTACGACTGTGACGGCGACGCCCTGCTGTTCGTCGTCGACCAGGTAGGCAAGGGCGCCTGCCACACCGGCGAGTTCACCTGCTTCTACCGGCCGTTCGGTGCCCCGCCCCAGTAGGGACGACTTCCGCGCCCTAACCCGTAGCGCCCCCGTGGTGCCGGTGTGGCGGGAGATCCTGGGCGACCTCACCACGCCAGTGGCCGGGTTCCTACGGGTGGTGGGCGACGGCGCCGGGTTCCTGTTCGAGTCGGTGGAGCACGGCGAGCGCTGGAGCCGGTGGTCGTTCGTCGGCCGCAACCCGTCGACCACCCTGGTGGCCCGGGGCGGGCGCATAGAGGCCGACAACGGCGTGCCCGCCGGCGTGGCCCTCGACCGGGGCGTGCTGGCCGCTCTCGAGGGGCTGCTGGCCGCCTACCACTCGCCGCCGGTGCCCGACCTGCCACCGCTGCACGGCGGTGTGGTCGGCTACCTGGGCTACGACGTGGCGCGCGAGGTCGAGCGCCTGCCCGACGTCCCGCCCGACGACCTGGGCCATCCCGACGCCGTGCTGTCGGTGGTGGGGGAGATCGCCGCCTACGACCACTGGCGCCAGCGGGTCACCCTGATCGCCAACGCCTTCGTCCCCCCGGACGCGTCGGCTGACGACATCGACGCCCTCTACGACGACGCCGAGGCCCGCCTCGACCGGCTGGCGGCCGACGGCGCCCGTCCCCTCGACGAGCCGGTGGTGGAACCGCCCGAGCGCGACGAGCCGCCGCCCGACGTCACCCGCACGGTGAGCGCTGCGGACTACGCCCGGGCGGTGGCGGCGGCCAAGGAGCGCATCCTCGACGGCGACATCTTCCAGGTCGTGCTGTCGATGCGGTTCGACCTCGACCTCGGCGCCGACCCCTTCGACGTGTACCGGGCGCTGCGCCAGGTGAACCCGTCGCCGTACATGTACTTCCTGCGCCATCCGGCCGTCACCGTGGTGGGCTCGTCACCCGAGCCCATGGTGCAGCTGCTGGGCGACCGGGTCGTGTCGCGGCCCATCGCCGGCACCCGCCGCCGGGGCCGCACCGACGAGGAGGACCGCCGGCTGGCCGGCGAGCTGCGCGAGCACCCCAAGGAGCTGGCCGAGCACGTGATGCTGGTCGACCTGGCCCGCAACGACGTGGGGCGGGTGGTGCGCTTCGGCACCGAGCAGGTCGACGAACTGCTCACCCTCGAGCGCTACAGCCACGTCATGCACCTCAGCTCGCAGGTGTCGGGCCGGCTGGCTCCAGGTCTCGGCCCGATCGACGTGCTGCGGGCCACCCTGCCGGCGGGCACGGTGTCGGGCGCCCCCAAGGTCAAGGCCATGGAGATCATCGACGAGCTGGAGCCCACCAAGCGCGGCCCGTACGCCGGCGTGGTGGGCTACGTCGACTTCTCCGGCAACCTCGACACCGCCATCGCCATCCGCACCATGCTCGTCACCCCGGCCGGGAAGGCCAGCGTCCAGGCGGGCGCCGGCATCGTGGCCGACAGCGACCCCGCCATGGAGGACCTGGAGTGCTGCAACAAGGCGGCCGCCCTCCTCGCCGCCGTCCCCGCCGCCCGCCGCATGACCGCCGCCCGCGCCGCCAACCTCCGCACTCCCGAGTAAATAGGGCCACCGGAATCCGGTGGCTATTTACTCGGGAACGGTCAGTTGGACGAGGGGTCGTCGGGGAAGAAGGCGTGGATGGCCACTCGGCCTCGCTGGCGGCGCAGGACGGCGGACCACAGGCCCTCGGGGTCAGGGCTGAGGGCGTCGTCGGGGCTGGCGTCGACCACCCACCAGGCGCCGGCGTCGATCTCCGCCTCCAGCTGGAACGGGCCCCAGCCGGCGTAGCCGGCGAAGAGGCGGAGCGCCTCGATGGGTGCGGCTGCGTCCGGGGCGGCGTCGGTGAGGTCGACGATGGCGATGCCCCCGCCCACCGCCCGCCAGCCGGCGGCGGAGCTGGCGCCGCTGTCGCAGCGGGCCAGGCCGATGACCGCCGACTGCGATACGGGCCCGCCCACGAAGATCACCGACGGCACGGCCGTCACCTCGTCCCACTCAGGCAGCGGTTCGGCCACCTCGGTCTTGCTCGGGCGGTTCAACACGAGGCCGACCGCCCCCTCCTCGGAGTGTTCGAGGAGGAGCACGACGGTGCGGTCGAAGTTGGGGTCGCCCAGGATGGGCGTCGCCACGAGGAGCCGGCCGGTGAGCTGCGCGGACTTCATCACCTGATTCTCCCTCGCCGGAGCGGGTGTGAGCGACAATGCCCCTGTGGACCCGTCCCCCGACTACCAGGCCATGCGCAACGACGTGGGGGCCTTCGAACTGCCCCGGGACTTCCTGCGGGTCTCGGGCCCCGACGCCGTGTCGTGGATGCAGGGCCAGCTGAGCCAGGACGTCGCCGCTCTCGCTGTCGGGGAGGCGGCCGATTCCCTGCTCTTGCAGCCCCAGGGCAAGGTCGAGGCGCTGGTGCGCGTGCTCCGCACGGGCACGCACGAGCTCGTGCTCGACGTCGACGAGGGGTTCGGCGAGGCCGTGATCGAGCGCTTGCGCAGGTTCAAGATCCGCATCAAGGCCGACCTCGAGCCGATCGACTGGCACTGCCTCGCCCTGCGGGGCCCGCGGGCGGCCGAGCTCGGCCCGTGCGCCACCGGCGGCGTGGTGGTCCCGGCCGACTGGCCGGGCCTGCCCGGCGTCGACGTGCTCGGCGAGGCGCCCGCCTTGTCGGAGCCCCCGGTGCGCCGGTGCAGTGTCGACAGCTGGCAGACGCTGCGCATCGAGGCGGGCATCCCGGCCATGGGCGCCGAGCTCACCGAGAAGACGATCCCCGCCGAAGCCGGCATCGTGGCCCGCACGGTGAGTTTCACCAAGGGCTGCTACACCGGCCAGGAGCTGGTGGCCCGCATCGATTCGCGCGGCGGCAACGTGCCTCGGAACCTGCGGGGCGTGGTGGTGGATACCGCCACCCCGCCCGTGGGCGCCGCGCTCTTCGTGGGCGACAAGGAAGTAGGCGCCCTCACCTCGGTGGCCCCCGGTCCGGCCGGCGGGGGAGTGGTGGCGTTGGCCTACGTGCGCAGGGACGTGGAGACGCCGGCCCAGGTGGAGGTGCGCTGGGAGGCCGGGACGGCGGCGGCCAGCGTGGAGACCCTGCCGCTCGTGGGCTAGTGCACCATCTGGTTGCGCCCCATCCGGTTCCCCCACGGCGGCCTGAGCGCGCCCGGCGTCGTCCGTGGGTGCTCGGCCCGGCGGGCGCCGCCGTCGGCGCCCGTGGCACGCTGCGGTCGGTGGTGGCCGCACTGGCGGTCGCTGCCCTCCTGGCCGCGTGCTCGGGCGGCGACGTCGCTCTCGACCCGCTGCCGCCGCCGCCCAGCACGCAGGCCCGGCCGTCCACCACCTCCCCGCCGGACTTCACCGGGGTGGCCCTGCCGGCCGTGCCCGCCGGGCGGGCCACCATGACCACCGTGGTGGTGGGGCCGGGCAAGGGCACCATCAAGGGCACGGTGGTCGGGCCGGACGGCACTCCGGTGGACGGCGCAACGATCCGGGTGGAGCGGTTGGTGGGCAGGTCGGTCGCCGGCATCGACGTGGCCTCGGCCCCCGACGGCAGCTGGTCGGCCCAGAACGTGCTCGGCGGCGGCTACCGGGTCCGGGCGTGGCGGGTGCCTGACATCGCCATCGCCGTCCCCGCCTTCTTCTTCGTCGGAGCGACGGAGACCTATTCGGTGGATCTGAAGCTGGAGCGCAACTTCGGCACCACGCCGCAGCCGGCGATTGCGCCCAACCCGCCGGTCGTGGGCGGGACCAGCAACCTGGTCCTGCAGCTGAGCAACCGCTCGGTCGACCCGGGCGGGGTGGTGAACGGTGTGGCCATGGCGGGCGCCACCGTGGAGCTGGCGGGCGGGTCGGGCTGGAGCGTCGGTCTGGCGAACCCCACGGTGACCGATGCCACCGGACGGGCCCGCTGGGAGCTGACCTGCCAGGGCGTCGGGGTGCAGGCCTTGCGGCTCGTCGTCAATGGCGCCGAACAGTTCCAGCTGGCGTTGCCGGCATGCGCCGACCCGCCGACGCCGGTCACCACGGCGCCGGTCGCCTCGACTGTCCCGGGCGCCACGACGAGCCGCCCTCCCGGCTCCACCACCCCCACGACCAGCCCGGTGACCACGACCACCCGTCCGGCCGTCACCACCGCCCCCACCACCAGACCGGTGACCACCACCACCGGTCCGGCCGTCACGACCGTCCCCACCACGAGACCGGTAACCACCACGACCACCCGAAAGCCCTGAGTCGCCCCTCAGGGCCCGGGCGCCCGGAGGCGGACCACCATGCGGGTGGCGCCGGGCACCGACTGGGCGTCGACGCCTGCACCCATGGCCGACGCCAGCTCGGCCACGATGGTGAGCCCGAGCCCCGAGCCGGCCTGGCGGGCCGGGGTTCGGCTCGACTGGAAGAGGCGGTCGAACACGTGGTCCCGGTCGGCCTCGGCGATGCCGGCGCCGTCGTCGGAGACCGCCAGCACGACCTGGCCGTCCTCGCTGCCGGCGGTGACGGTGATGTGCCGGGCGGCGAACTTCAGGGCATTCTCGACCAGGTTGGCCACCACCTGGGCCAGGCGCTCCGGATCGGCCATCGCCAGCAACACGGGCGAACCGCTGTTGCCCCCGTCGACGCGCACGTCGAGTGAGAGGCCGGCGGCATCGGCCGCCGGCCGGAAGCCCTCGGCTGTGTCGACCACGACGGCGGCCACGTCGACCGGCTCCATGTGGAGCGAGAAGGACCGGGCGTCCAGCTTGGCCAGGTCCAGCAGGTCGGCCACCAGGCGCTCCAGCCGGCGGGCCTCCGACCCGATGACCTCGGCCGCCCGCCTTGTGTCGGGCGCGGCGCCGTCGGCGATGGCCTCGGCGAAGCCCCGCACCGACGTGAGGGGCGTGCGCAGCTCGTGGGACACGGACAGCAGGAACTGGCGCTCGAGGCCCCGGGCCCGCTCCAGCTCGGTGGCCATGGCGTTGACGGACGTGGCCAGGCGGGCCAGCTCCGCCTCCGCGCCGGGGCCGGCCGCCTCGACCCGTACGGCCAGGTCGCCCGCCGCAATGCGCCGGGCCGCGTCGGCCGCGGCCGCCACCGGCCGGATGAACCGGCGGGCCAGCCGGTCGGCCGCCACCGCCGCCGCCACCAGCGCGGTGCCAGCCGACAGCAGGAACCATGGCAAGGCGGTGCCCAGGCCCGACGACTGCTTCCGGGTGAGCAGGACGGCCACGCGTATCTCGCCGCCCCGATGCACGGGCGCGGCGGCGTAGGCCGTGTCGCCGCGCCAGCCGGACACCACGGCCGTGCCGCTGTGCAGCAGCTCGAGCTCCGACTCGGTCAGGACGGCGCCGCCGACCAGTGGCGCTGCGGGCGGGTGCAGAGATCCGCGCCCGTTCCGTCCGGCGAGGACGGGGCCTACCGGCACGATGTCGGCGCCCTCGAGCCGCAACGATCGCCGCAGAGCGGTCAGCACCGGGGGCCGCTGGAGCCCGTCGGCCACGTCGGCCAGGGCCATGGCCTGGTCCTCCAGGTCGGACCTCGTCTCGTTGCGCGCCCCCACCCGGGCCAGTACGAGGGTACCCAGGCCGGCCACCACCAGGGCGGCCGCCACGAGGCCAACGATGGTGAGGGTGAGGCGGCGGCGCATCGGGTTCTCAGCCGAGCCGGTAGCCCACGCCCCACACGGTGGCGAGGGGGAGGGCGTCGCCCAGCTTCCTGCGCAGCTGGCGCACGTGGACGTCGACGGTGCGGTCGTCGCCGTACCAGGCCGGGCCCCACACGCCGTCGAGCAGCTGGCGGCGGCTGAGGGCCAGGCCGGGGTGCTCGGCCAGGAAGCGGAGGAGGTCGAACTCGCGGGCGGCGAGCGGCACCACGGCCCCGTCGACGGCAGCCTCCCGCCGGCCGGTGTCCACCGCCACCCGGCCGGCAGCCAGGATGTCGGGGCCGGCGGGGCGGGGGCCGTCGGTCCGGCGCAGCACCGCCTTCACCCGGGCCACCAGCTCGCGGGGCGAGAACGGCTTGGTGATGTAGTCGTCGGCGCCCAGCTCGAGGCCGAGCACCCGGTCCACCTCGCCGTCACGCGCCGTGAGCATCACGACCGGGATCGTGGCCACCCCCCCGCCACCACGGTCGGTCCCCCGAAGACGCCGGCACACCTCCAATCCATCGACCGCTCCGGGGAGGCCCACGTCCAGGACCACCAGCCGGGGGCGCTCGCGCGAGACGAGCTCGAGCCCCTGCTCGCCGTCGCCGGCCTGCAATACGCGGTAGCCCTCGCGGCGGAGATAGAGGTCCACCAGGTCGGCGATGTTGGGGTCGTCCTCCACGACGACGATCGTGCCCAGATCGGTCTGCACGCGAGAAGCGTGGCACCTCCCTGTGAGCGAAGTGTGAAGCCCCGGGCGGTTGGGGTTGCACACTCGCCAGGAGCCCGGTTCTGAGGGCTGTTCGGGCTGTGATCGTGCACCCCGGCGGCGTGGAGAAGGCGCCCCGGTACGCTTGCCGGCCGTGGCCACCTATCTCGACACCATCCTGGCCGCCCATCGAAGCGCGGCGGCCGCCGACCTCCGGCCGCTCGACCAGCTGGCCGCGGCGGCGCGGGCCCAGGCGCCGGCCCGGGGCTTCGTCGCCTCGCTGGCCGCCGGCACCGGCGGTGGCCGCCTGGCCGTGATCGCCGAGGTCAAGCGCCGGTCGCCGTCGAAGGGCGACCTGGCTGCGGGCCTCGTGGCCGGCGTGCTGGCCAGGGCCTACGCCGAGGGCGGGGCGGCCTGCCTGTCGGTCCTCACCGACGCCCCGTTCTTCGCCGGCTCGCCTGCCGATCTGGCCGAGGCCCGGACGGCATGCGGGTTGCCCGTGCTGCGCAAGGACTTCACCGTGTCCGAGCGGGACGTGTGCGACGCCAGGCTGATGGGAGCGGACGCCGTCCTGCTCATCGTGGCCGCCCTCTCCGACGCGGAGTTGGCTGCGTTCGGGGCGCTGGCCGCGGACGTCGGGCTCGACGCCCTCGTCGAGGTGCACGACGAGGCCGAGGTGGAGCGGGCGCTGGCCGCCGGCGCCACGCTCATCGGCGTCAACCAGCGCGACCTCACCACCTTCGCCGTCGACGCCGACAGGGCGGTGCGGGTCGCGGCCGCCATCCCCCCGGGGGTGGTGCGGGTGGCCGAGTCGGGCATCACCGGCCCCGATGACGTCGCCCGATTGGCCGACGCCGGCTACCACGCCGTGCTGGTGGGGGAGTCCCTCGTCACCAGCGCCGACCCGGCCGGCGCCGTGCGGGCCCTGCGATCGGCGGCCGCGTGTTCGTGAAGGTGTGCGGCACCACAACGGAGGAAGACGCCCTGCTGGCCGTGGCCATGGGCGCGGACGGGGTGGGTTTCATCTTCGCCCCCTCGCCCCGCCAGGTCTCGGTCACCGTGGTGGGCCAGATCGTCAACCGCCTACCACCGGAGGTCGTCACCGTCGGCGTCTTCCGCGACGAAGCCCCCGAGCAGGTCGTGAAGATCGTCAACGGCATCGGGCTGAAGGCGGCCCAGCTACACGGCCATGAAACGCCGGAGCAGGTCCGGTTCGTGGCCGAGCGGGTGGCCGTCGTCATCAACGCCTTCCCGGCCGGCAGCAGCGCCATCCGCAAGGCCAAGGACTACGGCGCCCAGATCGTGATGCTCGACGCACCGTCGCCCGGCTCGGGCCAGGTGTTCGACTGGTCGCTGGTCGACGGCGTGCCTCCGGGCTCCCGGCTCCTGCTGGCCGGCGGGCTCACGCCGGGCAATGTCGCCGACGCCATCCGCCAGGCCCGGCCCTGGGGCGTCGACGTGTGCACCGGCGTGGAGTCTGAGCCGGGGCGCAAGGACGCGGTGAAGCTGCAGCGGTTCGTGGCCGCGGCCAAGGCGGCCGCCCCGGCCCCCTACGAGAGTGGCACCGACGGCGACGGGCCGTTCGACTGGGAGGAGGCAGACTGATGGAGTCGACGGACACTGCGGGGCTGATGCGCGAGCCGACCCCCGAGGGTCGTTTCGGCAGGTTCGGGGGGCGGTTCCTGCCCGAGGCGCTGGTACCTGCGTGCCAGCAGCTCGAGGCCGCCTTCCGGGCCGCCTGGGCCGACCCCGCCTTCCACGACGAGTACCTCGGCATCCTGGCGGCCAACGGCCGCCCCACGCCGGTGAGCGAGTGCCGGCGCCTGTCCGAGCGGCTCGGCGTGCGCGTGCTGCTCAAGCGGGAGGACCTCACCCACACCGGCTCGCACAAGATCAACAACGTCATCGGCCAGGCTCTGCTCACCAGGCGCATGGGCAAGACGCGTGTGGTGGCCGAGACCGGCGCCGGCCAGCACGGTGTGGCCACCGCCACCGCCGCCGCCATGTTCGGTTTCGAGTGCGTGATCTACATGGGCGAGGTCGACGTGGAGCGCCAGGCCCTCAACGTGTTCCGCATGAAGCTGCTGGGCGCCAAGGTGGTGCCGGTCGGCTCCGGCAGCCGCACGCTGAAGGACGCCATCAACGAGGCTTTCCGGGACTGGGTCTCGTCGGTGGAGACCACCCACTACCTTCTCGGCTCGGTCACCGGCCCGCACCCGTACCCGTGGATGATCCGGGAGCTGCAGCGGGTCATCGGCGACGAGGCACGCGGGCAGTGCCGCTCCATCCTCGACGGCGCCGACCCCGACTACGTGGTGGCGTGCGTGGGCGGCGGGTCCAACGCGGCGGGCACCTTCGCCGGCTTCGTGGACACCGGCGCCCGCCTGGTGGGTGTGGAGCCGGCCGGCGGGGCGGCCGTGGGCCGGGGCATCCCCGGTGTGGTCCACGGCTCGCTGTCCCAGCTGCTCCAGGACGAGCACGGCCAGATCATCGAGGCCCACTCGGTGTCGGCCGGCCTCGACTACCCGGGCGTGGGGCCCGAGCACGCCCACCTGGCCGACGTGGGGCGTGCCGTGTACGTGCCCGCCGCCGACGGGGAGGTGCTGGCCGCCCTCCAGCTGCTGGCCACCACCGAGGGCATCATCCCCGCCCTGGAGCCCGCCCACGCCGTGGCCTGGGTCATCCGGGCCGCCGGCACCGACGCCCTGCCCACCGGGTCCACCGTGCTCATCACCATGTCCGGCCGGGGCGACAAGGACGCCGAGCACGTCATGGGCATGCTGGGCACCGGATGACGGTCGGGCAGTGGTCAGCCGGCGTGGACCGTCTCGCCCCCATCTCGCTGACCAGTGCCGGGCTGATCAGTGCCGGGCTGACCGGTGCCGGGGTGGAGGCGTGAGCGTGCCCGAGCCGGGCTTCTTGGAGCGCCACCTGCGCGAGCGGCGGGCGGCCGGTGCCAAGCTGCTCGTGCCCTATGTGACCGGCGGGCTCGGGCCCCGGTGGACCGAGGTCCTGGAGGCCATGGCGGCGGCGGGGGCCGACGCCATCGAGGTGGGGATCCCCTTCTCGGACCCGGTGATGGACGGCCCCACCATCCAGGAGGCGTCGCAGAAGGCGCTGGAGCTGGGGGCCACGCCGACGGCCATCCTCGACGCCGTGGGCGCCGTCGACGCCGGCGTGCCGCTTGTGGCGATGACCTATTACAACATCGTCTACCGGGGCGGCCACCGCCGTTTCGCCCACGCCCTTTCCGGCAACGGCGTGTCCGGGGCCATCGTGCCGGACATCCCGCTGGAGGAGCTCGACCCGTGGGCCCGGGCCGCCGAGTCGGAGGGCGTCGAGACAGTGCTGCTGGCGGCGCCCGTCACCCCCGACGACCGCCTGGCCCTCATCTGCGAGCGCTCGCAGGGGTTCGTGTACGGCGTGAGCGCCATGGGCATCACGGGGGAGCGCCAGCGTCTGGCCGCTTCGGCCGGCGTCATGGCCAAGCGCCTCAAGGCCCACACCGACAAGCCCGTCCTCCTCGGCTTCGGCATCTCCACGCCCGCCCACGCGGTGGAGGCGTGTGCGGAGGCGGACGGCGTCGTCGTCGCCTCCGCCCTCATGCGCCGGTTGATCGACGGCGCCTCGCCCGACCAGATCGGTTCGACGGTGGCCGGGTTCAGGGCTGCCCTGGACGCCGGCTAGGCCACCGCAGGCGCTTCCGAGGAAATAGCCACCGGATTCCGGTGGCTATTTCCTCGAAACAGGGATCAGGGGAGCTGGTGCAGCTCCGTGGCGTAAACCGGGGCCGGGCGGTCGCCTAGGCAGTCGGCCAGGACCGAGAGCTCCTGGCCACTCACCGTCTCCTCTACCAGGAGCTCGCGAACGAGGGCTTCGAGCAGCTGCAAGTTGTCGGCGACCAGGTTCCGGGCGTCGGTGATGGCCTGGTCGAGGAGGGTATCGACCGCCTCGCCGACCCGGTCGGCCTGGGCGCCGCCGATGTGGCCGTAGCTGGACCGGGTGGTGGGGCCGAGGGGGCTCATGCCGAACTCGGTGACCATCGACGTGGCGAGGGCGGTGGCCGAGGCGAAGTCGCTGGCCGCCCCCTGGGTGTAGTCGCCGTCGAGGTGGTACTCCTCGGCGGCCCGGCCGGCCATGGCGACCACCAGGCGGGCCTCGGCCTCGGAGCGGGTGAGGAACGAGTTGTCGTTGCCGCCCATCCAGGTGACGCCGCCGGCCACGCCCCGGGGGACAATGGTGACGGAGACGGGGTCGTCGGCGTGGGGCAGCAGCATGGCCGCCACGGCGTGGCCGGCCTCGTGCCAGGCGGTGATGCGTCGGTCGCGCTCGGTGACGACGGCCGACGTGCGGGCCCGGCCCATGTACGAGGTGGACAGGGCGGCCTGGAGGTGGGCGTTGGTGATCTCGCCGGAGCCGTGGCGGGCCGCCTCGAGGGCGGCCTCGTTCATCAGGGACGACAGGTCGGCGCCGGTGAGACCGGGCGTGCGCCGGGCCAGCGAGACGAAGTCGACGTCACGCGAGAAGCGGCGGTTGCGGGCGTAGAGCTCCAGGATCTTGGTGCGGCCCACCCGGTCGGGGGCGGGGACGGTGATGTGCCGGTCGAAGCGGCCCGGCCGGGTGAGGGCGGCGTCGAGCACGTCGGCCCGGTTGGTGGCGGCGAGCACGATGATGCCGGACTCGCTGAACCCGTCCATCTCCACCAGCAACTGGTTGAGCGTGTTCTCCCGCTCCTCGTTGCCGCTCCCGCTCGACTGGGACGATCGGGCCTTGCCCACGGCGTCGATCTCGTCGATGAAGATGATGGCGCTGCCGAGCTTGCGGGCGGCAGTGAACACCTGGCGCACGCGGGAGGCGCCGACGCCGACGAAGGTCTCCACGAAGTCGGAGCCCGACAGGGCGAAGAAGGGCACGCCCGCCTCGCCGGCCACGGCCCGGGCGAGAAGGGTCTTGCCGGTGCCGGGGGGGCCGACCAGCAGCACACCGTTGGGCATGCGCGCTCCGGCGTTGATGAAGCGCTCGGGGGTGTTGAGGAACTCGACGACCTCGGCCAGTTCGGAGACGGCCTCGTCGGATCCGGCCACGTCGCTGAAGCGGGTCTCGGGCACATCGATGGGTGCCCGGCGCGACTTGTGCATCTTGCCCACGTTCATGCCCATCTTGGGGCCCATGAAGAAGACGAAGAAGGCGATGAGGAGGGCGACGGGGAGGAGGGTGAAAAGCAGGCTCATCCACGGGGAGCTGGCTTTGTTCGGCGCCGCGGTAACCTTGACGTCGGCCTCGATGGCGGTGGTGCTGAGTTCCGGGCCCGAACCCACGGGGTAGGCCGTCTGGACCTCGGTGCCGTTGGACAGGAGCAGCGTGGCCCGCCGGGAGCCGTCGTTCAGGTGGAGGCGGGCGACCTTTCCCTCCTTGATGGCCTGCACGGCGCCTGACAGCGTGACCTCGGGCGTGTCCTCCTTGGAGGTTGAGCCACCGGGGAGATTGAACAGCAGGGCCAGGACCAGCGCGAACAGGACCCCGATGCCGACCATCTGCAAACGCGTGTTGCGGCTCTTGTTCCGCTCGGGCCCCGGCCGTCCGGGAGGAGGCGTCATGCGCATGAGGAGGAAGCCTTTCGTGGCGAGTCCAGACAACTCACCTTCCCATTCTTCGTCGGCACTGAACGGGGTGGATTGAGCAGTTCACAGAAGTTCACACCAGGTGAGGTAACCTTGCCTCGCGAGCAACGCAGGGTGCGTCGTTCGAGGGCTCACCTCAACGGCTCCTTTCGGACTCGGGTGCGAGGCAGGCCCACCCTGAGCATACCGAGGAGTTCCCCCGTTGCAGAAGACGACGTTCGCCGCGCTCGGCGTATCCGCAGACCTGGTCGCCGCCCTGGCCAGGGACGGGATCGAGGAGCCGTTCCCCATCCAGGCCCTCACCCTTCCCGACGCCCTGGCCGGGCGCGACGTGTGCGGGAAGGCCAAGACCGGCTCCGGCAAGACCCTCGCCTTCGGCCTCGCCCTGCTCGAGTTGAGCAAGCCGTCCCCCCCCGGCCGGCCCGACTCGCTCGTGCTCGTGCCCACCCGTGAGCTGGCCGTACAGGTGGCCGCCGTGCTGTCGCCCCTGGCCGCCGTCCGTGGCCGCAAGGTGGCCGCCGTGTACGGCGGCGCCAGCATGGAGCGCCAGGTGGCCGAGGTGTCGAGCGGCGCCGACATCGTCATCGCCACGCCAGGTCGCCTCATCGACCTGGGGGAGCGGGGCTCGGTCAGCGTGGCCGGCGTGAAGCACGTGGTGCTCGACGAGGCCGACCGCATGGCTGACATGGGGTTCCTGCCCCAGGTCGAGTGGTTCCTGCGCCGCATCCAGAGCGACCACCAGACGCTGCTGTTCTCCGCCACCCTCGACGGCGACGTCGACCACGTGGTGAAGATGTACCTGAAGGACCCGGTGCGCCACGAGGTCGAGTCCGACCAGGCCACGGTCGAGGAGATGTCCCACCGCTTCTTGAAGGTCCACCAGATGGACAAGCCCAAGGTGGCGGCGTCGGTGGCCCGCAGCCAGCAGCGCACCCTGGTGTTCGTCCGCACCAAGCGGGGGGCCGACCGCCTCGCCCTCCAGCTCGAGCGTGAGGGCCTGGCTGTCGGCGTCATCCACGGCGACCTGCGCCAGCAGCAGCGGGAGAAGGCGCTCTCGGACTTCACCGCCGGCAAGCTCCCCGTGCTGGTGGCCACCGACGTGGCCGCCCGGGGCATCCACGTGGAGGGCATCGACGTGGTGATCCACTACGACCCGCCCGAGGACCACAAGGCCTACCTACACCGCTCCGGCCGCACCGCCCGTGCGGGCGTGGAGGGCGTGGTGGTCACCCTCGTGCTGTGGGACCAGGAACTGGAGGTGGAGCGCCTCCAGAAGCGCATCGGGGTGCGCCAGCCCTTCGTCGAGGTGTTCTCCAACGACAAGCGCCTGGCCGACCTGACCTCCTGGGACCCCGCCGAGTCGCAGCCACCGCCCGTGCCGCGGCCCGCCGCCGCCGCCGCCGGAGGACGCCGCACCCGCTGACAGCCTCAGCCGCCCGCTCGCCTCGTCGCGCTGGCACCCGCACGCAGGCGCCCGAACCACCGGCGCCGGCGGGCGGTACGGACGTCGATACGGGCAGACCGGCCGAACGTCAGCTCCCACGCCACCGGCACCGTGTCGGGTACACGACCAAGGTCGTCGTCGATCACGGTCGGGGCGGCCTCGGCCACGGGGTTGTTCGTTGGAACAGTGGCAGCGACGAGGGGATCCGAGGCCGCGCTGCGGCTGCCGGGTACGCGCCGCCGGGCCCGTCGACCGAGGATGCTCATGGTGCTCCTGTCGTGCGGGGCCTGCCGTGCGCGCTCATGCTCTGGTGCTCCCCCCCGGAGAGCCGGCATGAAACGACCGGCTCGTCGCGACGGTACGACATCGTCCGAATCAGCGGAAGAGTGGTGCCCGGCCTCGCGGATGGGGGTACCAGCACCCCACCCCGCCCCGCACGGGACGCCTGCACCGACAGCGAGGTCGGGTTCTCCGGTCGCCGCCCGGGACAACGGGTGGAGTGGGGTCGTGCCTGCTGGATCGGTCGACTGACCGTAGAGTCGGGAACGTGCTGCTCGAGCCAGGTGACAGAGCCCCCGACTTCACCCTGCTCGACCAACGCGGCGAGCCCTTCTCGTTGCGCGGCTCGCTCAGGCGGCGAAAGGCGCGCCACCTGCTCTTCTTCTATCCCAAGGCCGACACACCGGGTTGCACGGCCCAGGCGTGCGGGCTGCGCGACGTGGCCGCCGACATAGGTGCCACGGTCGTCATCGGCCTCAGCCCCGACACGCCGGCCAAGCAGGCCATGTTCGACGAGAAGCACGGACTCGGCTTCCTGCTGCTGTCCGATGCCGACCACGCGGTGGCCGAGGCGTACGGCGCGTGGGGCGAGAAAAGCATGTACGGCAAGAAGTACATGGGCATCGTCCGGTCCGCCTTCCTGGTCGACGGGAAGGGTGTCGTGGCCGAGGCCTGGCACAAGGTCAGCCCCAAGGACACGGCCGCCAAGCTCCTGAAGTCGCTGTAGCGCCCGGCGCCGGGCCTGGTCATCCTCCGGTCAGATCGGCACCTGCGCATATTGGCTGTTCAGCGGCACCCTCCGGCGGGGGAGAATGGACGTGTGCGACGCCCGCCATCCCTCGTCCTCGCCGGTGCCTGCGCCGTGCTGGGCTTCCTGCTGGTGACGGCAGCGTCGTCGGCCGGCGACGCCCGGCGGGAGGCGCAGCCCCGCAAGACCGAGCTGATCGACCTGATCCAGCGCCGGCGGTCACTGGTGGCCGAGCAGGACGAGGCCCTCCACGTACTGCGGGGCGAGGTGGCCGACGCGCAACGCCAGGTGGCCCGGCGCAGCCAACTCGACCGGGCCGACGCCGACGCGGCCGCCACCCTGGCGATGCAGGCCGGCACCGTCGCAGTGGAGGGAAAGGGCCTCACGGTGACCTTGAACGACTCATCCCGCAAGCCCGACTCCGAGGAGAACGCCGGCGCGTTCCGCATCCATGACTCGGATCTCCAACTGGTGGTGAACGCCCTCTTCGCGGCAGGGGCCGAGGCGGTGGCGGTCAACGACAGTCGGCTGGTGGCCACCACGCCCATCCGGGCGGCGGGGGACACCATCGTCGTGAACTTCCGCCCCCTCAGCCCGCCCTACAAGGTTTCGGCCATCGGCGCCGACCGCACAGGCTTCGAGGACAGCGAGATCGCCCGGCGCTTCGACCGCTGGACGAAGCTGTTCGGCCTCGGCTTCAGTGTCCAGCAACGGGAGCTGACCGTCCCCGCCTACGCCGGGCGGGTGGCGATCACCTCGGCCCAGCCCTCCTAGATGCTCCCGCTGATCGGCCTCGCCATCGGGGCGCTCGTCGCCGTGCTGCTCCAGCCCACCGTTCCCCAGGACCTGTCGCGGTACGTGGCCATGGCCGTCGTCGCCGCCCTCGACGCCACCCTGGGCGGCATGCGGT
The DNA here is from genome assembly GCA_046596195.1 of Acidimicrobiales bacterium. Lineage (GTDB taxonomy): Bacteria > Actinomycetota > Acidimicrobiia > Acidimicrobiales > JAHFUS01. The sequence continues at coordinate 33,990 of JBKJNA010000027.1, read as the reverse complement.
CGTCGCTCGAACGCACCTTCAACGACCGCATCTTCGTCATCTCCTTCCTCTCGAACGCCCTGGTGGCCATCGCCCTGGTGTGGCTGGGCGACCAGCTGTCGGTCGACCTCGTCACCGCCGTCGTCGTGGTGCTCGGCATCCGCATCTTCCAGAACGTGGCCGCCATCAGGCGTCGCCTGGTAGGCGGATGAGGGCGGAGGCGGTGTGATCTCGCTCGGCGCCGAGCTGGGCCGCCTGCGCCGGCGCTGGGTGCGGACCGGTGGCCGGCCGACCGGTGCGCCCACGCGGCCGGCGGCCGGCGCCCGGGCGCGGTCGTTCGGTTCCGGCCCTGCCCTCGTGGTGGTGGCCACGGCCGTCGTCGGCTTCCTCCTCGTCAGCCAGATGGGCGCCAGCGAGCGATTCCGCCAGCGCCTGGAGGCGGAGAGCGAGGAGGACTTGGCCCGGATCCTGGCCAGCCTCACCGACGAGGCCGACTCCCTACGCGACGAGATCAGCGACCTCAAGCTCCAGCTCGTCAACCTGCGCAACAGCTCGCGCCAGGACGGCACCGCCGAGCGTGCCGCCCGTTCCCAGATCGATGCCTTGGCGGTGCTGGCGGGCACGGTGGCCGTCACCGGCCCCGGCCTCACCCTGGTGGTGGACGACCCCGAGGGCGCCGTCGGTTACGACGCCCTCATCGACGCGGTGCAGGAGCTGCGCGACGCGGGCGCCGAGGCGGTGGCCATCAACGACATACGCATCGGCGTGGCGTCGTCGCTGGCCGAGCGGGAGGGGCGCGTCCTCCTCGACGCCAGCCCGTTGTCGGCGCCGTTCCGGATCACCGCCATCGGCCAGGCCACCACCCTCGAGGGAGGGCTCAAGATTCCCGGCGGCGTGCTCGACACCCTCGACGCCCTCCGGGGGGTCCGGGCCGAGGTGGCACGGTCGGCCAAGCTCGACGTGCCCGCCCTCGCCCGCGCCCCCGCCTTCCGGGTGGCGCGTCCGGTAGGGTCCGGCCCTTGACGGGCGCTCCAGGCGCCGCCCACGGAGGTTCTCCACCGATGAACGTTCCCCCCGAGCTCCGGTACACCGCCGACCACGAGTGGGCCCGGCTGGACGCGGGCGGCATCCGCATCGGCATCACCGACTTCGCCCAGGACGCTCTGGGCGACGTGGTGTTCGTCCAGCTCCCCGAACCGGGCACGGCCGTCGACGTAGGGGCGTCGTTCAGCGAGGTCGAGTCCACCAAGTCGGTGTCCGACATCTACGCGCCGGTGGCCGGCCACGTCGTCGAGGTCAACTCGGCGCTGGTCGACGCACCGCAGCGGGTGAACGAGGATCCCTACGGCGACGGCTGGATCTGCGTGATCGCCCCGACCGACGCGACCAGCTTCGAGGGGCTGCTCGATGCGGACGCGTACCGGGCACTGGTCACGGGCGACGCTCCGGCGGAATAGCGTGGATGGCGTGTTCTGCAACCGGTGTGGCCATCGCAATCCCGCCGGGGCCAACTTCTGCTCGTCGTGCGGTGGCGTGCTGGCCGCCGGAGGTGAGGAGACCACCATCGTGTTCACCAACGAGGCGGCGGGGGACGCCGGCGAGGACGACCTGAGCGTCAGCATGGATGGCATCCCCGAGGGCATGGGGATGATGATGGTGAAGCGGGGCCCCAACGCCGGCTCCCGGTTCATGCTGGAGGCCGACACAACCCGCGCCGGGCGTCATCCCGACAGCGAGATCTTCCTCGACGACATCACCGTGTCGCGGCGCCACGCCGAGTTCGTGCGCCAGGGCCCTGGCTATGTCGTGCGCGACGTCGGCTCGCTGAACGGCACGTACCTGAACCGCGAGCGCCTCGACGAGGCGCCGCTGGCCCACGGCGACGAGGTGCAGATCGGCAAGTTCAAGCTCGTCTTCCTCGCCGCCGGCGAGGTGTGAGCGTCGGTGGGGGACCGGGCGTACCTGTCCATCGGTGAGGTGCTGTCCCTCCTCAAGGACGAGTTCCCCGACGTCACCATCTCGAAGATCCGCTTTCTGGAGAGCCAGGGCCTGCTCGACCCCGAGCGAACGGCCTCGGGGTACCGGAAGTTCTACGAGCCCGACGTCGACCGGCTGCGGTGGATCCTTCGCCAGCAGCGCGAGCACTTCCTGCCCCTGAAGGTGATCAAGGGCCGCCTCGGTGTGAGCACGGGCGACGACGCCGGCGCCGACGACGGCGGGCCGGTGCCCGCTGCCGGGAGGGACAGTCTCGCCACCGCCGTGGTCGACGCACCTCCGGTGGCGCCACCGGGCCCCGGGCCGGTTGCCGCCACCGCCCCGCCTCCTCCCGCCCCGGTTGCCGCGGCGCCCGCGTCGCCGGCCGCCGCCCCCGGCCCGCTCGCTTCACCGCCACCGGTTGCCGCCCAGCCCGCTCCGGCGGCTCCGGTTGCCGCTCCGCCGGCCCCCGCCGGCCACAAGCCCACTGTCCCGGCGGCCGAGGTGGCGATGGCCGCCCCACCCGTAGTGGCCCCTGGCCCCGCCCCTGCTGCAGCCCCCCCGCCGGCGGTCGAGCCGTCTCAACCGCTGACACCGCCCACCAGGCCGCCGCCCCCCGCCGCCCATGCCACCAGCCTGTCGGCCGGCATGAGCGGCGTGAGCCTCTCCCTCGAGGAACTGGCGTCGGCCACCGGCCTGCCCTACGACCGCCTTCGGGAGCTGGAGAGGTACGGGTTCATCGCCGGCCGGCCCGTGGCCGGCACCGTGTACTACGACGAGGAGGCCCTGGTCGTGGCCAACCTGGCCGTGGGCTTCGCCAGCTTCGGCATTGAGGGCCGTCACCTGCGGATCTACAAGAACTCGGCCGAACGCGAGGCCGGCCTGTTCGAGCAGATCGTCACGCCGCTGCTCAAGCAGCGCAACCCCGAGGCCCGCCGTCAGGCGGTGGAGTCCCTCGAAGAGCTCACCCGCCTGGGGCAGAGCCTGCGGGCCGCCGTGTTGCGCCAGTCGCTGCGCCGCCTCTCGGGCGGGTGAGCCGCCGCGTTCCGGTCGGCGAATCGGTGTGAACTTCGCACTGTTTCACCGACCAGAAGGGCCGGACCGGTCACTGGTGCACCATGCCCTTCGGCATGGCGCACCACTGAGTTGCTCATGGACCGTCCTCCCGGGCCGGTCACTGGTGCACCATCCCTTCGTGATGTCGCACCAGCGAGTTGTTCATGGGACCGTCCTCCCGGGCCGGTCATGACCGACGCCCGGGTCCTGATCCCGGTCCACGAGCTGCGCGCCGGCGTGGCCCGGTTGGCGGACGAGATCTCGGCTGTCTACGGCGACGGCGTGGTGCTCGTCGCCGTGCTCAAGGGCAGCGTCCCGTTCCTGGCCGACCTGGTGCGGGCGCTGTCGATCGTCCCCGAGGTGGACTTCCTGGCCATCTCGTCGTACGCGCCCGACACCGGCCGGGTCCGCCTCGTGAAGGACCTCGACATCGACATCGCCGGGCGCGACGTGGTGCTGGTCGAGGACATCGTCGACACCGGGCTCACCCTCACCTACCTGCTCGGCCAGCTGGGCCGGCGCGGCCCGCGCAGCCTCGAGGCCTGCGCGTTGCTCGACAAGGCCACCCGGCGCATCGTGCCCACGCCGGTGCGCTTCGTCGGGTTCACCATCGGCGACGACTTCGTGGTCGGCTACGGCCTCGATTTCGCCGAGCGCTACCGGAACCTGGAACTCGTGGCGGCGGGCGACCTGGCGGCGCTGCGGGCCGATCCCGATGCGCACGTGGAGCAGTTCTTCGCACGGTAGGGTTGGCTCATGGTGGAGATGCACCTCGCCGCAGTACGCGTTGAGCTGCCCACCAACAATCCGGTCGTGTTACTCCAGGAGGTCGAGGGCGCCCGGCGAACGCTGCCCATCTTCATCGGCGCGCCCGAGGCCACCGCCATCGCGTTCGCCCTGCAGAAGGTCGTGCCGCCGCGGCCCATGACCCACGACCTCATGCGGGACCTCCTCGTCGCCCTGGGCGCCACGCTGGAGCGGGTCGTCGTCACCGAGCTTCGGATGGGCGAGGACGGACGCAGCGGCACCTACTACGCCGAGCTGCACCTGCGCCAGGGCGGCGAGTCCCAGGTCATTTCGGCCCGACCGTCCGACGCCATCGCCCTGGCCGCCCGCACGGGCACGCCCATCTTCGCTGAGGACGACCTCCTCGACGCCGCCGGCGTGGTGCTCGACGCCGAGGACGACGACGACGAGACCGCTCCCGACGAGCTCGTCTCGCAGTTCCGCCAGTTCATCGAGGGCATCCGCCCCGAGGACTTCAGCTCCTGAGCCGCCTGCCCGCCCGGGCCGGTCGTTGACGGGCGGGCCGGGGCGTCGTACCGTGGTTCCAACGGTGTAATTCCGCCACTGTTGTAATTCAGCCACTGTCGTAATTCAGCCACTGTCGTAATTCAGCCACTGTGGCACCGGGTCACAGTGGGCCATCCGGCGTAGCCGGCACAGGAGGGCACTTCCCCGATGCCTGAAGATGGGTTCCGCGGTCCGCAGGTCTGCAAGATCGTGGGGATCACCTACCGCCAGCTGGATTACTGGGCCCGTACCGATCTGTTGCGTCCGTCGATCAGCGAGGCGCGCGGGAGCGGCACGCAGCGCAGGTACTCCTACCGGGACCTGCTCGAGTTGAAGGTGATCAAGCGCCTGCTCGACGCCGGCGTGTCGCTCCAGTCGGCCCGGCGCGCCCTGGAGGTGCTGCGCCACAGCGGCGCCGAGGTAGCAACCGCCAACTTGGTCCTGCACGGGTCCCAGTCCGTGCTGGCCCAGTCGGGCGAGGAGATCATCGACCTGCTCAAGGGTGGCCAGGGCGTGCTCAACATCGTGCCCCTGGCCGGCGTCGTGCGCGAGCTCGACGCCGCCATCACCGACCTGGCGCCCGCCCCCGAGGTGCCGGCGCCCGTCGTCGTCAACGCGGAGGGAGAGGGCGACGGCAGCAGCCTGGCCAGGTCCGGCAGCCGGGGATAGCACCCTGGACGGGGAGCCGCTCCCCCACGAACAGGTCCGCTTCGCCCACAACTCGGAGCGCCAGTTCGCCAAGCTCCTCGACTTCTACGGCATCACGTGGGACTACGAGCCCACGGAGTTCACTCTCGCCTACGACCGGGTGGGCAAGCCGGTGCAGGCCTTCCGTCCCGACTTCTACCTGCCGGCCTACGAGCTGTACATCGAGATCACCACGCTCAACCAGAAGCTGGTCACGAAGAAGAACGCCAAGATCCGCCGCCTCCGTGAGCAGTACCCGGACGTCAACGTCAAGATCTTCTACCAGCGGGACTACCTCAACCTGCTGGTGAAATACGGGCTCGAGGAGCCGTCGCAGCTGGCCGACGCCGCCCTCGACGACCAGGAGCCACGTTCTCTCGACTTCGCCGTCGGCGACTGAAGGCCGCTACCGCCCCCGGTGGCGTGTAGGCATCGGTGCCGGGGGTAGGCGCCGGCCGTAGGCTGACGAGGTGGCCAACCCCCTGCGCCGTTCGCCTCTCGACGCAGCTCACCGCGCCCTGGGCGCCAAGATGGTCAGTTTCGGGGGCTGGGACATGGCGCTGTCGTACCCGGCCGGCACCCTGGCCGAGCACCGGGCGTGCAGGGAGGGCGCGGTGGCGTTCGACGTCAGCCACCTGGGCACCGTACGGATGGAGGGCGCAGGGGCTTTCGAGCACCTCAACGGCGTGCTCACCAACGATCTCGGGCGCATCGGCCCCGGCCGGGCCCAGTACACCCACCTGCTCGACGACGCCGACGCCTCGGTGCTCGACGACATCATCGTGTGGTGGCGCCCGGACGGCGCCTTCGATGTGATGCCCAACGCGTCCAACACGTCCAGGGTGGTCGAGGCCATCGGCGGCGAGGACGTCACCGCCGGCCGGGCCATCATCGCCGTCCAGGGCCCGCTGGCACGCGAGTGGCTGTCCATCGCTGCGCCGCAGGCCGCCGCCGTCCCCCGCTTCGAGGTGGCGGAGTTCGACTGGGAGGGCATCCCCTGCGTGGCCGCCGGCACCGGCTACACCGGCGAGGACGGCGTGGAGTGCGCCGTGCCGGCCACCGCCGCGCCGTCGTTCTGGGCGGCGGTGATGGGCTGCGGGATCACCCCCGCCGGCCTCGGCGCCCGGGACACGCTGCGCCTCGAAGCGGGCCTCCCGCTCCACGGCCACGAGCTGGGCGCGGGGATCACCCCGCTGCAGGCCGGCCTGGGCTGGGTCGTGGCGTGGGACAAGCCGGCTTTCGCCGGCAAGGCCGCCCTCCACGCAGAACGGGAGCGGGGCCCCGCCCGGGTCCTGCGCGGCCTGCTGGTGGAAGGTCGCCAGCCCCCCCGCCAGGGCTACCCGGTGGTCGTCGACGGCGAGCCGGCGGGCGAGGTCACCAGCGGCAACTTCTCGCCGGTGCTGGGGCGGGGCATCGCCCTCGCCTTCGTGCCGCCGGCCACCGAGGTCGGGGCCGAGGTGGCGGTCGACATCCGGGACAACCTCGTGCCCGCCCGGGTCGTCAAGCCCCCCTTCGCCGGCAGCGGGAAGAAGGGCTGACGAGGTGGGCCACTTCGTCCCCCACACCGACGCCGAGGTGGCGGAGATGCTGGCGTTCCTCGGCCTGTCGTCGGCCGACGAGCTGTTTGCCACCGTGCCCGAGGCACTGCGGCTGGCCGGCGGCCTCGCCATGGCGTCAGGCCTGTCGGAGCCCGACGTGGCGGCCGAGATGGGGCGGCTGGCGGCGGCCAATGCCGTGTTCCCCCGGCTGGTGTGCTTCGCCGGCGGCGGCGTCTACGACCACGAGGTGCCCGCTGCGACCCGCTCGCTCACCTTCCGGTCCGAGTTCGTCACCGCTTACACGCCGTACCAGCCCGAGGTGGCCCAGGGCATTCTCCAGATGCTCTTCGAGTACCAGACGATGGTGGCCCGCCTGGCCGGCGTGGAGGTGGCCAACGCCTCGCTGTACGACGGCGCCAGCGCCCTGGTGGAGGGCGTCAACCTGGGGGTGGCGGCCAGCGGGCGCTCGGCCGTCTGGCTCAGCCGGGGGGTGAACCCGAGCTGGCGCTCGGTACTGGAGACCTTCTCGGTGGGGACGGGCCACGAGCTTGTCGACGTGCCGCTGGCCGACGGCGTCACCGTTTGGCCGGCCGACGGCCAGGTCGGGGCGGTGGTCGTGCAGTACCCGAACTACCTGGGCTGCCTGGAGGACCTGGCCGAGGCCCGCCGGGTGGCCGACCGGGCGGGGGCGCTGCTGGTGGTGGTGTCAGACCCGGTGTCCACCGGCCTGCTCCGGTCGCCCGGGTCGTTCGGCGCCGACGTGGTGGTGGGGGAGGGGCAGCCCTTCGGCACGCCGATGTCGTTCGGCGGCCCGCTCCTCGGCCTGTTCGCCTGCCGGCTGTCGCACGTCCGCCGGCTGCCCGGGCGCCTCGTGGGGGAGACGCTCGACGTCGACGGCCGCAAGGCCTACGTCACCACCCTGCGCACGCGCGAGCAGGACATCCGCCGGGAGAAGGCGTCGTCGAACGTGTGCACCAACCAGACGCTGATCGCGGTGGCGTGCGCCATCCAGCTGTCATGGCTGGGCACCGGCGGCCTGCGCGAGCTGGCTCTGCGGTGCGCCCGCGGCACGCGCTACGCCCGTGAGGCCCTCCTGGGCATCGACGGGGTCAGCCCGCTGGTCGGGGCGCCGACGCTGCGGGAGTTCACCGTGCGCACGCCGGTGCCCGCCGCCACCGTCGTGGAGCGCATGGCCGACGAGGGTTTCCTGGCCGGCATCGCCTTGTCCGACGAGTACGGCGGGGGCCTGCTGGTGGCCGTCACCGAGCGCCGCACCCGGGCCGAGATCGACCAGTACGCCGCCACCTTCGAGAAGGTCGTCCGATGACGGCGCCGGCGGGGATGGGGACCCCGCTCGGCGAGGAGGCCGGGGATGGGGCCCCGGCCGGGGAGAAGGCACAGACGGGGGGCGCCCCCGGCGGGCGGGCCCTGAGCGCCCCGATCATGGGGCGGGCCGAGGAGCCCACCGTCTTCGAGCTTTCGTCCCCGGGACGGTCGGCGTGGTCGTTCCGTACCACGGGCGTCCCCGAGTGGACGGCGGAGGAGCTGGTGCCGGCCGGTCACCTCCGACCGGAGCCGCTGGCGCTGCCCGAGGTGTCCGAGCGCGACCTGGTGGGCCACGTCACCCGGCTGAGCGCCCGGCAGTACTCGGTCGACCTCGGGGCCTACCCCCTCGGGTCGTGCACCATGAAGTACAACCCCAAGCTGTGCGACGACGCGGCGTCGCTGGCCGGCCTGGCCGGCGCCCATCCGTCGGCCCCGGCCAACCTCACCCAGGGCTGGATGGAGGTGCTGGCCGATCTGGCCGCCCGCCTGTGCGCCGTCACGGGCATGCATGCCGCCACGCTCCAGCCGCCGGCGGGCGCGGCGGGCGAGCTCACCGGGCTGCTGCTCATGCGGGCCTGGCACCGTGACCAGGGGCGCCAGCGCACCAAGGTGATCATCCCCGACTCGGCCCACGGCACCAACCCGGCATCGGTCACCCTCGGCGGCTACACCACCGTTACCGTGCCGTCAGACGCCAGAGGTTGCGTCGACGTGGCGGCCCTGCGCGACCGCCTCGACGACGACGTGGCGGGGATCATGCTCACCAACCCCAACACTCTCGGCCTGTTCGAGGAGGATATCGCCGAGATCGCGGCCGCCGTCCACGAGGTGGGCGGTCTCCTGTACTACGACGGCGCCAACCTCAACGCCATCCTCGGCGTCACCCGGCCGGGCGACATGGGCTTCGACATCGTGCACATGAACCTGCACAAGACCTTCGCCGTGCCCCATGGCGGCGGCGGGCCCGGCGCCGGCCCTGTTGCCGTCTCCGAACGGCTGGCGCCCTACCTGCCCGGCCCGGTGCCGGTGATGGGCGACGACGGTGCGTGGGGGTGGGTGACGCCGGCGAGGTCGATCGGGCGGGTCCACTCGTGGCACGGCAACGCCCTCGCCCTCGCCCGGGCGTACTCGTACATCCTGGCCAACGGCGGCGACGGCCTGCGCAAGGTGGCCGAGGCGGCGGTGCTCAACGCCAACTGGCTGCGCCACCGGCTGCGGGGTACCTACGACATCCCCTACGACCGCCCCGGCATGCACGAGTTCGTGGCATCGGCGGCGTCGCTCAAGCGCGCCGCCGGCCTCAAGGCGGTCGACGTGGCCAAGCGCCTCCTGGAGGAGGGCTTCCACGCCCCAACCGTCTACTTTCCCCTCATCGTGGAGGAGGCGCTCATGATCGAGCCCACCGAGACCGAGAGCCCCCAGACCATGGAGGCCCTGGCCCAGGCCCTCGAGCGCATCGCCGCCGACCCCGAAGGCGCGTCCGCCGCCCCCCGGTCCACGCCGGTCGGCCGGGTCGACGAGGCCCGCGCCGCCCGCCACCTCATCCCGACCTGGGACGCCCGCCCCCGACCCCCACTCCCGAGTAAATAGCCACCGAATTCCGGTGGCTATTTACTCGAAAGCGGGTCGTGCTCGGCGTGGTGGTCCTGGACCGCCTTCATCACCGCCGCGCCGGCGGCGCCGATGAATTCGGGCCGGTGCTCGGCCGCCCAGTCCCGCGAGGCGACGGCGCGTGCGGCCGTGCCCTGGAAGCGGGGGAACACCTCTTGGGCGATGAGCTCGTAGGAGCGGCGGGTGGCGGTCGGGTCGGCCCACTCCTGCGCCATGACCAGGTAGGCGCCGAAGCCGCCGGAGCGCTCGGCCAGGCGCTCGATCTGGGCGGCCGCCATGTCCGGTGTGCCGATGACGGCGAAGCCACTGGCGTTCATGGCGTCGACCAGCTCGCCGGCATCGTCGGTGGAGGGGGCCAGCTGGAGGGCGGCGACCTCGCGGAAGTAGCGGACCCAGTCGGCCAGCCCGTGCTCCACGTCGGCCCGGGCCTGTGCCTCGGTCTCGGCCACGTGCATCGGGCCGACCAGGCGCCACCGGCTGCGGTCCATGGTCTGGCCGAACCTGGCGGCCCGTTCCTCGGCCACCTGCCAGTGCGAGCCGAGGGCGTCGAAGCCGCCCAGGCTGGTGGCGCCGATGGACAGCAGGCCGGCGCCGAAGCGGCCCGCCGCTCGGGGGCCTGCGGGTGAGATCTGGGCCGCCACCGCCACCTCGAAGCACGGCTGCTGGTAGGGACGGAGCTGGAGCCGGGCGTCGCGCAGGGTGAACCAGTCGGTCGTGCGGCTCACCGGCTCGTCGCTGGTGAGCAGGGCGAGGATGGCCTCCAGCGACTCCTCCATCATCTCCCGCTGGCGCTCGGGGGCGATGCCGAGCATGAAGGCGTCCGACGGCAGGGCGCCGGGACCCACGCCGAACTTCACCCGACCCCGGGTGAGGTGGTCGAGCAGGACCATGCGGTCGGCCAGCAGAAAGGGGTGGTGGTACGGGAGCGAGCTGACGCCGGTGCCGAGGGAGATGCGGCTGGTGCGGCCGGCGGCGGCGGCCAGGAACACCTCGGGCGACGCGATCAGCTCCCAACCGGCCGAGTGGTGCTCGCCCACCCATGCCTCGTCGTAGCCCAGCCTGTCGAGGTGCTCGAGCAGGTCGAGGTCGCGCTGGAGGGCCAGGGTGGGGTTCTGGCCCACGGCGTGGAAGGGTGCGAGGAAGACGCCGAAGCGCAACGGGCAGTCCATGGACGAATGGCCTACCACCGCGCGGCCGGCCGCGGGATCAACCGGCCGGGCGCCGCCGCTCGCTCAGCGGCGCGGCCCGCCGCCCAGGGGGTGCAGCCGCATGGCGGCGGCGATCTCCTCGTCGGCCACCTCGGTGTAGATCTGGGTGGTGGCCAGGCTGGCGTGGCCCAGCGCCACCTGGAGCTGGCGCAGGCTGAAGGCGCCCTCGCGCAGCCCGAGGGTGGCGAAGGTGTGGCGGAGGGCGTGGACGCGCACGCCGTCGCGCCGGGCGCCCAGGTGGCGCAGCACCCGGTCCACCACGTAGATCACCGTGTCCCGGCTGGCCTCCACGGTGGTGCCCACGACCTCGCCCGATCGGGAGCGGATGGGGCGGGCCCGGCTCGACACCACCACGGTCGTCGCGTCCAGGCCCAGGGCGCCCAGCCGTTCGGCCCTCGTCGGCAGGTAGTCGACCAGCGCCTGTTGCACCACCGGCGGGAGGCCGAGACGGCGCTCCTTGTCGCCCTTGCCCCGCACGATGACGCCCTCGGGCGGGTCGCCCTGCACGTCGTCGACCCGCAGCCGGGCGATCTCGTCGAGCCGCAGCCCGCACGCCAGGGCCAGGGCCATGATCAGCAGGTCGCGCTCGGGCCAGCCTGACGCCTGACCCGCTTCGGCCAGGGCCCGGCTCGCCGTCGCCTCGTCGATGGCGCGCGGCATGCGCTTGCGCTTCTTGGGCGGCTTGAGCAGGGCGGCCGGGTCGGCGGCCACCCGCTGCGTGCGGTAGCACCAGGCGAAGAACGACCGCAGGGCGGCCGTGCGCCGGGCCACGGTTGCCGGTGAGCGCTCCTCGGGGGAGCGCTCGGGGTGACGGGCGAAGCGGGGGTCGGGCCTGGTGCGGAACTCGGCCAGCGCACCGTCGAGGTCGTCGAGGGTGACGGTGGCCACGTCGAGGCGCTCGAAGGCGGCCAGCACCTGCGCCTCGCGGTCGACGGGTTCGAGGCGGTCGAGGGCGGGCCGGTCGGCCAGGAGGCGGGCGCCGATGGCGACGTCGACCATGGTGTCATCGAGGTCGTAGCGATAGGCGGCCAGGGTGCGGGCGGAGCGACCCTCGTTGCTGAGGCGCTGGAGGAACCGCTCGACCGTCACGGCGTAGGGGGCAGCGTCGGTCGGCGTCGGGGTCGGGGCCACGACCCCAGCGTGGTCCATTCGACGCCTGCGGCGGTGCATCCCCCCGCCCTTGTGTCAGGCCGGCGCCGTGAGCGGGCGGCCGTCGGGGTCGGCGACGACGCAGGGCACGCGTCGCTCGCCCCGTTCCCACGCCGCACGCGTGGGGGTGTACCAGTCGTAGGTGAAGGCCGACCGGTCGGGGTCGGCGCCGACGAAGGTTACGAACTCGTTGTAACAACGTCCGTCCGCCTGATCGTCGATCTGCGGCGGGTAGTCGCTGCCGGGCGCCCCGTCGAGGCGCACCGTGGCGAAGACCTCGTCGGTGTGCGACTCGGTGCACGGGACCCTGGTCACCTCCACCGACCCGCCGGCGGGCTGGTCGAAGCAGTCGCCTTTCGCCAGGTCGGCCGGCGCCACGCCGCCGCCCGCCGGCCCCGGAGCGGACACCGCCGGGCCGCCTGCCGGCTTCGGGGCCAGCTCGCCGCCGCCGCCGCCCAGCATCACGACACCGGCCACCGCCAGGGCGCCTGCGCCGAGGGGCACCAGCCACCTGGCCGCCCGTCGCCGGCCGCCCACCCGAACGGGCCGCGCCCGGCGTCCGGCGGTGAACGGGTCGTGCAGGTCGGTGACGGCGTCGCTCAGGAGGGTGAAGCCCAGGACGGCCAGGATGATGGCGGCGCCGGGGAAGAACGACATCCACCACGCCGTGCGCAGGAAGCGCTGCGCATTGTTGGCCAGGTAGCCCCAGCTCATGGCGTTGGGGTCGCCGAGACCGAGGAAGCCGAGGCTGGCCTCGAGGAGGATCACCCGGCCGGCGGTCAGCGAGACGAGCACCATGACCGACGGCAGCAGGTGGGGCACCACATGGCGCGCCAGGATCCGGCGGTCGGTGGCGCCGAGTACCCGAGCGGCGTCGACGAAGGGCCGCTGCTTGAGCGATCCGGTCTCGGCCCGGACGATACGTGCCAGTTGCGGCCACGACGTCACGGCCAGGATGAGGATCAGGTTCGCCGTACCCGGGCCGAACAGCGCCACGGCCAGTATGGCCAGGAAGAACCGGGGCACGGCCTGGAACATGTCGGTGAGGCGCATCAGCGCCTCGTCGGCCAGCCGCCCGCCGTAGCCGGCCCCCAGCCCGACGGCGATCCCGATCGCCGTCGAGAGCACCACCACCCCCACGACCACGATCATCGAGGTCCGCGCCCCGTGCACGACGGCGTGCAGCAGGTCGCGACCGAGGTCGTCGGTGCCCATCGGGTGGGCGGTCGACGGCGCCAGGAAGGGCTCGGCCACGGTGGCGAAGGGGTCCCCCGGCGCCAGCACGCCGGCGAGGGCGGCGACCGCCACGGTCCCCGCCGTCAGGCCGAGCCCGGCCACCGCGGTCGGGACACCCAGGAGGCGACGGGACCAGCGCGGCCGGGGGAGGGCGGCGAGGCCGAGGTCGGCCGATGCGATTTCAGTCATGGCGCAGGCGGGGGTCGATGCGCGCGCAGACGACGTCGGTGACCAGGTTGGCGACCACTACGCTGAGCGAGGCAAGCAGCACGAGACCGAGCAGCACCGGGTAGTCCCGCGTGCGGGTGGCGGACACCAGCAGCTGCCCCAGGCCCGGCCAGGCGAACACGGTCTCGATGAGTACCGCGCCCGAGAACAGGGTCCCGAAGCGGGCGCCGATCACGGTCATCACCGGCACCATGGCGTTGGGCAGGGCGTGGCGCACCAGAACGCGGGCGGGTGCGACGCCGAGGCCGCGGGCGACGCGGACGAAGTCCTGGTCGAGCACCCGGATCAGGTTGACCCGGGTGAGGCGGGCGACGATGGCGACCTCCGAGACGGCCAGGACGGCCGCCGGGAGGACCAGGTGGTGGGCGACGTCGAGGGCCGCCGCCAGCCCGGTATGGGGGGCCCGGGCGTCCGTCATGCCCTGGATGGGGAACAGACCGGCCCGCAGCCCGAGGACGAGGACGGCCAGCTGGGCCAGCCAGAAGGCGGGCACCGCGAAGCCGACCAGGCCGGCGCCGGTGACGGTGAGGTCGAGGGCCCGGTACGGCCGGCGGGCGGCCAGCGCGCCCAGGGCCACGCCGCCGAGGCTCGACACGACGAGGGCGCAGCCCAGGAGCAGCAGCGTCGGGCCGACGCGCTCGGCGATGACCTCCGACACCGGCCGGCCGCGCACGATCGACGTGCCGAGGTCACCGCGGAGCAGGTTGCCCGTATAGGTGAGGAACTGCTGGGGGAGAGGGCGGTCGAGGCCGTACTCGGCCCGCAGCAGCTCAAGATGGACGGGATCGCCGCCCTCACCGGCGAGGGCGGCGGCCGGGTCGCCCGGGGCGGCGTGAAGAAGGATGAAGGTGACGACCACGATGCCCGCAATTGCGAGGAGGGCCGCGGCCACCCGCCGCAGGACGGGCCGTGCCATCACCGCCTACAGAATGCCGCCTCCGCGAAGAGCCCGCTGTTGTATTTGAAGCCCGTGCACACGGCGGGATGGGCACGCGTGCTCAGCGTCTCCACCAACCACAGGTACGGCATATCCTCCACCAGGATCTCCTGGATTCGTATGTAGATCCTCCGCGCCTCGTTGCGGTCGACGGCCTGGGCGGCCTGGTCGAACAGCGTGTCGACCTCGGTGTTGCGGTAGCCGGAGGAGTTGGTGAAGTCGGTCGGGCCGATCTGGCTGGAGTGGTACATGCGACGGACGCCCACCTGGGGGTCGGTAGCGTTGCAGTACGAGATGACGTTGAGGTCGAAGTTGCGGTCCCGGAAGATGGTGGGCCGGAACACCAGGTCCTCGAGTGTCTTCAACGTGACCGGGATGCCCACCGCGGCGAGGCGCTGGCGCACGATCTCGCCGTACTTGCCGTCGGCCGGCCGCTGCACGAAGTCCAGCGCGAGGCGGGTCCCGTCGGGCACGCCGGACACACCGCGGGCGACACGCACGTCACCCTCCCGGGCCCAGCCGACGGCGTCGAGGAGCTCGCCGGCCAGCGCCGGGCTGAAACCGGGGATGTGCACCGTGGTGGCGTGGGCGAAGGGGATGCCGCTCGAGATGGGGGCGTCGGCCACCCTGCCCTCACCGAAGAGCACCTGGGAGAGGAACTGGTCACGGTTGATGGCGTGGGCGATGGCGCGGCGGACCCGCACGTCGCGCAGCGCCGGCCGGTCGAGGTTGTAGCTCATGGTGATGATGCAGTTGGCGCCACCCGGGTTCCACGCCGTGCGGGTCAGCGCCAGCCTGGAGTTGAGCCGGGCCCGGTCGGCGGCGGGGAGCGGCACGCCGGGGAGCCAGTCGACCTCGCCCGCCTCCAGGGCGGCGATGCGCGTGTTGGCATCGGGGATCACCCGCAGGACCATCCTGTCGAGGTAGGGGAGCCCGGCGCGGAAGTACGTGGGGTTGCGCACGAGCGTGATCTGGGCGCCCTGCTCGTAGGAGACGAACTTGAACGGTCCGGTGCCGATCGGCCTGGCGTTGGCCGGGTTGGTGTTGGGATCGGTGCCCTCGTAGATGTGCCTGGGGAGGATCGGGCCCTCGGTGACGTCCATCTGCTGGAGCAGTGGGGCGTAGGGCCGCTTGAAGCGGAACACCACCGTTCGGGCGTTGGGCGTGTCGATGCCGTCGAGGGCGCCCGCCATCGAGGCGCGCGTCCTGGCGTGGAACTTCAGGAGCACCTGCTCGTAGGTGTACTTCACGTCAGCCGAGGTGAACGCCTGGCCGTCGTGCCACTTCACGCCGGCGCGCAGGGTGAAGGTGTACCGGGCGCCGCCCTCGGTGATGCGCCAGGACTGCGCCAGCTCGCCGGCGGGCCTGGAATCCTCACCGATCGACACCAGCCCGTTGAACATGGGCTCGGCCGCCGGGTGCACGACGCCCGACGTGGTGATGGCGGGGTTGAGCTGGCCGGGGTCGGCGCTGAGGGCGACCACCAGGGTGCCGCCGCGGACCGGCCCGGCCCTCCTGGCCACGGGACAGCGCCGCAGGCGTGTGGGCCGGCAGCGGCGCCGGGCGACCTGCGCAAGGGTGTCCGGCCGTGCCGCCTGCACGACGGCACCGCCGGCGGGAGCCGCCTGGGCGGACGCCTCCATGCCGGCGGTGACGGCGACGCACGCCACGATGACGACGAGCTTGCGTACCAGGGCGCTCTTGCC
The DNA here is from genome assembly GCA_046596195.1 of Acidimicrobiales bacterium. Classification (GTDB taxonomy): domain Bacteria; phylum Actinomycetota; class Acidimicrobiia; order Acidimicrobiales; genus JAHFUS01. The sequence continues at coordinate 18,062 of JBKJNA010000027.1, read as the reverse complement.
CCTCCGTTGACCGGTCTCCATGTACCCCACCCCTTAGGTGCTCACGAGTGTCTGTGTCGCCAGTATGGCGTCCCTAGTCTGGCGGGCGCCTAACGGTCCCCGGTCAGGCGGCGGGGGACCCCACGAAGCGGGCGTCGCCGAAGGCGAAGACGCCGCCGTCCGAGGCCACCAGCAGGTAGCCGGCGCCCGAGGGCGTGGGCGCCATACGCAGGACCGGCTGGTTCAGCCGGATCGCCCCGGTGGAGCCGGCGAAACGGGCGTCGCCGAAGGCGAAGACGCCCCCGTCGGACGCCACCAGCCAGTAGCCGGCGCCGCTCGGCGTGCGGGCCATGCCGACCACGGGCCGGTTCAGGCGGAGGGCGCCGGTCGATCCCACGAAGCGTGCGTCGCCGTAGGCGTAGACGCCACCGTCGCCCCCCACCAGCCAGTATCCATTCCCGCTCGGCGTCGCCGCCATGCCCACGACCGCCTTGGTCGGCTTGATGCCGGTGGTCGACAGCGACCCCTGGAACGTGGCCTTGCCGAACGGGATCACGCCGCCGTCAGCCGACACCAGCCAGTAGCCGTCGCCCTTGGGGGTGGCCACGATGTCGACGATGGGCTGCGAAACCTGGATGGACGCGACCGATCCCACGAAGTTGGCGTCGCCGTAGGCGAAGACGCCGCCTCCCGACGTGGCCAGCCAGTAGCCCTGCCCGGTCGGCGTGCGGGCCATCCCGACCACCGGGCCGTTGAGGCGGAGATCGGCGGCCGATCCGAGGAACGGGGCGTCGCCGTAGGCGAAGACCCCGCCATCGGCGTTGGCCAGCCAGTACCCGAGGCCAGTGGGCGTGGGAACCAGCGTGGCGCTGAGCACCGCCGCGTGTGCGGGGACGGGAGCGGCCACCGCGAACGACGCGGTCGCTGCGAGGAGGGTGAGGAACATCGTGAGCCGGCGCATCGGGGATCCTCCTGGGTCGAGTGCTCATTATTCCCGATGCCGTCTGGCGCCGTCCGGATGGCGCAGCCGGTCGCTCGTCCGGAACGCTTCGACCGCCGGCGCGTGCGACCCAGCGCCCGTGCGGGCCTCAGTCCCCGTGGAGCGGGGCGGCGCCGCCGAGGCGGCCGATCACCTCGGTGCGGTTGACGATGTCGCCCGCCTCCCGCAGGCAATCGGCCAGAGCGTCGGGGGCGAGGCCGAAGGCGCCGGGGGGCAGGAGGATCTCGGCGCCCTTGCCGGTGACGACCACGCCACCGGCCACCCTGATCGAGTCGATCCACTCCCAGCGGATGGCCTGGTGATGGTCGCCGGGGCCGAAGACGGAGACGCCGTGGAGGTCGACCCGCAGGCGCTGCGGGCGGCCGAATGGCCGGCGCCGCACGACGTGTTCGGCGACACGGCTGGGCACGGCCGAACTGTACCGGTGAGGACACATGGCCCGAGCCGTCAACGACTGACGGAGCGCCGCTCCACGAGGGCGGCCACCTCGGTGGCGGGCACCGGCCGGCTCACGAAGTACCCCTGGGCCGAGTCGCAGCCGAGCGCCACCAGTCGCTCCCAGCTCTCGTTGGTCTCCACGCCCTCGGCCACCACCCGCAGCCCGAGGTTGTGGCCGAGGTCGACGGTGGAGCGGACGATGACGGCGGCGTCGTCGTCGACGTCCATCCGCATGACGAATGACTTGTCGATCTTCATCTCGTCGACCGGGAGATGGCGCAGGTAGGCGAGGGACGAGTACCCGGTGCCGTAGTCGTCGATCGACAATTGCAGTCCAAGGTCATGGAGGCGGGCCAGAACCTCGGCCGTGCGCCCAGGGTCGGTCATCATGCTGGTCTCGGTGAGTTCCAGGGTGAGGCACCGGCTCGGCACGCCGGTCTCGGTGAGCAGGGCGGCGATCTCACCGGGGAGGTCGGCGTCGAGCAGGCTGCGCACCGACAGGTTGACGGCCATCTCGAGATCGAGGCCGGCCGCCCGCCAGGTGGCGCACTGGGTGAGCGCCTCGCGCAGCACGTAGGTGGTGAGCACCCGGATGCTGCCCGTCTGCTCGGCGATGGGGATGAACTCGTCCGGCGCCACCGGGCCGTGGACGGGATGGTGCCACCGCAGCAGCGCCTCCACCCCGGTGACGCGCCCGGTGCGCAGGCAGGACTTCGGCTGGTAGTGGACCTGGAACTCCCGCCGGGAAGCGGCTGTCCGCAGCTCGGTGACGAGCGACAGGCGGCGCGGGCTGTAGCGGTCGTTGGCGGGGACGTAGTGCTCGAAGCCGCGCTGCGACGCCTTGGCCGAGTACATGGCCACGTCGGCCCGTTGGAGCAGCGTGACGGCGTCGCTTCCGTGTTCGGGGTACAGGGCGATGCCGACCGCCACGTCCACGTCGAGGGCCAGGCCCTGGACGACGAACGGCTCGTCGACGGCCCGCAGGACCCGCTTCACCACTCCCTCGGCATCGCCGGCATCGGACACCCGGGGGATCACGATGGCGAACTCGTCGCCGCCGAAGCGGGCGACGGTGTCGTCGGGGCGCAGGGCGGACTGGATGCGGCGGCTCACATCCTGCAGGAGCAGGTCGCCGTGGTAGTGGCCGAGCGTGTCGTTGACCTCCTTGAACCGATTGAGATCGAGGAGCATGACGGCGACCGACCCGCCCCCCGTCCCGGCGGCGATGGCCCGGTCGACCCGCTCGTGGAACAGCGTGCGGTTGGGGAGCCCGGTAAGAGCGTCGTGCAGCGCCTGATGGAGCACCTTCTCGACCAGTGTGGCCTTCTCCAGGGCGCCCATCAGCTCGGCCGCCAGCGCGGCCAACACCGGGAGTTCGCCGGCCTGGAAGCTCTCCAACCCGCCCCGGTTGTAGACGCACAGGATACCCCGCACTTCTCCGTCGGCTATCAGCGGCGCGGCCAGGCAGTTCCGCCACCGCTCCTCTCGCAGCAGCGCCCCGGCCGGCCCGGTGCTGGCGCCGGCAACGCTCGCGGGCCGACCCGCCCGCAGCAGCGTGACGGCGAGCGTCCCGGCGCCGGGCGGCAGGCGGGAACTGCGCACCGACGCCGGGTCGGCGCTGGCGAGACGCTGCGCCCGGTACCCGTCGTCGTCGGGGTCGACCAGGGTGAGCTCGGCCACCTCGCCGCCGAAGCACCCGCGCACCTCGGCCAGGAATGCGGCGATGGCGTCGCGTGGATCGAGCGGGCCGACCAGCACGTGGGTCGCCCGCTGGAGGCCGGCCAGGCGGGCCCTGTCGGCCCGACCCTCGGCATAGCCCCGGTTGGCCCAGTGCAGCATGCTGAGGGGCACGGCGAACAGGGCCATGGCCAGCGCGCTGGTGTCGATGGCCGCCACCAGCAGGAGACCCAATGCGAGGTTCACGGTGCCGCCGAGGGCCCAGCGCCGGCCGGGCACGACCTCGGCGGCGGGGCCCCGCTGCCCGGCCGGCATGAGGGAGAACACGGCCATCATGGCGCCGTGGTTCACGACCGACACCGCCACCATCGACAAGGAGAGGGCGCCGAGGTTGCGGGCCGTGGCGCCGCCGCCGGAGGACAGCACGGCGTAGCAGAGGCTCCCGGCGCCGGCTGCCGCCGCCCACTGGGCCACGTTGAAGAACGCCTTGACCGGGCGGGTATGGAGGATGCCCTCCGACAGCGCCATGGCCGCGGCCGCCACCACCACCACCACCGGCCCTGACAGCGAGAACACCGCCGGCGCCAGCACGGCGTCGAAGAGGTCGAGCGCCTCGAACTGGTCCCGGTAGGAGAAGCGCAACTGGAGGCAGGCGGCGCCCACCAGGGCGCCCATGAGGGCGAGGACGGCCAGCGGGGGGAGTGAGCCGGTGGCGTCCCTCAGGTGGGCGGCGGCGAGCGCGCTGGCTCCCCCGGCGCCGACGAGCGCCAGGGAGAGCCACCGGATGGCGACCGGGAAACCCCCCAGGTCGTCGTCGTCGCCCGACGGCGTCGGTCCTAGTCCCACGCCCCGTACCAGTCGGAGCCCTGCCATTTCCGGCCGTACACGCTGGTGGTGTCGTACCCGCCTTGCCACTTGGACCCGTGCCACTTCGAGCCCTGCCATGTGAGTCCCTCCCAGCGGAGCGTCTGCCACGGCACCAGGTAGGCCGGCGAGGCGTACCAGGAGGCGGCGCCCCACGAGCCGGTGAGGAACCGGACGGCATCCCACGGCAGCAGTTGCGGAGTGATCGAGGCGGTTACGACGACGGAGAAAAAGCCCTGGGTGCGGACCTGCGCGGTGCCGCGGCTGGCTTCGAGCGAGCCCTGGCCCGTCGACAGGAGGAGCCCGTTGTTGGCCGTGCCGGGCGCAGCGGTGGTGGCGGCCGGAGCACTGATGACGCCCGCTCCGACGGCGGCCGCCTCGGGCACGGCGCCCGGTCGGGCGGTGGACATGAGGGCGAACTTCAAGCGGTCGGGTGTGATGGTCGGGTCGGCCCTGATGAGCAGGGCAGCAGCGCCCGACACGACGGCGGTGGCCATCGACGTGCCGTTGCCGACCTGGTAGCCGCCGCCGACCGTGCTCGGGAAGTTGGTGGCGATGGCACTGCCGGGCGCGGCCAGGGAGACGATGTGGGCCCCGGGGGCGACTACATCGGGCTTGGCCAGGCCGTCGGCGGCGGTGGGGCCCCGGGACGTGAAGTCGGGAAGGTGGTCGTCGGCCAGGTCGACCGTGCCCCGGTCGTCGATGGCGCCGACGGTGACGACCCAGGGGTCGTCGCCGGGCTTGGAGATGGTGCGCGGCGCGGGCCCACGGTTCGCCGCGGCCACGATCACGGCCACGCCGGCGGTCCACGCCCGCTCCACGGCGTAGTTCAGCGGGTCGATGCGGTAGCTCTGGGTGGAGTCGGTGCCGAGCGACAGGTTCAGCACGCGGATGCCGTAGCGGTCCTTGAACGACACCACCCATTGCAGGGCGCTCAGGATGGTGGACACGTCCGACGAGCCGTCACGGCCGGCGACCTTGATCGACACCAGTCGGGCGCCCGGCGCCACGCCGGCGTACCGACCGCCGGAGGCGGCGCCGCTGCCGGCGATGAGGCCGGCCATGAACGTCCCGTGCCCGTAGGAGTCGCCGCAGTCGGCCTCGCCGGAGAGGTTCACGCAGGCGGTGATGACGTTCTTCACGTCGTCCTTCACCGCCACGATGCGCCCGGCCAGGTCACCCACGGCGGCGATGCCCGTGTCGATGACCGCCACCGTGACGCCGTCGCCCCGGTTGCCCTGGGCGTTGAGCTCGGTGGCACCGACCACGTCGCGGAAGGCCGACAGGCCGGCGGGAGCACCAACCTCGCCCTGGACGTGCACCGCCAGGTCGGGGCTGACCGCGATGCCCGGTGTACCAGCCAGGCGGGCGGCGCCTCCTGCGGGCACGGTGGCGGCGACACCGTCCACCAGGTCGAGCGCCTTGGTGACCACGCCGCCGACGTCGCCGACGGCGGCGGCGGCACCGGAGGCGCCGCCTGCGGGGGACATCACGATGACACGCACGTCGCCGCCGCCGGCTGTCGCCTGTGCCCTCTGGGCTGGTCCCGAGGCGCCGGCGAGCGCCAGTGGGGCGAGGAGCGACGCAGCAACCGCCAGCGCGACCACGACGGCACGCCGCGCATGGGGCACGGCTCGGGACGCAGCGTGATGCATTGTTCTCGAAGGGAACACGGGATGCCTTCCGAATCGTGCGGTCCGCCGTGACCGGTTCGTCAAGTTTTGTCGCTTCCACAAGTTGCGCATAGTGGAGGTTTCGGCACAAGTCCCGTTTCCTTGAATTCCTTCACAAGGCGTGGGCGGCGACCAGCCGACGATGGCTCTGCGTGGCTTTTGCCCCACTTGGCGGGACGGCCCAGTACTCGGGTCCGTGTCACCAGGGGCAAAGTAGCGACCGGGCCCATCCCCTCGTCGCTGGACCTCGCCCTTCAGTGCCACCAGGTTGGCCGGCTCGGGAAGCTTCGGCGCTGACGTCGGCGCCGCTGAAGGCCCCGCCCCGACAAACTGCCGACTCCGATGATTCTTGGCGCCTTGTCGCCGTCTACCGGCGGAGGAGGGTGTTGTCGTAGGCGTTCCCACGCTGGTCCCGAATCGCCAGGCATTTGAACGCAAGCAAGGTACAGGCCAGGTAGACGGGGGCCCCGATCAGGACCTGGAGCAGACTCTCGCTGAGGAGCGATGGTGGGGTGCGGTGCAGCATCCGCGCCGCGACCGACGGGTCCTCGCCGAATGTGCTCGTCGCCATCCTGGCCATGGGCGTGTCGGCGCCGAGGAGCCAGCCGTGGATCGTCGGCCCGGGAACAGTCACCAGGGTGAAGAGCCCGGCGAGGACGGCGCAGTCGGCCAGGCCTCCCGGCGGCTTGGTGGCGATGTGGCGACGGACGATCCACCGGGAGAGGGGGATGAGTACGCCCAGTACAGGGGTCAACAGCAGGAATCCCACGCTCGAGTCGAGAAGCCAGTGGTACCAGTCGTTCAACGCCGGCCCGTGCTCGCCCCGAAGGACGCAGTGCAGGGTGAACATGACCGCGCCGCCGACGTAGCAGAGGATGATCGACGTCAACACCAGCTCAAGGCGAGCCGTTGGCGCTGTCGAGAACCGTTGCGTCACGGACCGAACGTCGGGCCCCTCGCTGACGAGCAGGCTGGCAGCACTCCCGTGGGTCTGCTGACTCGGGTGAGCGGTTTGTACACCCCTTGGACTAAAGCATGCGAGTCGGTGAGCGACAAGGCCCAATTTGGCAGTCGAACCGCACTGGGCCGGGACTAGGCGATATCTCCCTGCTAAAGCATGATTATGTAGGGAGATGGTTGCGGACGTCGGTCGTCTTCACGACAGGGATCGGTCGCGTCCGCCGCTCATTGGTAGGTTGAGACGACATGGGTCGCCGCATCGAAGTCGAGCTCACGAGTACGAAGGGTGACGGCACGTGGACGTGGCGCGCCGCAGGGGCCAAGCAGCCCAAGGGCGTGGTCGATGCGGCGTTGCTCTACGAGGGTGCACAGGTCGGCGACGTGGTGCGCGCCGACGCCGATTTCGAGATCGAGGGCATCCTCATCACCGCCGTGCTGCCGCCACGCGAGAAGAAGCGCTCGGAGCCGGAACGCCTCGAGATCATCGGCCCCCAGCGTGACCACCAGGGGGTGACGTCGTCGCTGGTGCCCAAGTCCGAGCGGCCCCGTTCGCCCCGCGGTGGCGACCGTGACCGAGGCGACCGTGGTGACCGCGGGCCCCGGCCCGGCGGCCCCGGCGGCCGGGACTTCGGCGGTCGGGGCGCCGGCGCCTCCCGCCCACGCGACGACGTCGCCGGGCGCACCGGTGGTCGACCCCCGGGCACCGGCGGGCGGCCGCGGCCCGAAGGGCGTCCGCGCCCCGAGGGAGCCCGTCCCCGCACCGACGCCGCCCAGGGTGCCGGTGCTCCCCGCCCCGAAGGCGGTCGACCCGAACGCGGTCCGCGTCCTGAGGGTGGGCACCGCACCCCCGGTCGGGACCGTCGCCGCGAGGCGCCGACCGAGGCGGCACCCAAGCCCAAGCGGCTCGCTCCTGCCAACACCCACCGCTCCGCCGTCGTGGAGACGCTCGTTCCCGAGCAGCGCCCCATCGCCGAGCAGGTCCTTCGGGGCGGCATCCCGGCCGTGCGCCAGGCCGTCGACGCCCAGAACGCCCGCCTACGCGAGCAGGGCGAGCCCGAGGTCCAGGCCGGCCCTCTCGTGGCCATGGCGGAGCAACTGCTCCCCCAGCTGAAGGCAGCCGAGTGGCGCGACCGGGCCGAAGCGGCGGCCAAGGTCGTCGACGAGGTGTCCCTGCGCGACCTCCGCTCTGTCGTGTCCGGCGCCGACGCCGCCCGCGACGACGACGGCCGGATCCTCGCCGGCACCCTTCGTCAGGCCCTCGAGCGCCGGGTGGAGGAGCAGCGGGAGAAGTGGGTCGCCGACATGTCGGGCTCGCTCGACGAGGGCCGCCTGGTGCGAGCGCTTCGCCTGTCCGCCCACCCGCCTGATCCCTCGACGCGGTTCCCGGCCGAGTTGGCTGTCCGCCTCGGTGAGGCGGCCGGCGCGGCCATGACGGCCGAGGCCACACCCGACCGGTGGGCCACCCTGCTCGAGGCAGTGGCCGACTCCCCCGTGCGGCGCACGGTGAAGCCGGTGGCGCTGCCGGCCGAGCCGGGCGAGCCCCTGCTGCAGGCCGCCCGTCAGGCCTCCGGACGGGTGCCGGCGCTGGCGGCCCTCCTCGGCATCACCATGCCGCCACCCCCCGGCCCGCCGCGTCCCCCCCGCCCCGGCAGCCGGCCGGGTCGCGACACCAAACCCCCCGCCCGCCGCCGCCCGCCGCCGCCGCCCCCCGGCACTGCTGCTGCCACTGGCGCACCTGCCGCCGCTGACACGGCACCGACTGCCGGCGAGGCACCCGCGGCAGATGTCGCACCGACGACGCCGTCCAGGCCTGCGGCCGGCGAAGACCACGCGGCCGCCGCCGAGCCGACCCCGATAGACGTGCCGCCCGCCGAGGCACGGATAGCGCCCGCGGTCACCGGCGACACTCCGGCCACCGAGCCTGTGGCCGCCGACGCGGCAACGGCGCCGGCATTCGCCGGGAACACAGCGGCCACCGCGGTGGCCGTGCCCGAGGTGCCGGCGACCGACGAGGCCCCTCCGCCCGCAGCGCCCGCCGGCGAGTCCGAGCGCCCGTTGGAGCCGAGCACCGACGCTTCGTGAGGGTGGTCGGACTCCGCTGGGCGTTGGACCGAGGAGTGAACCGAGTCGACGTCGGATCTCGATCAGGTGATGACGTCGAGGATCCCGTGCTCGTGGAGGAACTCCGCCAGGCCGTCCACCAGGTTGAGGTCGGCCACGTCGATGAGGGGGACCCACGCCGCCTCGGCCGCATCCGATCCCGCCACCGGGTCGGCCGGGTCGAGCACGCTGACCCGGAAGTCCAGGATCACGAAGTGGTGGTCGTCGTCGATGCGCTCGACCCATCCGATGAGCTCGTCGCACATGCCCTCGAGGCCTGTCTCCTCCGCCACCTCGCGCAGGACCGCCTCGGCCAGCGTCTCGCCCCACTCCACCCGACCCCCCGGTACCGACCACTCGCCGGCCGCGGGGCCGTGCCCGCGGCGGACCAGGAGCAGGCGCTCCGCATCGACGGTCACCGCCCCGACGCAGACCTCGGGCCGCAGGGTCTGCATGTGCTCCACGGGCAGGGTCACTGGCGCGCCATCCCTTCGGGACGTTGCACCAGCGAGCTGTTGATGGACCGTCCTCCCGGGCCGGTCACGGCGGGGGGCTCATCCGGTGGTGCATCACCAGCAGGCGGGCCGTAAAGCCGGATTCTTCGAAGAAGTTCTTGGTCTCGCGCGCCCCGGGCAGGGCCGTCGAGTCGACGCCGATGCACGTCCGCTGCCGGAACCACTCGAGCAGTTGGTTCATCATCGCCTCGCCCACCCCGATGGCCCGGGCGTCCGGTTCGACGAACAACTCGTCGATGATGCCGAGCGAGGTCCCGTCCCGCAGGCCCTCCACCCGGCCGGTGGCATAGCCGAGCACCACGTCGTCGAGCATGCCGGCGATCACGACCACGTCGGGGTCGGCCACCGCGGCCGCCAACCCGGTATCGACCGGTTCGGCCCGCGCCTCGCGCGCCACGAACACCGCCCCGCCCCGCTCCCGGGCCCCCAACTCGGCGAGGGCCATCCGGCAAAGGTCGGCCAGCCGGGGCACGTCGGCCTCGATAGCCGGCCGGGCGGCCTCCATGTCCTACGCTGCGGACTGAATCTGGGCGATCCGGCTGAGGATCGTCTTGCGGCCTCGGGTGGTCGCCTCGTAGGCCCGCACGGCATCGAGCTCGTCCGCCGACAGGCCGTCGAGGCGCTGCACCACCTGCGGCGCCGACAGCGAGTCGTAGCCGGGGATGGCGAGAGCGTCGTCGGATGCCCGGACGACCGGCGCGGGCGGCGCCGGTGGGCAGGCCGGACCCGGGTCGCTGGGTGCCTGGCCGCCCTGGTCGGCGGCAGGCTCCTCGGTGGTGGCGGTGGAGCGTCGGGGGTCGGGCACCAGGCCCAGGCCGGCCAGACGCTCGGTGGCCTGGCGGACCAGCTTGCCCGCTTCCCGCTGGCCCATGTCGACCGCCATCTTGCCGATGAAGCGGGCGCCCGTGGCCTCCTGACGGCCCTTGGCGATGAGGCGGGGCAACTCCTCCCGCGCCGTGACCAGCACGCCCAGGGGCGCGTGGATCAGCAGGTCCACGGCCCGGTCGACCGGCGACCGCTCGGCCGTCACACGCAGTCCCGGCACAGCTGGCGCTCGGCGTCCGCCAACTGGCTCGGGTGCTTCACGAGGAAGCACGACTGGCAGGAGAACTCGTCGGGCTGCTTGGGCAGCACCTTGGTGGTGGTCTCGACGCGATCCTCCTGGTCGGCCGCCTCCTCGATGTCCTCGTCGTCGGCGACGACCAGTTTCTCCTTGAGGATCACATCGAGGCTGGCCTCCACGTCGTCCTCGTCGGCCTCGTCGTCGTCCTCCTCCTCCTCGTCGTCGTCCGACGCGGCCGGGGTGACCACCGGCGCCACCGGCACGACCACGTCGTCGATGTCGGGCAGCTCGACCTCGTCGACGGCGACGTCGAGACCGTCGTCGAGGAGATCGTCGTCGGGCATGTCCTCGAGATCGGCGTCCTCGAGATCCTCGGGTCCTTCTACGTCTTCGTCGATGAGTTCCTCGTCGACGTTGTCTTCAGCCATGTCGTCCCCTGCGAGCGGTTCGGGCGGGCGGAACGATACACCCGGGGCGGAACCTATCCGGGAAGGTGCCGGAGGTCCCAGGAAGCCGTTGGTGCCGTCCGGTGGCTCGACCGTTCGCAGCCGCGACGATGAGTTATCGGGACGTTCTCTACTTGGCTTCCTGGTAACCCCGGCATGCCCGGCGACTACCCCCTCCGCTTCCCCGAGGGGAACCAGAGGCCCACGACCTTGGCGTCTGGGGCGTCTTGGGACGGCGGACAGTCTCGCACGCCCGCCCACGCCCCCTCAAGGCGCCGTGACCTGCGGCTTCGCGCGTCCTCCCAGGTCAGAGGGGTTGCTCGGCCCGCGACTTTCTGCTCAGAATTTTGCGCGGAGGGCCAACACGTTCGCCACGTAGCGCTTCGTCTCCGGCAACGGCCCCTGGCGGCGCACGGAGGCCAGCCCCTGGTAGTACGACGACAGGGCCAGCGACACGTCTCCTTTGTTCTGGCGCAGCAGGTAGGCGAGGAACCGGGCTGACATGCGGATGTTGTGCTCCGGCTTCTTCGGGTCGAGCTTCGCCTTGAGGAGGATGCCGTTCACGAAGGCGACGGTGTCAGGCATGAGCTGGCCGATGCCGACCGCCTTGGTGGACGACACCTTTTCATTCTGCCAGCCCGACTCCAGCCACGTCATGGCCTTGAACAGATCGGCCGGCACACCGAACTCGGCCGCCGCCGCGTCGAAGGTGGGGAGCATGGCGAGGCGGTCGGGCTGGGCCTTCAGCCGCTCGGGAAGCGATACCGGCACCTTGGCGGCGGCGGACTTGGCCGCCGGTGGCGCGATGGCGGCAGCCCCCGGCACGACGAGCCGGGCCCCGGCCCGCACCTTGTGGACATCGTCGATACCGTTGACCTGGGCCAGGCTGCCGACGCTGACCCCGAGCGACCTGGCCAGACCGGACAGCGTGTCGCCTTCGGTGACGACAACGCGCGAGCCCGGCTCGCTGGCGGCACCCTTGGGCGCGGCGGCAGCCTGGCCGCCGACTGTCACACCGAGGACGCCGACCAGGGCCAGCGCGCCCTGCAGGCGGCGGTTCAACACCACTGGTGGAGCGTCGGGTAGGGGTTCACGGAAGATCCGCCTCCTGGCTTGAGCTCGAAGTGCAGATGGGGCGTGGTGCCTCTGGCGTTTCCGGTGGTGCCGACGGTGCCGACGACGGCGCCCCGCTCCACCCGCCCCGCCGGCGCCAGGGTGTCGAGGTGGGCGCCGTAGTATGTGTTGCCGTCGTCGCCGTCGAGGTAGTAGCCGTTGCCGGCCACTGCGCCGAGGCTGTGCCGGGTGGTACCGCCCACGTTGGCCACCACCGGTGTGCCGCGGGCAGCGAAGATATCCACGCCGAGGTGGCGCCGCCCACCCTCACGGGGTTGACCCCAGCCGTCGGAGAACTGGCGGGCGCCCTGCACCGGGCACAACCACGGCGGCCCCGGCACCACCAGGTCTGCGCCGATGCGGATGAGGTTGGCGTTCTTCAGATTGTTGGCCGCCACCAGATCGGCCACGGTGGTGTCGTACAGGCGGGCGATGGCGGCCAGGTTCTCGCCCGACGTCACCTGATGGCTGCGCCCGCCGCCCGCCACCACGACCGGGGACGCCAGCGGCGGCAGCGGGGCGATGGCGGCGGCGGGCGCCGGCTCCCCCTGCGTTGGGATGGTAAGCGCCCGGCCGGCCCGTACGTAGTTGACGTCGGTGATGTTGTTGGCCTTGGCCAGTGCCTCGATCGGCACGCCCGTCTTCTTGGCCACGCGGGAGAGCGTCTCGCCCTCGCTCACCCTGTACGTCCCGGTCGACGGCGCCGGCCCGGCGGCAGCCGACCCGGCGAGGGCCAACAGCACCAGCCCCGCCATCACCTGCACTCCTCGCACGCGAGCTCCTCCGCCCAGTCAACCGGGAAGGCTACTCCTACCCCATTGTCAACAGCAACCCCATCCTCAACAGCAACTACAGGGTGCCTCCCAGGACCGGTGCCTGGCTCGAAGCGTGCACCGATCACGGGCGGCCGATCCGAAGCGATCTGTGACCGGTTCCCGGGTACAGATCGCTCCGGAACCGGAAGTCCGGGCACGTTCGGGCGTCCGCTAACGTCGCCCCCACCGTGGTGGACACGAACGTGGCCGGCGCATGGCGGGCCACGTGGGCGGAGATCGACCTGGCCGCCGTCCGCCACAACGTCGGCGTCCTGATCGAGCGGTGCTCCCCCGCCGCCGTCTGCGCGGTGGTGAAGGCGGACGGCTACGGCCACGGCTCGGTCGACGTCGCCCGGGCCGCCCTCGACGGTGGCGCCACGTGGCTGGCGGTGGCGCTGGTCGAGGAAGGCCAGGCGTTGCGGGACGGGGGCGTCGATGCACCGGTCCTGTTGCTGGCCGAGCCACCCGCCGCCTCCATGGCCGCAGTACGGGCGGCGGGCCTGACGCCCACCCTCTACACGCCCGGCGGTGTGGTCGCTGCCTCGAGCGCCGGCGCTGCGGGTGGCGAGCCCTTGGTCGCACACCTGAAGGTGGACACCGGGATGCACCGGGTGGGCGCCGACCCGGCGGATGCCCTCGCCCTCGCCCGGGCCATCGACGATGCGCCGGGTCTGCGCCTCGGCGGCACCTGGACGCACCTGGCCGTGGCCGACGAGCCGGGCCAGGCGTCGTACACCACGGCGCAGCTGCACCGTTTCGACGCGGTGCTGGCCGAGCTGCGGACGGCCGGCATCGATCCCGGCCTGCTCCACGCCGCCAACTCGGCCGGCGCCCTCGCGGAGGCGTCGTCGCGCTACGACATGGTCCGTTGCGGCATCGCGGTATACGGCTACTCCCCCGTCCCCCTCCCGGACGGCTGCCCGCCCCTGCGACCGGCGCTCTCCCTCCGGTCGAGGGTGAGCCTGGCCCGGCCGCTGGCCGCCGGCGAGCGGGTGTCCTACGGGCTGCGCTACACCCTGGCGGCTGACTCGGTGGTGGCCACCGTGCCCCTCGGGTACGCCGACGGCGTGCCCCGGCGGCTGTCGGCGGTGGCCGGCGAGGTGCTCGTCGGCGGCCGGCGAAGGCCGATCGCCGGCACCGTCACCATGGACCAGCTCATGGTGGACTGCGGTCCGGGCGACGTCGTGGCGGCCGGCGACGAGGTGGTGCTGCTCGGGCGTCAGGGCGACGAGGAGATCACCGCCGACGACTGGGCCGGCCGCCTCGACACCATCGCCTACGAGATCCTGTGCGGCATCTCCAAGCGGGTGCCCAGGGTGGTCCGGGACAGGGCCTGAACCCGGGCCGACGCTGCGGTCGCGCACGCGGTCGGGGCCTGAACCCGGGCCGATGCCCGTGTCGTCCAGGGCCGCCGTGGTTCAGCCGGTCGGCCAAATCTGACGGCTGACCGAGTCACACCGGTTCCCGGAGCAGTTCGACCTCGACGCCCATCAGCTCGTAGACCGGCTGGGCCCGCCGGTCGAGGCTGACCAACCGGGCATGGTGGTGCGCAGCCGTGGCCGCCACCAGCCCGTCATAGACGGCTCCACCTCCCACCCCGGCCCCGGACAGGCGTTCCACCAGGAGCCGGTGGCCGTTCGCCGGCAGAGTGAGCCAGCTCCCGTCGAAGCCCGCCCGCAGCAGTGCCCAGGCGTCGGGCGGGGAGATCCGCCTCTGCGCCGGCAGGCGGGTGAGGACCGAGAAAGTCTCGATCGCCACATGGGCACCGATCTGCATGGCTCGCCCGTGCAATGCCGTGCGCACGAGATCGTGGCTCTCGTGCCAGGACGCCAAGAGCGGGACAGCAACGCTGGTGTCCACGGTATCGACGTCGTCACCTCCGGGAGCGTTCGACGAGGTCCCGTACGTCGTCCGTGGTCAGTAGCGGCACCGGGTCCTCCGTGACTGCGACGAGCGCCCCGTCGCGCTCCTCGATCCAGACCCGCTGGCCGACCGGGCGCAGCTCGGCCAGGCCATCGCGCTCGACGATTTCCAGCGGTTGACCAGCCGTGAGACCGAGACTGTCGCGTATCGACTTGGGCACCACCACTCGCCCGGCACCGTCGATGGTAGTTCGCATTGGTAGCATTCTACCATTGCACGGGACGACTTCTAGAGGTCCGGTGGGATGCAGCTAGGAGCGGGACGAGCGCCGAGCCTCGGCCCGGCGCTCCGATTCCAGGCGCTCGAGGTCGTAGGTTCCGTGGTCGACGAAGGTCATCATCTCGGCCACCACCCGATGGCCGGCCTGCTCGGCGATGAGGCGGTGCATCTCCTGGCACACCCGCCGGTACTCGGGGTGGCCCTGGGGGCCGGTGCGCAGTTCGAGCATGTGCATGGCCGAGCGGGCGTTGAGCTGCATGGCGTAGCGGACCTTGTAGGCGAGGGCCACGGCGTAGCCGGCCTGGGCCGGGAAGGGGCCGGCCAGGTCGCCGTGCAGCTGGGCCGAGCGCTCCATGGCCTCGTCGAACGCGTCCTGCCGGCCCGCCTCGTCGACCGCCTCAGGCCGGACGAACCCGTGGTGCGGCGTGAGGACCTGCCACTCGATGGTGAGCATGCGGTGGCGCTGGAGGTCCCGGAAGGCCCCGTAGTCGGACACCACGTCGAAGCGGTAGCCGATGCGCTCCAGCGCCCGCCCCGGGCGCTGGCGCCGGTTGGACCGCTCCCCCGCGTAGGCCCGGGCCACGGTCAGCTTCTCGTCGGCGCCCAATGTGCGCACCCTGGCGAGGATCTGGTCGTCGGGCAGGTCTGTGTACGGGTAGAGCATGGCGGCGACGAGCTTGTCCTCCGCGTCGGGGTCGAAGTCCACCAGGGTGACGGCGGGCCGCTCCTCGGGCTTCTCGTCGCCCAGCAGGCGGGCGGCGACGGCGTGCATGGCGCCGCTGTTCGTCTCCAGGTAGGCCGACCAGGCGCCGCCGCGGGAGGGCATGTCGACCCGCTTCAGGAACGACGGGATCACCTTGCGAAGCTCTTCGAGCATCATCGCCGCGTAGGCCCGGGCCTCGGGCAGGGCCGACGCCCGCATGCGCAGGAGGAGCATCTCGTAGGCCTGGCCGGTGCCGTAGATGCCCACGTTCGAAAGGGCAGCGGCGGGCAGGATGCCCCGCAAGGCGTCGAACGCCTTGGCCCGGATCGACTGGCGGTAGACGAAGTCGGAGTCCCCCGCCTCCTTCGGGTAGCGCCCTGCGAACCACTCCTGCATCTGGGGCACGAGCTCGGCGTAGGTGTCGAACATGCGGTCCATGGCGCCCACGTAGCGGGCGCCGAGGGGCGACTCCACCACCTCCGGGTCCCGGACGTACCGGTACCGGCCGTTGTCGCGCACGTCGTAGGCGACATAGCGGGTGGACTGCTCCAGGTAGGCCATGAGGCGGCCCCACTCCAGGACCTTGGTCAGCAGGTTCGACGCCTGCTCGCAGGCCAGATGCACCCCGCCCAGCTGGGCCACCGAGTCGTCGCCGTACTCCAGGAACACCTTGTCGTAGAGCTTCTCGGCCCGCTCCACGCCCATGGTGGCATCGACGGTGAGGTCGCCGGCCATGTCGAGGTCGACCACGAACTCGTCGAGGAACAGCCGCCGAAGGCTCTTGGCCGAGCGGGAGTAGCGGGCGAACAGGGCGCCCTTGACGACCTCCGGGAGGTTCACCAGGGCGAAGACCGGCCGGTCGAGGTTGGTGAAGTAGCGGCGCAGGACGGCCTGCTCGTCCTCGGTGAACGTCTCCGGCGGGAGGAGGGCCATGGGGATCGCCAGCGTACGACCCACCTCCCCGTCGGACGCGGACCGCCGTCCGCGCGCTAGATCACCACTGTGAGCGCGTCCGCCTCGACCCGCACCGACAGCGTGCGGCCACGTCCCACGGCGACGCCGTCGACCCACACCTCGAGGGCCCGGGGCAGCTCGACCTGCACGGCCGGGCGCCGGCGCTCGGTGATCCGGGGATGCGGCAGGTGGGTGCCGTGGTGGAGGCGGGCCCGCACCTTGGGCAGGTCCGACAGCGTGAGGTCGGACTGGTAGGTGTCGAGCTTGGCGTCGCCCGGGTGGGCCCGGGGCCCCAGGTTCCACTCCCCCAGCCACTGCGCGTTCATGGCGACGAAGCTGTGGCGCCAGAACCGGTCCCGGGCCACCAGGTGGGCCACGAACAGGTACGGCCGCCCGTCGACCAGCGCCTCGCCCAGGTCGACCGGGAAGGTGACGGCCTCCGGCGAACGCAAGCGGGCCTCGTCGCTCAGTCCACCGAGGGTGTGCCATAGGTCGCCACCGAGCAGACCGAGGGCGGGGAACGGCCGGCCCTCCCGGCGGGCATCCTCCAGCGCGGCGCGCGCCTCGGAATCACTGCGCACGACGACGCCGTCATCGGGCAGCGCCCCTGGCGTACCCCACGCCTTGCCCTTCTCGATCGTCACCGCTCACCTCGTTCCCGAGTAAAGAGAGCGCCATTCTGGCGCTCTATTTCCTCGGGAGTGGGCCAGAGCCGACCACGGACGAAGCGGCCACCACACCCCGGAAGATCTGGTCGGCCGCCCTGCGGGCTGCGGCTGACGTCGCCGCCACCGGCGAGGCGTCGCCCACCTGGCGGAGCAGGTCGACGAGCTGCTTGACGTTGCGCACGAAGTCCCCGCCCGACATGTCCTCGCCCGCCATCACGTCCTCCAGCGCCTTCCCGGAGGCCCATGCGGAGGCCAGGACCATGAAGCCGGGGTCAGGAGCCCGGGTGAGGGGCAGACCCGCCTCCTTCTCGGCCCCGTTGAGCTCCTTGGCCAGGTCCTCGACGGCCTGCCAGCGCCGGCGCAGGTCGGTCGTCGGGAAGCGGGGGGCGTGCGGGGGCCCGGGGCGGCGGTGCTCGTAGGTGAAGGCGGATGCCAGCGCAGCCACGCCCGGCGCGTCCAGCCCGTCGAACAGCCCTGCCCCGAGGACCTCGGCGATCAGCAGGTCGCACTCGTGGTACACCCGGGCCAGCCGGCCGCCGGCGTCGGTGAGGGCCCAGCCCTCCACGTAGCCCCAGGTCTCCAGCACCCGCAGCACCCGGTCGAACTGGCGGGCCAGGCTCTCGGTGCGGCCGCGGATCTGGCGCTCCACCCACGCCGATTCCGCCTCCAGCCGGTCTGCCCTCTCCGCCGCCCGCAGGTGGGCCCGGGCATCGGGGCAGGCGGCCACCGGGTGGCGCCGGCCGGCCGGCTTGTCCCGGGGCGAGCCGTGCTCCTCGCCGCCGGACAGGCGGGCCTTGGTGAGGGCCTGGGCGACGGAGCGCTGGAAGGTGCGGTTGGCGGGGGCGTACGGCACGGGAAGGGTCACCCTGGCCCGGGGACGGGGCGGCGAGCGGAAGTCCCGGGGCGACAGGGTCACCTTGCGCCGGTCCGGCGTGAGGGCGATCACCCGCAC
>JBKJNA010000195.1:0-18232 GCA_046596195.1 Acidimicrobiales bacterium | reverse complement strand
ACGGTGGAGCCCTTCTGGCCGATGGCGACGTAGATGCACTTCACGCCGAGGCCGCGCTGGTTCAGGATCGTGTCGATGGCGACGGTGGTCTTGCCCGTCTTGCGGTCGCCGATGATGAGCTCGCGCTGGCCCCGCCCGATCGGCACCATGGCGTCGATGGCCTTGATGCCGGTCTGCAGGGGCTCGTGCACGGGCTGGCGGCCGGTGATGCCGGGGGCCTGGACCTCGAGGCGGCGCGTGATCTCCGAGCCGATGGCGCCCTTGCCGTCGATGGGCTGGCCCAGCGCGTCGACCACCCGGCCGATGAGGGCATCGCCCACGGGCACCGACAGGATACGGCCGGTGGCCCGCACGGCCTGGCCCTCCTGGATGTGGGTGACCTCGCCCAGGAGCACGGCGCCGATCGACTCCTCGTCGAGGTTCAGCGCCAGGCCCACGATGCCACCCTCGAACTCGAGCAGCTCGTTCACCGCCGCGTCGGGCAGGCCGGCTACGCGGGCGATACCGTCGCCGACCTCCACGACGCGGCCGACCTGGGCGGCCGCCATCGACGGGGTGAAGCCGTCCAGGCGCTTTCGCAGTGCGGCGGTGATGTCGTCGGGGTTGATGCTGAAGCCGTTGCCCTCGTCTGCCATTTCTTAGATCGCTTCCTTCAGTTGGTCGAGGCGGTGGCGCACGGAGCCGTCGAGCACCGTGTCGCCGATGCGGGCGATCACGCCGCCCATGATGGTGGGGTCGACGATGACCTTCACTGTCACGGACTTGCCGGTGGCGGTCGACAGCGCAGCGGCCAGGCGCTCGATGGTGGCGGCGTCGAGTGGGATGGTGGCCCGGACCTCGGCCACCTCCTGCTGGCGCTCGGCGGCGGCCCGCTCCACCAGCTTGTCGATGATGGCGGGCAGGTCTCGGCTGCGGCCGGCGGCCACGACGAACGACACCAGGGCGGTGGTGATGGGCGCCGCCCGACCGCCGAGGAGGTCCTCGACGATGCCGATGCGCCGCTCCACCGGGACGACCGCGTCGGTGAGGGTCGACCGCAGCGGCTCGTTGGCCTCGAACGTGCGGGCCACCTTGAACAGCTCGTCCTCCACCGTCTCGAGGGCGCCCTCGGCGCGGGCCACCTCGAAGAGAGCGGCGGCGTATGCGTCGACCCGGTCGCTCATGACGAGGCTGGCTCGCTGCTGCCGACCGAGCTGATGTAGCTCTCGATGAGGCGCATGTTGGCCTCGCGGTCGAGGTTGGCCTCGACGACCTTCTCGGCCAGCTCGATGGCCAGGGTGCCCACGTTGGTGCGCAGATCGGCGAGGGCGCGCTCCTGGGCGGAGGCGATGTCGTCGCGTGCCCGCTGGCGCAGCTCGGCGACCTCGGTCTCGGCCCGCTCCATGAGGTCGCGCCGCAGCTGGTCGGCCGTCTGGCGGGCGTCCTCGATGATGCGATTCGACTCGTTTCGGGCGTCGGCCAGCTGGCGCTGGTAGTCGCTGAGGACGGACTGGGCCTCGGTCTTCACCCGGTCGGCCTCGTCGAGGTTCTCCCGGATCTTGTCAGCCCTGGCGTCCATCG
The DNA here is from genome assembly GCA_046596195.1 of Acidimicrobiales bacterium. Taxonomy (GTDB): domain Bacteria; phylum Actinomycetota; class Acidimicrobiia; order Acidimicrobiales; genus JAHFUS01. The sequence continues at coordinate 16,672 of JBKJNA010000195.1, read as the reverse complement.
ACTTCTTGAGCGCCGGGTAGGCGAACTTCATCATGGCGAAGACCAGGACGGAGAACGAGATGATGCCCCAGACGAGCTCGGACGTCTCGGGGAGGATCGGGCTGGGCGCCTCGTGGCAGTCGGCCGGCTTGGCGCCGCCCTCCAGCTTCTCGATGCACTCCTCGGATTCGTGGGAGATCTCGGCGTGCTCCGCGGTGGGCTCCTCCTGGGCGGACGCCACGGAGCTGAACCCGGCCACCGTGAGCCAGGCGAGGAGGGCGGCTGCGGCCGCCGCCCGTGCGATGCCCCGACGCGGGGCCGTGCGCTCCATCAGCCCGAGATGATGAACGCGAGGACGAATCCGAACAGGGCGAGCGCCTCGGTGAAGGCGATGCCCAGGAACATGGTGGTACGCACCATGCCTGCTGACTCCGGCTGACGGGCCATGGCCGTGATGGCGTTGCCCACCACAATGCCGATGCCGATGCCGGGGCCGATAGCCGCCCCGCCGTAGACGATGCCTCGACCGACGGCCGTAAGGCCGGCGACGAGCTCGCCCGGGTCCTGCTCTGCCAACATCATTGCCATACCCACTTCTGGCCTCCTAGTGCCTAGTGCTCGGGATGCATTGCGCCACCGATGTACACGGCGGCGAGGATGGTGAAGATGAACGCCTGCAGGACTGCAACCAGCACCTCGAAGCCGGTGAGGGCGATGAGGAGACCACCCGGCAGCACGGCGCCGACATAGGTGGCCTTGAACAGGGCGGTGGCGATGACAGCGAAGCTCACGAGCAGGAGGTGGCCGGCCAGCATGTTGGCGAAGAGCCGGACCGCCAGCGACAACGGCCGCACGATGAGCGTGGACACGAGCTCGATGGGCGTGACGAGGATGTACAGGGCCTTGGGGACGCCAGGAGGGAAGAGCATCGACTTGAAGTAGCCGAAGAAGCCCTGCTTCTTGATGCCGACAAAGTTGAAGATGACCCAGACGAGAATGGCCAGGAAGGCGGGAATCGCCATGCGGGCGTTCACCGGCATCTGCGCCACCGGGATGATCCCCCAGATGTTGGTGACGAAGATGAAGCTGAAGAGCGTGAGCAGGAACGGGGTGAAGTACAGGCCCTCGGGGCCCATGGTCTGGAGGATGATCCCGTCCTGTACGAACTCCACCACCGTCTCGGCGAAGTTCTGCACGCCCGTGGGGACGAGCTGGCCCTTGCGACCCGCCACGAAGTACATCGTGAAGACGAGCACGGCCGAGATGAGGGCGAGCAGCACCACCTTGTTCACGGCGAACAGGCCGTCACCGAAGATCGTGGGCCACTCGATCAAGTGGCTGATCGGGGGGAATTCGAGGGCGAGCAAAGCCAATTTCAGCTCCGTCCGGAAGGTGGCTTGAGGCCGGGGTAGGCGAGGGAAAGCGAGATCTGGCGGGTCTCCCACCACAGGAGCCCCAGTTGGGTGACGACGATGGTGAGGCCGAGGGGCAGCAGCTCGACCCATGACATGCCCTTCACGGCCCACACTGCGAGGGTGACGACAGCCATGCGCACGGCGTAACCGCCCGCCGCCGCGCCGGCCAGGACGCCGAGCGACTTCTTCCCCGCCCACCGCATGAGGGCGGCGGATGCGAGCAGGTTGCCGAGGACGAGCACCAGGGCGTAGGCGGTGGAGAGGGCGCCGTCGACGCCCCACCCGAGGGCGCCGAGCAGAACCACCACAGGTGCGACGGGCAGGCCGCGGCGCACCATGTCGGTGGCCAGGTCCCACTCCACCTGGGGCGCAGCGGTGGTCTCGGTTGCGGGCACGGTGCTCATCGGAGAGTGCTCACGGGCGACCTGCGCCGGTGGCGACCGAACGGCCCCAGGGGGTGTCTGCCTCCTGCTCGCGCATGGCGACCTCATAGGCGAAGTAGGCCCGTACCACGACGCCGATGAAGGCGAACGCAGCCAGGGCCACCATGAACAGCGGCTCGGTGGACAGGAGGCTGTCGACGAGATGGCCGAGGAAGGCGAAGATCGCGGGCGCGGCGACGAACTCGACGGCACGCGTGAGCGTGTCACCGAACCCGTTGTACAGCGCTCGCTTCTCGCGAAGATCCAACCTCTCAGCCCCTCTTGTCCCGCTCCGGCCCGGTGGAACGGCCTTGTGAAGCGGTTCGCAATCTATGGTCCGGCCGCCGCGAGCCGCAAGTTCGGAGAACGGGTCTGTCATCGTGTGCAGTCAGGAACCGTCGGCCTCGCGGCGGCGGTCGGCCAGCTCGACCACGTCGGCCAACTTGGGCGCAGCGGCCGCAGCGGCCAGGCGCCCGTCCGCCTCGGCCCGGGCCTCGGCCTCTTCCTCGGCCCGCTGGCGCACGCCGGGATGGAAGAGCGTGTAGAGCGCCACCAACAGCCCGAGACCGGCGAAGGGGATCACCGCCTGGCCCTCGTTGGTGAACGTCGGCAGCAGGACGAGACCGGACAGGATCGCCGTCCACGCCCACAGGATCACCACCGATCGACGGTGCCCGTGGCCCAGGCGCATGAGGCGGTGATGGAGGTGCTCCTTGTCGGGCGCCGAGATGCCCGACCGGCGCACCGACCGGCGCACGATGGCGAACGCCGTGTCGAGGATCGGCACCCCGAGCACGAACAGGGGGATGAAGATGGGGGCGAAGAAGAAGTAGGTCTGGCCGCTGAACTGGTCGGCCGTACGGCCCCCCACCACCATCGTGGAGCACGCCATCAGCAGGCCGAGCAGCATCGAGCCGGCGTCGCCCATAAACATCCGGGCCGGGTGCACGTTGTGAGGCAGGAACCCGATGCAGATGCCGCACGCCACCACGGCGACGAGGGGGCCGACGTTGCCCGGGGGCAGCAGGCCGGCGGTGGTGAGGCGGTCTCCGTAGATGAAGAAGGCGGCCGCCGCGATGGCCACGATGCCGGCCGCCAGCCCGTCGAGCCCGTCGATCAGGTTGATGGCGTTGGCGATGGCGGCCAGCCACAGCACGGTGAGCAGCGGCGCCATGTCGGGCGAGATCGACACGATGTCGAGGAACGGGACCCGGAAGTAGAACATCGTGACGCCGAGGAACGACAGGACCGACCCGGCCAGCACCTGCCCGGCCAGCTTGGCCGGCGCCGACACCTCCCGGACGTCGTCCACCAGCCCGACCACGAAGATCACGGCGGCGGCGACCACCACCCCGAGCGGCTCCGACGACGCGAACACCTCGCCGAACTGGCCCATCTGGGAGGCCACGAACATGGCCAGCAGGACGGCGCCGAACATGGCCGCCCCACCCGCCGTCGGCGTAGGCAGCTGATGGACGTGGCGACCGTCGGGGAGCACGACGGCGCCGAAGCGCACGGCGAGGCGGCGCACGGCGAAGCCGAGCACCCAGGTCGTGACGGCGGCGACAGCCAGCACAACCCCGTAGCCGGCCATGTCAGGGCGCAGGGTAGGGCGGGAATTTGGAGCAGAGGGCGCCGACCTCGTCGCGCACCGACGCCAGGGCGGCGCCGTCGCCCCGGTCGCGCAGGGCCCGGCCGATGAGGGCGGCGATGGCGTCCATCTCCGGCTCGGCCATGCCGGTGGTGGTGACGGCGGCGGTGCCGATGCGCAGGCCACTCGTAACGAACGGTGAGCGGGGGTCGCCCGGGATCTGGTTCTTGTTGAGCGTGATCCCGGCCCGGTCGAGCGTCTCCTGGGCCTCCTTGCCGGTGAGGTCGGCGTCGAACGTGCGCAGGTCCACCAGCATGAGGTGGTTGTCGGTGCCGCCGGAGACGATGCGGAAGCCCTCCCCCGCCAGCGCCTTGGCCAGGGCCTGGGCGTTGCGAACGATCTGGGCGGCGTACTCCCTGAACTCGGGCTGGGCCGCCTCCCGGAAGGCCACCGCCTTGGCCGCGATGACGTGCTCGAGGGGCCCGCCCTGCAGGCCCGGGAACACGGCCTTGTCGATGGCCTTGGCGTGCTCGGCCTTGGCCAGGATGCACCCGCCCCGGGGGCCGCGGAGGGTCTTGTGGGTGGTGAAGGTAACGATGTCGGCCACCGGCACCGGGCTCGGGTGGGCGCCGCCGGCGATGAGGCCGGCCACGTGGGCGGCGTCGAAAAGGAAGAGGGCGCCGACCTCGTCGGCGATGGCCCGCAGCGGCGCCGGGTCGATGATGCGGGGGTAGGCGGTGGCGCCCGCCACCAGCATCTTGGGCCGGTGTTCGACGGCGAGGTCGCGGAGCTGGTCGAGGTCGAGGCGCTCGTCGCTCTCGGTGACCCCGTAGGACACGAAGTTGTAGATGCGGCCGCTGAAGTTCACCGGCGAGCCGTGGGTGAGGTGGCCGCCCTGATCGAGGCGCATGCCGAGCACGGTGTCGCCCGGCTCCAGCAGGGCCAGGTAGGCAGCCATGTTGGCGTTGGCCCCCGAGTGGGGCTGGACGTTGGCGTGGTCGGCCCCGAACAGCGACTTGGCGCGGGTGATGGCCAGCAACTCGGCTTCGTCGACGACCTGGTTGCCGCCGTAGTACCGCTTGCCCGGGTAGCCCTCGGCGTACTTGTTGGTGAGCACCGAGCCGGTGGCCTCGAGAACCGCCGGCGACGTGAAGTTCTCCGACGCGATGAGCTGGAGGGTGGTCGTCTGGCGCTCCAGCTCCCGGTCCAGGATGGCAAAGAGCTCGTCGTCCCGGGTGAGGCCACCCGTCACTGGCTGGCCTCGATGGCCGCGATCTGGTCGATGCGGGGCTGGTGGCGGCCACCCTGGAACGGGGTGTCGAGCCACATCGCCAGGATCTCGTCGGCCAGCCCGGTGGCGACGATGCGTGCGCCGATGGCCAGGACGTTGGCGTCGTTGTGCTCACGGGAGAGGCGTGCCGTGTACAGATCGTTGCAGAGTGCAGCCCGCACGCCGTGGACCTTGTTGGCGGCGATCTGCTCGCCCTGGCCGCTGCCGCCGAGCACGATGCCCCGATCGGCCTTCCCGTCCACCACCGCCTGGCCCACGCCGGCGCAGATGCCGGGGTAGTCGACGGGCTGGTCACTGTCGGTGCCATGGTCGTCGACCGTGTGACCGAGCTTCTCCAGGGTGGCGACCAGGTGCTGCTTCAGCGGGAAACCGGCGTGATCGGCCCCGATTGCGACTCTCATGTGCGTTCTCCTCCGGCGGACGCGCGGCCCCAGGCCAGCTCCACCAGCTCGTCGGTGAGTGCTTCGATCTCTGCCGCGGTGCGGCCGTAGAAGGCGGGACTTCGCCCGATCGGGTCGTCCACGTCGTCCTCCGGCGAGTCGCCCAGGATGTCGGCGGTCTGGCGGCCGGCGTGCAGCGTGGCCAGCCACTCGTTGAGCGGTTGGCCGGGCGCACGGGGCCCCACCGAGGCGGCCCGGCGCACGATCTCCTTCATCGTGAACGCCTTGGGCCACACGTCCTGGCCCAACACGGCCACGTCGCGCACGTGCTCGCGTCCCATGGCCAGGATGAGGTCGGCCGTGCGCGCCATGTCCGGCGTGAGGCGCCGGCTGCGGTGGCCGGAGGTGTCCAGGCCCAGCGCCCGCATGGCGCCGATGCCGTCAGTGGTGGCCGGCGTGTCCTCGAAAAGGCGGCCCGCCGAGTGGACCCGGGCCTCCACTCCCAGATCGGCCAGCCGCCGGCGGAGGAAGGCCTCGGCCATGGGCGAGCGGCAGATGTTGCCGGTGCAGAGGACGAGGACATCGATAATGGCGGCGAGTCTATGTTTTTAGCCCGGCCGGGGCCCCAGCCCCAGCCTCCTCGCCGAAGCGGGGTCCCCATCCCCGCCCGGCGCCGTTCCTGCGCCGGCTGCCCGCCGGACCCCGGTTCTCGTGGACGGAACGTCGCGAGACGCGCACCGTTTCGTCCACCAGAACGGCTCCGCGGCGGAATGGGAGGCGGGTCAGCCGGCGGCGGTGAGGACGTCGGCCCACGGGATGCGGCCCTCGCGGAGGAGCCTGGGCGCCTCGCCGGTGCAGTCCACGACGGTGGACGGGGCGCCGGCGCAGGGCCCGCCGTCGAGGACGACGGCCAGGGCGGCGCCGAACACCGTGTCGACCTCGGGCGCCGTGGTGAGGGCGGGCTCCCCGTGCAGGTTGGCGCTGGTGGTGGCGATGGGGCCCTGCGCCCGGCACAGGGCAAGGGGGACGGGGTGTGCCGGGCAGCGCACACCCACGCTGGACTCGTCGGTGCCGAGGTCGGCCCGCAGGTCGGACCGGCGGGGCAGCACCAGGGTGAGGGCACCGGGCCAGAAGGTGGCCATCAGCCGCCGGGCCGAACGGGGGACTGCGGTGGCCAGGTCGAGAGCCTGACCCTCGTCGGCCACGAGGACCGGGAGATCGACCTCGCGCGGCCGGCGCTTGAGGAGGAACAGCCTGTCGGCGGCGCCGATCGAGAACGGATCGACGGCGAGCCCGTACACGGTGTCGGTGGGCAGGCCGATGACCCCGGCCGACGCCAGCGCCCGCACGGCCTGGTCGATGGCCGCCGAAGGCGGCGGATCGCCGAGGGCGGACACGATCGGCACCCTTCAAACCCTACCCACCAGGACCCGCGCCCTCCCGGCCAGATCGGGCCGCACGTCGACGGGGTCGAAGCCGGCGTCTTGGGCCAGGGATATGGCGGCCACGCGCTGGTGGGGCGCTATCTCCACCACAAGTGCGCCGGGCCGGTTCAGCCACCGGGGGGCGCCCTCGACGATGGCTGCGATGTCCTCGAGGCCCGTCGGGCCCGACACCAGGGCGCCCCTTGGCTCCCAGTGGGCGACCTCGGGCGGAAGGTCGTCCACCTCCGCCTCGGCCACGTACGGCGGGTTGGCCACCACCAGGTCGACGCGGCCCCGCAGGATGAGCGGCAGCGGCTCGAACCACGACCCCTCGGCCAGGCGGACCCGTGCGCCGGCCCGGCCCAGACCGGCCAGGTTCGCCCGCGCCACCGCCAGGGCGTCGGGCGACCGGTCGACGGCCCAGACCTCGATCCCCGGCACCTCCCGCGCCAGCGAAAGGGCGATGGCGCCGGAGCCGGTGCCCAGGTCGACCGCCACAGGGGCGGACCGGGCCAGGTGCTGCAGTTCGGCGATGGCCATCTCCACCACCGTCTCGGTCTCGGGGCGGGGGATCAGCACCCGGTTGTCCACATAGAGGTCGAGGGCGCGGAACCCCCAGGCACCCAGCACATACTGCAGCGGCTCGCCGACGGCCCGGCGCTCCACCATCTGCTCGAAGTGGGCGGCCGCCCGGACCGTGGTCGGGTCGTCGAGGCGCAGGTGGTACTCGGCCCCGTCGTAGCCGGACGCCCGCTCCACGATCCGGCGGGCATCATTGGCGGAGCCGAGTCGTGCCCGCGCCTCGTCCAGCAACTCGCGCCACGAGACGGTGATGACGGGCTCCCCGTCCGTCCCGGCGCCCTCCTCAATGCTCACCGGCCGACCGCCGCCGGCCCGGTCATTCCCCGCTGAGCTGGCGGGCCCGCTCGTCGCCGAGGAGCGCCTCGGTGAGGTCGTCGAGCTCCCCCATGAGCACCTTGTCGAGCTTGTAGAGGGTGAGGCCGATGCGGTGGTCGGTGACCCGGTTCTCCTTGTAGTTGTACGTGCGTATCTTCTCGGAGCGACCGCCGCCGCCCACCTGGCTGCGGCGCTGCTCGGACTGCTCGGCCTGCTGGCGGTCCTGCTCGGCCTTGAGCATGCGCGCCCGCAGCACCAGCATGGCCTTGGCCCGGTTCTGGATCTGGCTCTTCTCGTCCTGCATGGCGACGACGAGGCCGGTCGGCAGGTGGGTGATGCGTACGGCCGAGTCGGTGGTGTTCACCGACTGGCCTCCCGGGCCGGTGGACCGGTAGACGTCGATCTTGAGGTCGTTGGGGTCGATGTCGACGTCGACCTCCTCCGCCTCGGGCAGCACGGTGACGGTGGCCGACGAGGTGTGGATGCGACCCTGCGACTCGGTGGCAGGCACCCGCTGCACCCGGTGGGGGCCGCCCTCGTGCTTCATGCGGGTCCAGACGGCCTCGCCCTTGAGCAGGACACTGACCTCGTTGAACCCGCCCTTGTCCGACGGGTCGGCGCCCAGGATCTCGTGCTTCCATCCCATCCGGTCGGCGTTGCGCATGTACATGTCGAACAGGTCCTTGGCCCACAGGTTGGCCTCTTCGCCCCCCTCGGCACCGCGGATCTCGACGATGACGTTCTTGTCGTCATTGGGGTCACGGGGCAGGAGCAGGACCTTGAGCTCGGAGTCGAGGGCGACGATGGTGGCTTCCAGCTGGGCAACCTCGGCCTCGAGCAGGGCCCGGTCCTCGCCGGTGGCGTCGGCCAGCATCTCCCGGCCGGCGTCAAGGTTCTCGGTGGTCTCCCGGTAGCGCCGGTAGGCGTTGACGACCGGCTCGAGCTCCTTCAGGCGGCGCCCGGTGTCCCGCAGGGCGTGCTGGTCGGTCAGTACGGCCGGGTCGTTCATGCGCTCGGCCGCCTTGGCGTACTCGTCCTCCAGCCCCGCCAGTCGTTCGAGCACGTAGGCAGGGTACCGGCGGTCTCCCGGAACGACTCTCCTACAACGAGCGCCAGTCGCCTGGGAGGGCGATGACCTCGGCCGGCTCCTGCAGTGCGGCAGCGAGGGACCGGGTGAGGGGGTGGTCGTCGACCTCGGGCACCACGAGCACGAGGCGGGCGCCCCGGTCGTCGGTGAGGCGGGCGTCGGCGGCGGCCGGGACGAGGTCGACGTCGACGCCGGTGGAGCACACCACCACGAGGGGCCGGCCCTCGATGTCGACGCCGGTGGCAGGCGCCGGCGCCAGCTGGCGGAGGTCCGTTCGCTCGACGGGCGAGGGCGCAGGAATGAGCGAGGCGGCTCCCACCACCTCGGGGCGGCGGACGAGGATGGCCCGCATCCAGCGCTCTCCGGCCAGCTGGTTGACCTGGTGGGTCGGGACATCGGGGCGCCGGACGTCGCGCACGGCGGTGACGGCGGCGGCCAGCGCAGCGGCCGTCGGGACGTCGCCGTGCACCATCCGGTGCGCCTCGCGGTCGAAGGCGCCGACGCCGACCTCGAGGCGCGTGCCGTCCCCGTCCGTGACGACCCGGGCCACCTCCAGCCCCAGCACCTCGGCCCGCAGGACGCCCCGCTCCACCACGACGTCCGCGCCGGCGTCGAGGATCAGCTGCTGGAAGGGGAGGAGGTCTGGCGGCACCGACGGCTCCATCTGCGGAGGGTCGGGCTCCGCCGCCTCGATTGTCCGTCCGTCGACCTGCCACACGCGCGGCGGCACCGCGAACAACGAGGCCCGGCGGGCCAACCCGCCCGTGCCCTCCTCGGCCAGCACGTGCAACTCGACGACACCGGCCCGGCGCCCCCAGGCCAGCGCCCCCCCGAGGGCGCGGGCGGGACGGTCCTGCGCGAGCACCCAGCCGGCGCCGTCACGACGCGCGACGGCGCCACCCGGGAAGGGACCGAGCTCGGGGTCGACGCCCGGCCACCGGCCGGACACCAACACCCGCAGCTTGGCCTGCAGGACCGACTGGCGCTGGGCGGAGTCCAGCGGGGGCAGCTACTTCTTGGCCGCGCGGCGGCCGTACCGGCGCTCGAAGCGCTCGACCCGTCCACCGGTGTCCACCAGCTTCTGCTTGCCCGTGTAGAAGGGGTGGCACTCGTTGCACAGCTCGCTGCGCAGGTCGGCCTTGGTGGAGCGGGTGGTGAAGGTGTTCCCGCAGGAGCACTTCACCGACGTCTCGATGTACGTGGGATGGATGTCGGCCTTCACGGTGCCTCTTCTCGTGGATCGGTGCGGCGATGGATGGTAGCGGTCGGAGCGACTACACCGGGACGGTCGGCCCCTTGGCGATCTCGGCCAGGAACTCGTCGTTGCTCGTGGTGGTCTTGATCTTCTCCATCAACAACTCCAGGCCGGCCGCATGGCTTCCCTCGGTCCCGAGCGCCTGCAACACCCGCCGCAGCTTCCACACCTGCTGGAGTTGCACCCGCTCGAACAGCAGCTCTTCGTGGCGGGTGGACGAGCCGTTCACGTCGATGGCCGGGTAGATCCGGCGCTCCGCGAGGCGGCGGTCGAGGCGCAGTTCCATGTTGCCGGTGCCCTTGAACTCCTCGAAGATCACCTCGTCCATACGGGACCCGGTCTCCACCAGAGCGGTGGCCAAGATGGTGAGGGAGCCGCCCTCCTCGATGTTGCGGGCCGCACCGAAGAACTTCTTGGGCGGGTACAGGGCGTTGGCGTCCACGCCGCCGGAGAGGATGCGGCCCGACGCGGGCGCAGCCAGGTTGTACGCGCGAGCCAGACGGGTGATGCCGTCGAGGACGATCACCACGTCCTTGCCCATCTCCACCAGACGCTTGGCCCGGTCGATGGCCAGCTCCGCGACTGCGGTGTGCTCGTCGGACGGGCGGTCGAACGTGGACGCCACCACCTCGCCCTTCACCGAGCGGCGCATGTCGGTGACCTCCTCGGGGCGCTCGTCCACCAGCAGCACCATGAGGTGCACGTCGGGGTTGTTGGCCTCGATGGAGTGGGCGATCTGCTTGAGGATCGTGGTCTTGCCCGCCTTCGGGGGCGACACGATGAGGCCGCGCTGGCCCTTGCCGATGGGCGAGATGAGGTCGACGATGCGCGACACCATGTTGGACTGGTCGCCCGGGACCTCGAGGCGCAGCTTCTCGTCCGGGAACAGCGGGGTGAGGTCCTCGAACCGGGGACGCTGGCGGGCCTCGTCGGGCGTGAGGCCGCTCACCGTGTCGATGCGCACGAGGGCCGGGTACTTCTCGCTACTGCCGGCGGGACGGCTGCCCCCCTCCACGTGGTCACCCTTGCGCAGGGCGAAGCGGCGGACCTGGCTGATCGACACGTAGACGTCGCGTGGGCCGGCGAGGTAGCCGCTGGTGCGCAGGAAGCCGTAACCCTGGTCGTTCAGGTCGAGGAGGCCGGCCACCGGCACCGGCTCGCCCGAGAACTGCTGATCCTGGACGGGCGCCGGCCCAGGCAGCTCGCGCTCGCCCGGCTTGTCGGAGCGGTCACGCCCCCGCCGCCGGCGGCTGCGCCGGTTGGCCGGGTCGAGGTTGTTCTGCTGGTCCTGCTGGCCCGGCCCCTGCTGGCGTGGCGGACCGCCGGGACCGCCCTGGTTGCCCTGCCCTGTGGGGCCGCCCTGGCCGGGCTGGTACTGGCCCTGGCCGTTGCCCCGGTCGCGGGGCTGGTTGTTGTCGCGCCACTGGCCCTGGTCGCGGCTCGAGCCCTGCTGCTGCTGCTCACGAGGGTGGACGTCACGGGGCTGATGGCTACCGTCGCCGTTGCCCCGCTGGGCGGCCGGGGGGGCCTCGTCGTCGGCGTCGTCGCGGTCGGGGCCGTCGGCGTCGGCGTCGTCGCGGTCGGCGCCGACGGTCGGGGCGGGCGCATCGGCCGGCCCGGCATCGGCATGAGCCGCTGCGCCTCCCGCCGGACGGTCGGCGACCTGGGCGCCGACGGCGGTCGCAGCTTCGACCGCCTCCCGCCCGCCCGCTTCGGACGAGCCGTTCGGGGCGGCTGCCCTGGAACGTGCTCGGGCCTGTGGCGCGGCGGCGCCCTCCTCGACACCGGTCGCCCGCAGGATGTTGCCCACCAACGTGGCTTTGGCCGCTCGGGCCGAGGGCTTCAGGCCGAGTGCGGTGGCGATGGCGTGGAGCTCTTCTCGCTCCTTGCCTTCCAGGACCGAGCGCTCCAGCTGCTGCTCTCCGGTCATCGTGCTCCTTGCTTGCTCGCAACCGTGTCTGGCGCGGCGTCTTGGGGGACGGACTCGATGGCCTGGTTGAACACCAGGTCGATCACCCGGGTGAGGGTGGCATCGAGGTTGTTGGACGGGACGATCGGGACCTCGTGCTCGAGGGCCAGCGACTTGATGTACTTCTGCTGCTTGCGGATGTTGTCGAAGTAGTCGAGGTATCGCTCGGACGGGCGGTTGCGCACCTCGTGGGCCCGGATCAGGAAGTGGCTGCGGTGCAGGTCCTCGTCATCCACGGTGACGACGAGCGATACGACGACGGCCCGGCCGGTGAACTGGGTGCGGTCGATGAAGCCCGGCACCAGGTGGGCACCCTCCAGGATCAGGTCGGTGCCCTCGTCGGCCGCCCGGGAGATGAGCGCCTCGACCCCGACGGCCACGGCGGACGCCTGCTCGCCGAAGCCGATGAGGACCGGGTCGGCGCTGCGGGGCAGGGGGTGGCGCAACAGGCGTGCGGCATCGAAGGAGGACGTGTGGATCGTTGGCATGATCTCCTTGCTGAACATCGACCGCATCACCTCCCGGATGGCGTCGGTGGGAATCACCCGGGTGATGCCGAGACGGTTGGCCAACATGGTGGCGATGGTGGACTTGCCCACACCCGTGGCGCCGCCGAGCAGCACGACCAGGGGCCGGTCGAGCTTGGCCAGCAGCTGCCACTTGGTGAACGACAGGGCATAGCGCTCGCCCACCTCGCGCTCCAGCACCTCGACCACGAGTTCGGTGAGGTCCTGCGGCGAGATGTCGGCGTCACCCAGGTGGCGAAGGCGGTCCTCGACGACCTCGGCCACATGGAACGCCCGGGCCGGGGCCAGCCCCGTCGCCATGACGCGCGACGCCATGAGGCCCTTGGAGTAGGGCAGGCCGTACTCCTGGCCGCCGACGTGGACGCGGCGTGGGCCGGTGGTGGGTACCGGCGGAAGGGATCCGGGAGAAGTGTCGATGTCAGGCTCGCGGTTCGGGGAGGGAGCGGGGATCAGGAGGCGAAGCGGCGGTCCGCCAGGTCGGCGACCTCGGCTGCCAACTCGTCGAAGGAGCCGTCGCCGCTGATCGTCTCCACTCGGTTGTCACAGAAAACCACGTCCATCCCTCTCTGGAGGGCGAGCTTTGCAGCCACGTCGATTGCCGCCGCCTTCAACTCGACGACGAGTACCTCGGCGTCTCCCGCCCCTGCCAGGTCCGCCTCCAGCAGGGGGCGGTTGGCCAGATTGTGGGATGAGCCGACGACCCGTGCCCCGTGCTCGTGTTCAAGATGCGCCGCCAGGTGGGCTCTGGCGGCAGGTGGTGCGGTGGTGGCGTAGAAGACCCGGCGCCCGGAGATCGGAGCAAGAGGGGTTGGCCGGAGGATCACACGGACGATCCGGGGAGCGGCCGACACCCCTTGCACCAGTCTCCCGACGTCGCCCTCGAACGAGGCACGGAGACCCGAGGCCGCAAGCGATGTAGCGCCAATGGTAACCACGATCAGGTCGGCGAGCAACACGCGGTAGGCGCCGAGGTGGCCGGTGACCAGCTCCGGGTCGGCCGTGAACGGCACCACCAGGACAGTGGCGTCGGCGTGCACCGGGGGGATGCACTGGCCGCTGCCCTCCAGGATGAGCATCGACTCGGGACGCCCGTTCGCCAGCGCGACGCCGGCGGCCAGATTGGCATCGGCCGGCGCGCCGGCCATGCCTCCACCGCAGCGGCGCGTGCCGACGGTGGCCACGCCCGACATCACCGCGTCCTCGAGGTGGTCGCTGGCGGCATGGCGCCCGGAGTCGGCGAGGGCCACGAGACCGGCCGGGCTGAGGTCGAACATGGCCGGGTCGACCAGCTCGGGCTCGGCCGGGCCACCGCGCCCCATGGCGACCACCACCGGCGGCGTGCCCCGTTCCTTTAGGACCCGGGCCAGGTGGGCACTCACCGCCGTCTTGCCCGTCCGCTTGCCGGTGCCGATCACCGCCACAGAGGGCTTGGTGGCGAGGTGGGGGCGGGGCGGGGCGTCGAACCGGAAGTCGGCGCCTGCGTAGGAGGCGCCGGCGGCAAGGGCCCGGGCCACCAGCCGGAGCCGCGTGCGGGCGTCGAGCACCGGCTCGTCCGACAGGTCGAACACGAGGTCCGGGCGGTGCTCGGCCAGGCCGGCCCGCAGGGCGGCGTCCGGCGTATCCCCGGTGACGACGGGGACGCCGTAGTCGGATCCTGCGGGGCCGACCTTCTCGGTGCCGCCGAGCAGCGCCGCACCCACGACAATCGCACCCCCGAACCGGTCCGGAAGCCGGCGGATCGCGTCGACCACCACCGTCGGGTAGTGCTCGCCGTCGATAAGGACGAGGATGCGCGTCGGTGCGCTGTCGGTGAAGGAGTCGGAGGAGGGAACGAGGGCAAGCTAACTGTCCGCCGCTGCTTCGGGGTTGCGAGGGTCAGACGGCGTCGACGGCGCTGGCGAACGACCGCCGGGCCGCGAGCTGCGTCACCACCAGGAGGCCGACCCCGACGGCGACCGCCTTGGCCAGCGGCTCGAGCTCGAGGGGGCCGGTGACGAGCGAACGGGCGGCGTCGACCATGTAGGTGAACGGGTTCCACACCGACGCCGTCTGCACCCAGTTCGGCAGGAGCGACCTGGGCACGAACTGCGTCGACAGGAACTGCAACGGGAGGAACAGCGGCGCCAGTGCGAGGGGGGCCTGGGCGTTGCGGGTGGTGAGCGCCACCACGAAGTACAGGCCCCCGTACGCCGCCGCCCACAGGATCAGCAGTGCGAACAGCCCGACGATGCCGACCACCCCTTCGTTCACGTGGGTGCCGAGCAGGACGCCGACCACCAGCAGCGTTGCGCCGGCCGGGAGCACGCGCACGACGTCAAACAGCAGGCGGCTCAGGAGCAGCGACGACGGCTTGGCGTTGAGCAGCCGGAGGCGGTCGAGGAAACCCGACTGGATGTCGATCACCAGGCTGGTTGCGGCGTAGCCGACGCCCGTCATGGCGGTGAGCATGATGATGGCCGGCGTCATCCACTCGGCGTAATTGGTGGTGGGGAAGCCGGGCAGCCGGGTGACGACCGACAGCGTCTTGGCCACCAGCACCATCATCGTGAGCGGGATCACGACGGGCAGGGCGTAGGCCAGCACCGGGTTGCGCAGGCCCTCCCGCAGGTTGCGGGCCAGCAGCAGCCGAACCTGGGCGAAGGACCCCGTCACCGGCTCGACCCCGTCACTCTGGACCGTCCTCCCGGGCCGGTCACCGCCGCGCCATCCCTTCAAGATGTCGCACCGGTGAGTTCTCTCTGGACCGTCCTCCCGGGCCGTTCACCGGTTCGACCCCGACGGCACGCCGATGCCCCGGCGGACGCCGGTGAGCGACGTGTTGTCGGCCGAGCCGGAGCCTGCTTCGATCTCGCTGCCGGTCAGGGCAACGAAGACATCCTCCAGCGTGGCCGACCGCACCTCGATTCGCTCGATGGCCGGGCCGAGGGTGGCCAACCGGCCCAGCAGCGCCGGCACTGCGGCGTCGCCGCCGGTCACGTTCAGCACGAGCCGCCCGTCGCCCGCGATGGTCACCGGGTCGACCCCGGTGGCCCCCTTCACCCGGTCGACGGCGTCGACGCCTGCCACCCGCAGGCGCACGGAAGTGGCGCCGTGGCGCTCCTTCAGCGCCGTGGGTGTTCCCATGGCGGCGACCGTGCCGGCGTGCACGATGGCCACCCGCTCGGCCAGCTCGTCTGCCTCGGCCAGGTACTGGGTGGTGAGGAACACGGTGGTGCCCTGCTCCTGCTGGCGGCGAATGAGCTCCCACAGGGCCCGGCGGCTCTGCGGGTCGAGACCGGTGGTGGGCTCGTCGAGGAAGAGGATCTGAGGGTCGCGCACGAGCGCCATGGCCACGTCGAGCCGGCGCCGCATGCCGCCGGAGTAGCGGGCCGCGATGCGGTCGCCGGCGCCGGTGAGGCCGAACACCTCGAGCAGGTCGGCGGCCTTCCCGCCCGCCGCTCTCGCACTTGCGCCGGACAGCCGGGAGGCGAGCACCAGGTGCTCCCGACCGGTCATCAGCTCGTCGAGGGCGGCGTCCTGGAGGGCGACGCCGAGGACCTGGCGGACCTTCGCCGGCTCCGCCGTGACATCCATGCCGAGCACATGGGCCGACCCGCTGCTCGGTCGCAGCAGGGTGGTGAGGATGCGCACCGTGGTGGACTTCCCGGCGCCGTTGCGGCCCAGGAAGCCGAAGATCTCGCCCCGCCCCACCTCGAAGCTGACGCCCCGCAGCGCCTCGACGCCAGCCGCCTCGTACCGCTTGGCGAGATCCCGCACCTCGATGGCGGCGCCGTCGGTCACTTCCGCACCGCCGATCGTCGGAGCAGGATCACGGTTCACAAGCGAACGACCTGTCGGCGCGTTCATCCGGCACCAGCGTTCGGAAACCGAACGCTCCCACGGGATGAATCGGTTGCACCTCTCGCCGGCGCTCTAGAGGCCGAGCTCGCGCCGGATGGCTGCGCCATCGGCGTCGACGGGGGTGGGGACGGCGATCTGGCCGATGGCGATGTCAGGATCCTTCAAGCCGTGGCCGGTGAGCACGCACACCACCGTTGAGCCGGCCGGGACGCCGGTCTTGATGAGGCCTGCAACCGACGCCGCCGACGCCGGCTCGCAAAAGACGGACTCCTGGGCGGCGAGAAACCGGTAAGCCTCGAGGATCTCCTCGTCGGTGACGGCGGCGATGGTGCCGCCAGACTCCGCGGCGGCGGACGTGGCGCCGTACCACGACGCAGGCTTACCGATGCGGATGGCAGATGCCACCGTCTCGGGATGGTCGATGGGATGGCCGTCGACGATCGGCGCCGCACCGGCCGCCTGGAAGCCCATCATGGCGGGCAGCTTCGATGACAGGCCGGCCGCCTTGTACTCCAGGTAGCCCTTCCAGTAAGCGGTGATGTTGCCGGCGTTGCCCACCGGGATGCAGTGGTAGTCCGGCGCCTCGCCCAGCACG
>JBKJNA010000182.1:0-5716 GCA_046596195.1 Acidimicrobiales bacterium | reverse complement strand
AGCTCGGCGTGGTAGCTGGCCAGGTAGTCGTTCACGGTGACCAGGTGGCAGCCCCGCCCGGTGAGCCCGTTCAGGTAGAGCGCCAGCGTCGAGGTGAGGGTCTTGCCCTCTCCCGTCTTCATCTCGGCGATCCACCCGAAGTGCAGGGCCGCCCCGCCCATCAGCTGCACGTCGTAGTGGCGCTGCCCGATCACCCGGGATGCTCCTTCGCGCACGACGGCGAAGGACTCCACCAGCATGTCGTTCATGGCGTCGTCGATCGGGATGCCCTCGTCGGCGGCGCGAGCCAGGCGCTCGCGGAACTCGACCGTCTTGTGGGCCAGTTCGGCGTCGGACAACGCCTGGAGCTCGGGCTCCCAGGCGTTGATCTCCGGGGCGATGGCCTGCAGGGCGCGGACCTTCTTGCCCTCGCCGGCGCGTAGGATCTTGCTGAAGACACTCATAGCTGTCCCATCCTACGGGCGCGCGAGCCGGATGACGTCGGGTGGTACGCGACCGGCCGCTACGCCTCGCGGATGTCGAGCAGGCGCTCCTTGACGGCGTAAATGACCGCCTCCATCCGATTGTGGAGGTGGAGCTTCTCCAGGATGTTGCGCACGTGGTTCTTCACCGTGTTCTCCGAGATGTAGAGCTCCTCGGCGATCTCCCGGTTGCTCATGCCCTTGGCCACCAGCTTGAGCACCTCGATCTCACGGTTGGTGAGGGCGGGGGCGGGGAGTTGCTGGCGGTCCTCGGCCCGGCGGGCCAGGGCGTTGAACTCGCTGAGGAGCTTGGAGGCCATGGACGGCGAGATGAGGCTCTGGCCCTGGATGACCGCCCGAATGGCCTCGGCCACCTCCTCGACCGAGATCTCCTTCAGCAGGTAGCCGTTGGCCCCGGCCTTGATGGCCTCGTAGAGGTCCTCCTCCTCGTCGCTCACGGTGAGCATGAGGATCTTGGTGGACGGGAGATCCGCCCGGATCTGCGCAGCCGCCTCGATGCCGTTGACCTTTGGCATCCGGACGTCCATCAGCACCACGTCGGGCACCAGCTCCCGCGCCTTCTCGATGGCCTCCTGGCCGTTCTCGGCCTCGGCCACCACCTCGACGCCTTCCTCGGTTCCGAGCACGACGAACAGGCCGCGCCGGAACAGCGCCTGGTCATCGGCGATCAGGACCCTGATGACCTCAGACCCGCCGGTCTGCTCGTGTTCAGACACCGCTGTCCTCCTCGGAGGGGCGAATCCCCACGCGTTGCTTCATCGGCAGTTATGCCCCGTCGATGAGGCCGATTTGACCATCCTTGCGCCGGTAGACGACGGCGGCTGCACTCGTGTCGGCATTGGTGAAGAGGAAGAAATCGTGGCTGAGCAGCTCCATCTGCAACGACGCCTCCTCGGGCGTCATCGGCTTGATGGCGAACTGCTTCGTCCTGACGATCCTGGGCTGTCCCTCGTCCTCCTCGGCCTCGCCTCGGGCGTCCACCTGACCGTTGAGGGAGTCTACCGACCCATGGCGGCGGGGGTGCGACCTGCCGGCCAGCTTGCCCTTGAGCTTCTCGATCCGGTGCTCGAGCTTGTCGACCACCCGGTCGACAGCGGCGAACGAGTCGCCGGCGGCGGCGCTGGCCCGGACCACGTGGCCGTGGCCGTGCATGGTGACCTCGCAGACCTCCTTGTCGGCGATGCGGGGATTCCGCTCCTCGAGGAAGCGGACCTCGGCCCGCTCCATCCCGTCGAGAAAGCGCACCAGGCGGGAGAGCTTGTCCTCCACGGTTCCCCGCAAGGAGTCGGACACCTCGACGTTGCGGCCCTGGATCACGATGTCCACGCGACTCCTCTCACTGTTCGAAGGATGGCTTGGCGGATGACGGGGCCGCGTGCGGCTGACCTGGTCTTTGACCCCACACTCGCCTGCAGAGGAGCTGGCCCGCACGACGGTGGCGGCTTGCGCCCGCACCGGCGTTGGTCGCGTGCTTCCCACCTTCTCCGAAAGGCGCCGCTGGTCGGCGCTCGCCCGGGCAGGACTTACCTCTAAACCGCACCATGCTCAGCAACCACGGGTTGCCTTACGTGGGTCGTTTCGCCTGCGGCTGGCATCGACTTGCAACCACAGACCCGCACGCGGCCCCATGGATGGAGTGTAGGCCTTCGCTGGCGACCTACCGATCGGCCTCCCGGTCCGCCTCGGCGGCGGTCAGGCGTGCGCTGCGGCGGGCCGCCACCGCACCTGCGACGTGGGTTGCGCCGGCCGCCCGCAACAGCGCAGCGGCGGTGCTGAGGGTGGCGCCGGTGGTGACCACATCGTCCACCAGGAGCACGCCGGGCGGTGGCCGGCGCCGGACGGCGAGGCGAGGCCCGGCCAGCCGCTCGGCCCGGCTGGCCCCGGTCTGGGGCGGGCCGGGGAGGCGGCGCAGCAGCGGGCGGCATGGCACCGCGAGGCGGCGGGCCATCGCCGTGGCCAGCAGGCGGCCCTGGTCGAAGCCCCTGGCCCGTCTGCGCTCGGGCGTGGTGGGCACCCACGTCACGACGTCGAGCCCGCCGGTCCCCCGTCGCGCCACCGCCTCCGCCATCCCGCCCGCCAGCCACGGGAGGGCCGAGCGGGCGTTGCGGTACTTCAGGCGCGCCACGACCTCCCGCCCCACCCCCTCGTACGCCATGAGCACGGCACACCAGTCGAGCCCGGCCGGCGCCGGCAGGGGCGGCGGTGGGCGCACGAGGGCGCAGCACCGACCGCACGGCGCCGGCCCTGGCGCTCCGCAGGCCGGGCAGACGGTCGGGAGGAGCACCCGCCCAGGATGCCGCGACGGTGTGACAGTGCTGCCGGGGCCCGCCGAGGGCGCTTCGCCCCTTGCGACGGCACCACGGTTCGGATTCCGGACCCTGAAGCCGGCGCAAGACTGCCGGCGGCGCCCGGGCCCGAGTCGTCGAGCAGCTACCGACCGAGGGCGGCGAGGGCGGGCGGGTAGGGCGCGGTGAGGACGCCCTCCTCGGTGACGATGGCGGTGACGAGGGCAGCGGGAGTCACGTCGAAAGCCATGTTCTCGGCCTCGACGCCGATGGGCGTGACCCGCGTTCCGCCGAGGTCGGAAACCTCGGCGCCGGCCCGGCGCTCGATCGGGATGTCTGCCCCCGACCGGCACCCGAGGTCGACGGTGGACGTGGGGGCTGCGACGTAGAAGGGCACGCCATGATGGCGGGCCACCACAGCCAGCGGGTAGGTGCCGACCTTGTTCGCCACGTCGCCGTTGGCGGCGATGCGGTCGGCGCCCACGACCACGCAGTCGACCCGTCCCTCGGCCAGCAGCGAACCGGCCCGCACGTCGGGGATGACGGTGGCGGGGATGCCAAGACGGTCGAGCTCCCACGCCGTGAGGCGGGCGCCCTGGAGCAGGGGCCGGGTCTCGTCGACCCACACGTGGCCGACATCGGCCGAGCGGATGACGCCGAGGGCGGTGCCGAAGCCGGCACACGCCAGCGCGCCGGCGTTGCAGTGGGTGAGCACCCGGGCGCCGGCCGGCAGGAGGGCGGCGCCGTGGGCGCCGAGGCGGCGGTTGCGGGCCACGTCCTCGGCCGCCATGGCCACCGCCTCGACCACCGGGTCGTCGGCCGCCAGCGCCCGGGCAACGCCCCAGGCCAGGTTCACCGCCGTGGGACGGGTGGCCACCAGCCGGGCGGCCGCTTCGTCGAGGTCGTCCCCGACGACCGAGGCCAGCGCCACCCCCATCGCCCCCGCCACCCCGAGGGCCGGCGCACCCCGCACGGCGAGGGTGCGGATGGCCTCGCACAGCTCCTCGACAGTCACGGCGTGCAGGAACACGAGCCGGCCCGGGAGCCGGCGCTGGTCGATCATGCGGACGCCGCCGTCCAGCCAGGCGATGGTGGGCGGAATCGGGTCGTCAACCACGGGCCAGGGCGTCACACGTGGCCCGGACGCCTGCTTCCACGCCAGCGGGGTGGCGGTAGGCGGCCGACCCCAGGAGCATCAGGAGGCCGGCGCCACCCGCCTGGTCGGCCTGGGACCGAGCGTTGTCGGGACCGATGCCGCCGCCCAGCACCGCCACCGGCACCGCCGCGCCGTCGAGCGGGCGGCGCACGGCGTCGAGCTGGGCGCGCACGTCGTCGTCGGTGTCGAACAGCTTGCCCTTGAAGGCTCCGACCTGGACGTAGTCAGCGCCGGCCAGGCGGGTGAGGAGGGTGAGGACGTGGCCGGCCACGCCGAAGCGCTCGTTGCGGACCCACGGGCCCGAGCCCACCCGGTGGGCGAAGATGGGAACGCCCAGGTCTGCGTCGCGCAGTGCGCGCACGGCGTCGAGGCCCGCTGTGAAGGCGTTCACCATCACGCCGGTCGCTCCCAGGCTGACCACCCGTCGGGCGCGGGTGACCAGGCGCTCGACAGGGCCCGTGACGTTGGCGCAGTAGATGACGGACGGGTGCAGCGCCGAGGCCACCGCCTCCACCCGCTGCTCCAGCGGGCACCAGTCGGGGTCGCCCATGAGCTCGTCGTCCTTCACCAGCCGGGCGCCACCGGCGGCGAGCGCCGCCGCCACGGACGCGAATTCGGCGGGCCGGAGGCCGAGCGACGGCTTCACGATGGCGCCCACTCCGACGTCGTCGGGCGCCGGGAAGGCGGGGCCGGGGAATAGGCCGGCGGGCAGGTCGAGCCCAACCAGACGGCAGCGGGTGAACGACCGGTCCTCCACCCCCTCCCCTGCCACCAGCGACGACAGGAGCATGGGCAGATTGCGGCCCCAGTTGGCGGCCGGGAACTCGAGCACCGCCAACCCGTCCGTCTCCGAGACGACCCGCCCACGAACGAAGTCCGGCCCCTCGGCCATGCCGAGCGACTCCTCGATCGCCAGCGCCTCGGCCGAACCGTCCGGCTCGAGCTCGAACGTCGCCCGGATCACCGACGATCTCCCGCTTTCGAGTAAATAACCACCGGTTTCCGGTGGTTATTTACTCGGGACGTTGCAGGCGGGGTCAGGTGCCCACCGTCCAGGAGGACAGGTACTCCTCCTGGGCGGGGGTCAGGCGGTCGATGGCGACGCCCATGCTTTCCAGCTTGAGGCGGGCGATCTCGGCGTCGATGTCGGCCGGCACGTTGTAGACCCGCTTCTCCAGGTCCTTGCCGTGCTTGACCACCCACTCGGCGGCCAACGCCTGGTTGGCGAAGCTCATGTCCATGACGGCGGCCGGGTGGCCCTCGGCCGCGCCCAGGTTCACCAGACGGCCCTCGGCGATGACCAGTACGCGGCGGTCGCCGTCGAGCAGGAACTCCTCGACCGAGGGGCGGACCTCCCGGCGTGCGCCGGCCATCTCGCCCAGCGTCTTCAGGTCGATCTCGATGTCGAAGTGGCCCGAGTTGGCCAGGATGGCGCCGTCCTTCATGGCGGCGAAGTGCTCCCTGCGCAGCACATCGCGGTTGCCGGTGACGGTGATGAAGATGTCGCCCACCGGGGCGGCGTCCTCCATCGAGGTCACGTGGTGGCCGTCCATCACGGCTTCGAGCGCCCGCAGCGGGTCGATCTCGGTGACGTAGACCTGCGCGCCCATACCGGTGGCCCGGCTGGCCACGCCCTTGCCGCAGTAGCCGTAGCCGGCCACCACGATCTTCTTGCCGGCCAACAGCACGTTGGTGGCCCGGATGATGCCGTCGAGGGTGGACTGGCCGGTGCCGTAGCGGTTGTCGAACATGTGCTTCGTGTCGGCGTCGTTCACGGCGACGATCGGGAACTG
>JBKJNA010000154.1:0-8229 GCA_046596195.1 Acidimicrobiales bacterium | reverse complement strand
GCCCGCGACGGCGCCCGGCGCCGCGGCCCCGGCCACTGGTACCGCGGTGGCCCCGCCGCCCGCCGCCCCCGTCGTCGAGGCGGTGGCTGCGCCTGTCGTCGTTCCCGTCACCTCGCCCGACAGCCGCACCATCACGGTGACGATGGTGGCGTCGTCGACGTCCGACTCGCCCGGTACGACCCTGGTGCTGGTGGGCATCGGCCTGCTCCTGGCGGTCGCCGCCTCGGCCCTCGTGGTTCCCCGCCGGGCCACCAAGGCCCCCGCCCTCGCCCGCCGCTAGCACGGCGGCGTCCGGCGGGTAGGCCAACCGTTCGTCATGAGCCCCAGGCGAGCGCCACGACGTCCCGGGCGCTCGTGCACCGGATGGCGAACGACTCTCCGCTTCGACGCCCACTGCGGACACCCGGCACGAGTAGCGCTCGACCGGACGGGCGGCGGCGGCATAGCCAGGGCGGCGTCGTAGATTGCACGACGTGAGCCAGGACCAGGACGGGCCCGACGACGGGCTCGACGACGACGCCGGCGCCGAGCTGCCCGAGGAGCTCGACGCCACCGGCTACCGGGGCCCTTACACGTTTCCGGACAACAGCCGGCGCCGGGTGCCCGGGATCATCCACCTGGTGGTGGGCGGCGTCTGCCTGGCCTTGTGGATCGCCGCCGCCGACGGCGGGGTGCTGGTGAACGACGGGATGCTGCTGGCCGCCGTGCTCCTCGGCGCCCTGGGCGTCTACCACCTGCTGGCCGGTGTGCACCTGGCCGTCCGGGAGACCGACGCGCTGGTGGCGGCATCGAAGAAGGTGGGCTTCCCCGTGGGCCACGCTTCGGCCCAGCTGGCGTGGCGGGGCCTGCGCAGCCGCCCGACCTGGCGGATCCTGCTCTACTCGTCCGAGGAGCCACCGTTGCGGCGGGGCCTGGTGCTGGTGGACGGCGTCGACGGCTCGGTGGTCGCCCACTTCGTGGAGGACAATCCCGAGGACTGGACTCAGCTGTCAACGCCTAAAACCGCAGGTCAGAAGGCTATTTGACCTAGCATGGCGTTGGAAGGCGTACAATCCTTCCCATGAGCACAGCGCCCGTCGTAGCTATCACCACCGCCTACACCGCCAACGAGGCCCTGCTGGAGTCGTGGCAGCTCTCGCTTCACGGCAAGGCACCCCGCACCGTCGTGCTGTACCTCGACGAGGCCCGCCGCTTCGCTGGCTGGCTGGTCGCCAACGGCCGCCCGGCCGGCGCCCCGGGTGATCTGCTGGCCGTCACCCGCAAGGACGTGGAGGCGTGGCTGAGTGCGCAAAAGGCGGAGGGCCGCGCGCAGAACACCATGCGCAACCGCTGGGTGGTGCTCCGCAACCTCTACGGCTGGGCCGTCGCCGAGGGCGAGGTCGACGCCAGCCCGGTCGACAAGGTGGTGGTGGCCAAGGGCAACAACCCGGCGCCCAACGTCCTAACCGACGAGTCGCTGAAGCGGTTGCTGAAGGCGTGTGAGGGCTCCGACTTCGCCGCCCGCCGGGACACGGCCCTAGTGCGGCTGATGCTGGCCACCGGGCTGCGGGTGTCGGAGCTGTGCGATCTCACCATCGCCGACCTTGATCTGCTGAACCGGATCGTCGTGATCCGCCACGGCAAGGGCGACAAGCCCCGCAGCGTCCGCGTCGACGCCGCCACCGCCGCCGCTCTCGACCGCTACAAGCGGGTGCGCGCCCGGCACCGCCTCGCCGCCCTGCCGTGGCTGTGGATCGGCCACCGTGGGCGCACCACCCGCAAAGGCGTGCCCAACATGCTGAACAAGCGGGCCACCGCCGCCGGCATCGGCCACATCCACCCCCACCAGCTCCGCCACACCTGGGCGGATCGCTGGCTGCGCGCCGGCGGCAACGAGGGCGACCTCCAGCGCCTCGGCGGGTGGGAGTCGGCCGAGATCATGCGCCGCTACGGCGAGGCCCGCGCCGTCGACCGGGCGCTGACCGCCTACGACACCATCAACCCGATGGGCACGCTGTGATCGACGAGGCGTACCCGTTCGCCGCCTACCACGAGGCCGTCGAGGCGGCCGTAGCGGGCCGAGGGCGCGTGATCGTGAAGGTGGTCTGTGCTCTGTGCGAGTCGCCGGTAGCGGCCGTGTACGACTCGCCGCATGGCGCCGTGTTCTGCGCCGAGATGCCGGCCACTTCGCAGGCGTGGAGCCTGGAGGGCGCAGCACCGGGAACGCCCTACCCGACGATTACGAGCAACGACCTGATCGAGTGGGACGACGACCGCCCTGTGCGATCCGTCACCGCCGGCTGCCGTGACCACGGCGTGGTCGTCGTCATCGACCCGACGCCAAAGGTGGCGCAGTACCGGCGGACATCCAAGGTGCAACGCCTGCCGTCGTCCCCCCGCTCGTCAGCATGACGTTGTAGGATGACGCTCACATAGCAGCGCGGGGAGTGACCCACACCGGGAAGTGGCGCAACCGGACCGAACCTCTGAGGAGGTCTTCCGGTGGCGTCCCCCTTAACCCCCGAGGAGCGGTCGCAGCGCGCCCGCCTCGCCGCTCTCACCCGCTGGTCCCACGAGGACCCGATGCCCAACGCCCAGCGTGCCAACGCCGGGCTCATGGCCAAGTTCGTCGACGAGGTCGACCCCGATCGGGTGCTGCCCGAAGCGGAGCGCAGCCGGCGGGCTGAGGCCGCCAAGCGGGCGCACTTCACCCGGCTGGCGTTCCTTTCGGCCAAGGCCCGTCGGCGGGTGTCATGAACGCGAAGAACGGGGCCTCGCGAGCCCCGTCCCCGAACCTCCGCATGATCACCACCACCACGACCACCGGCAGGAAGTCGAGGTGCCTCGATGGTACGCCATAGCCCTGCCCGGGTGGTCGCCATCCGCCCCTCTGCCACCGCCACCCGCCGGGCCCGGCGCCAGGTCGACGAGCTGGTCGCCTCGGCCGCCGAGGAACTGGCCGCCGTTCAAGGTGGCGACCTCGTGCAGATTCACGGCGCCGTGATCGACGTGCTCCGGGCCGTACGGATCGTGGTCGCCTTCGGCCTCGACCTCGACGACCGGGAGGTGGTCGCGTGAACGCCGGCGAGCGCCTGAGCTGTGACGCCACGGCCCACCCCGAGGTGCGCTGGCTCGTCTACGACGACGGTGGCGAGGAGTGGGCGGCCCTTTATCTCGGTTCCCGCCTGGTACGGAGGTCGCCGGGTGGCGAGGTCTACACGGTCGACGGCACCAACGGGACGACGCACCGCAGGGTCGTGGCGCCCGACGTCATCGCCCGCGCTCTGGTGTCGTTCCCCGAGGGGACCCTGCCGCCGTGGCCCGAGCTGGCCCCGTTGTTCGACCAGCCGCCACCCCGCAAGGATGGGCCACCGTCCGAGGAAGACGACGAGCGCCAGGTCATCGCCCGTCAGGCGTCGACCATCGTGCCCGCCCCGGTGCGGTGGGCCTACGCCGACCGGGTGCCCCTCGGCGCCGTCACCCTCGTCGCCGGGCGGGAGGGCGTAGGCAAAGGCGTGCATGTGGCCGACGACGTGGCCCGGTGGACGCGCGGCCAGCTTCCGGGCGACCTCCACGGCGTGCCGGTGGACGTGGCCATGATGTCGATCGAGGACGACCCCGAGAGGGTGCTGGTGCCGAGACTGACGGCGGCCGGCGCCGACCTCGACCGCTGCCACCTACTCAGCGCCAGCCTCGGCGGGCTGGAGTCCACCATCGCCCTACCCGGCGACGTAGGCCGGCTCCGGGCATGCCTGCGGGAGACGGGCGCCCGCGTCCTCGTGGTCGACGTGCCCAACGCCTTCATGGCCGGCAACTACGACGCCCACAAGGATCACGACGTGCGCCAGGCGGTCGCCGGGCCGCTCACGCTGCTCGCCGCAGCCCTCGACCTCGCCGTGGTGCTCATCGTCCACCTCAACCGTGCGCCCTCGACGGTGGTGCTCGACCGCATCGCCGGCAGCCTCGGCCTCTCCCGCGCCAGCCGCTCCGTGCTGGCCGTGGTGGAGAACCCCGACGCCGAGGGCGAGCGGCTGCTGGTGCTTGCCAAATCCAACCTCGGCAAGCTGGAGGTGCCGTCCCTTCGGTTTCGCATCGAGGGGACCGAGGTGGCCACGCCCACCGGGCCGACGAGCGCCGGCCGCGTGGTGCACCTCGGGGAAGCGCCGGCCATCACCTCCCGCAACGCACTCCAGACCGCCGACCGTGAGGACCGCACGGCGGTGGACGAGGCGAGCGAGTGGCTGGCCGACCTACTCGGCGTCGAGCCCCTGCCGGCGGCGCAGGTGAAGACCGAGGCGTCGAGGGCGGGCCTGTCGTGGTCGACGGTACGCCGTGCCAAGGCCGACGTTGGCGTCGAATCGAGGCGGTGGGGACGGCCGGGCGAGGAGGGTGGCTGGTGCTGGGCGCTGGCCGAAGGTGCTCACGAAGACCCGAAGATGCCCACGATAAATACATGGGCACCTTCGGAAACCTTGGACACCTTCGGGGCCGAGGAGGAGTTCTGATGCGGGTGACCACCCCGGCCGACGCCCACACCGAGGGGCCGTTTTTTCAGAGGGGCCTCACCGCCGAGAAGTCCCTCGACCCTCGCCTCGATCCGGTACGGAACCGGCCTCCCGATTTCCCCACCCCCTGGAGAGCTGATGCCCCGTAGATGCCTCTCGTGCGCCGCCCTGTGCTCCGCCACCCGCTGCCCGGTCTGCGCCGCCGGCCGCAAGGCGGTGCGCAACGCCCACGCCCCGGCCGCCGCCGCCATCGTCGCCGCCCACCGCGCCGCCGTGGGCGACTGGTGCCCCGGCTACGGCCGCCCCGCCCACCAATCGACCGACCTCACCGCCGAGCACTCGACGCCCATCTCACGCGGTGGCGAGGTCGACGGCGTGCTGTGCCGCTCCTGCAACTCACGAAAGAGGGACCGCTGATGCCACCCCTTCCCAAACGCCCCGACCGCCGCCAGCGAACCAACGCCACCGGCCTCGGCCTGGTGGAGGTGGCCCCGACCGTCGAGCCGCCCGCCGCCGATCGAAAATGGCTGGCGGTCACCAAAGGCCAGTACGCCGCCTTCTGGGCCTCGCCCACGGCCGCCCTGGTGCTGCCGGCAGACCTCCCGGCCCTGCGCCGCTTGTTCGCCTTTCGGGACGCGCAGGAGCGGGCACTACGGGCCTACACGGCCGAGCCGGTATGGACCGGATCGAAGGGCCAGCCGGTGGTCAGCGGATTCGGCGCCGAGTACGCCCGTATCGAGCGCCTGGTCGCCCCGCTCGAGGACCGCTTCGGCCTCTCCCCGCTGGCCCGGCTCAGGCTCGGCGCTACGTTCGGCGCGGCGGCCGAGTCACTCGACGCCATCAACGCCGCCCTCACCGGCGACGACGGGCCCGACGACGATCCCCGTCTGGCCGGCGCCATCGACATCGGCCCCGCGTGATGGCCGACCTGTGGCCGACCCACGGCGCCCTTGCCTGCCGGTGGATCGAGAAGAACCTCATCCACGCCGAGGGCGACTACTTCGGCCAGCCCTTCCGCCTCCGCGACGACCAACGCCTGTTCGTGTTCCGGTGGTACGAGTTCCACCCCGGCACCGACTCGGCCACCGCTCCGCCCGTGTGGCGCTACAAGCGGGCGCTGAAGGGCGAGGCCAAGGGCGGGGGCAAAACCGAGCTGTGCGCCGCCATCGCCTGCCTGGAGTTCGCCGGCCCGCCGCAGATCGCCCCCAAATCGCCGAACATTCCCGTCGCCGCCGCCAGCTTCGAGCAGGCCGATCTTTTGTTCGGCACCGCCGGCACCATGCTCGGCGGCAAGGGCGGAGCGGTGGCCGAGGCGCCGCTACGGGCGTTCTTCGAGTGCTTCGACACCGAGATCCTGTTCGCTGACGGTCGCCCCGGCCGGCTGTTCCGGGTGGCAGCCGCCGCCGGCACCAACGACGGCGGCAAACCGACGCTGTTCGTGGCCGATGAGCTGCACGAGTGGGGCATGCCCGGCTCGAACAAGGCGAGAGTGCACACGGTCATCAGCAACGGCCTGCGCAAGCGCCGAGTAGGCCGGGAGCTGAACCTGTCCACCGCCGGATTCGACCTCGCCAGCCATCTGGGCCTGATGTACCAGCACGGCAAGCGGGTGGAGCACGAGCCCGAGGTCGACCCCGAGTTCCTGTTCGACTGGCGAGAGGCGCCCGAGGGCCTCGACTACGACGACCCCGAGCAGCGCCCGGTGGCGGTGCGGGCGGCCAGCGCGGCGGCCGGCGTGCTGTGGTCGGTCGACGAGAGGGTGCGCCGCTACGACGACCCGGTGGTGGCCCGCCACGAGTGGGTCAGGTACTTCGCCAATCGCTGGGTGAGTGTGGCCGAGGACTCGTGGCTGGCCGACCGCCCCGGAGCATGGAAGGCGTGCGAGGACCCGGCCGTGGCCATCCCCGCCGGTGCCGATGTGGTGATGGCGGTGGACATGTCCCTGCGCCACGACTCGACGGCCGTGGCCACCATCCACGCCCGCCCCGATGGCCGCTTCGTGGTCCGCTCGAAGGTGTGGCGCCCCGATGGCGGCAAGATCGACCACCTGGAGGTGATGGCGCACGTCCGGGCCGAGGCCGAGCGGTACACCGTGCGGTCGGTGGCCTACGACCCCCGATTCTTCGAGGTCCCCGCCCGCATCCTGGCCGATGAGGGCTACCCGGTGGTCGAGGTGCCGCAGTCGCCGGAACGCATGGTGCCCGCCTGCGGCCTGGCCTACGAGCTGATCGCCAGCCAGATGGTTATCCACGATGGCGACCCGGTGCTCGCCGACCACGTCAACTCGGCCGTGCGCCGGGAGAGCGACCGTGGCTGGACGCTGAGCAAGGGCCGCAGCCGCCGCCATATCGACGCATGCATCGCCCTGGTGATCGGCCTGCACGAGGCCAACCAGGCGGCGCCCGAGCCGGCCATCGACGTGGCCGCCAACGTCTGGTGATTGTCCGCCTCGGCGTGTCCCTGAGCGCTGACGAGTGCGCCGTGCTGGCGCGCGCCCTCGGCCCCGCTGTCCGCCGGGCCCGTGACCGTGGCGAGTCCGTCGACCCCGCCCTGCTGGCGCTCGTCGAGCAGGTGGCCGTCGTCGCCCGCGCCTGGCGTGCTGCCACTTCCGAGAACGGAATCCCGGTACTACCGGCCGTAGACCTCGACGACTCGACCGCCGACGATGGCCTGACGGCCGCAGAAGCGGCCCGCCGGTTGAACGTGAGCGAACGCCGAGTGCGCCAGCTCGCCACCGCCGGCAAGTTGGCCGGCCGCAAGTTCGGCGGAGCGTGGAGGTTCGATGGTGACGACGTGGCGAGGCGGAATGGAACGGGCGACCTTGTCGCCAACCCGGCGGGCGGTGCGTGAGGATGCCGTGATGGCCCGCGCCGGCGGGTGCGAGCTCGTCGGCCCCGTCGAGACGCGCAAGGGCGTGTGGACCTACGTGGGAGCGGCAGGGACCGTCCACCAGTGGGCGAGAACGCCGACCGCTTCCGAGGTGCGAGAGGTAATGGGGACGGCGCCCCGCAAGCCGGCGCAGTCTCCCCGCAAGCCGTCCACGCTTGCCGCACCGGCGGCCGTGTCGGCCCACGCCGCCCGCCTGGCCCGCCTGCTGGGGGCGAAGTGAAGATCCCCGCCGTGCTCGCCGACTGGCGCCCGCAGCCCGACGACGAGGCCATCGCCCGGCGAAACGCCGAGGAGCGCCGCCGTTCCCACCATGCCGCCCTCGTGCGGGAACTGGAGGGCGTGAAGGCCCGACAGGCCCAATGGGAGCGCCGGGCCGCCGTGCTCGCCGCCGAAGCGGCCGAGGCCGAACCCCACTGGCGAACGCTGATTGAGTCCGAGCGGGACGCCGCCCTGCGCCGGGTGGACGACTACGCCGGCCGCTGCGCCCTCATCGCCGCACAGATCAAGGAGACACGATGACCGCGACGCTGAAAGAAGCGCTCACCGAGCGGCGCCGCATCGCCGCACGCAACGCCGTACGGGCCGCCAGCCGGCTGAGTGACGGCACCTCGCGCGACCTCACCGCCCAGGGCGACCTCGAACAGGCGCTCACCGACTTCGCCACCTACGACGAGATGGCCGCCCGGCTGCTACCCGTGGCCGACGACCTCGGCCACTACCGCCGCGGTGGTCGGTCGCTGGTGCTCGACCTCGTCGCCGCCCGTGAGGACCGGGAGGCGGCCGACCGCATCGTCGCCCACGGCCGAGCGGCGGGCGACACCGGGCTGTTGGAGGCCCGCGACTTCGGCGCCGGCTC
>JBKJNA010000239.1:0-2923 GCA_046596195.1 Acidimicrobiales bacterium | reverse complement strand
GCCCGATGAGGTGGCGGCCGAGGCCCGCGCCCTCACCGCCCAGGGCTTCCGCCACCTGCTCCTGGTGGCGGGCGAGCACGCCCGCATCGTGAGCAAGGACTACCTGGTCGACTGCGTTCGGGCCCTGGCCCCGGCGGTGCCCTCGCTGTCGGTGGAGGTGCAGGTGTGGGACACGGCCACGTACCGCCGCCTGGTGGATGCGGGCTGCGACGGGCTGGTCGTCTACCAGGAGACCTACGACCGCGACCTCTACGCGGCCGTGCACATCAAGGGCAAGAAGCGGAACTACGACTGGCGGCTGGGGGCGCCCGACCGGGGGGCTGCGGCGGGCATGAGGCGGCTGGGGGTCGGCGCCCTGCTCGGGCTGCACCCGGACTGGCGCACCGAGGCGCTGGCCGTGGCCGCCCACGCCCGCGCCCTCGTGCACCGCTGGTGGCGTTGCGAGGTGTCGGTGTCGCTCCCCCGCCTGCGCCCGGCCGCCGGCGACGTCACGCCCGCCCACCCGGTGGACGACCGCTCCTTCGTGCAACTGCTGTGCGCCCTTCGGCTGCTCCTGCCCGACCTCGGCCTGGTGCTGTCGACCCGCGAGGCGCCCGCCCTGCGCGACTCCTTGCTCGGCCTCGGCGTCACCCACCTGTCGGCTGGCTCGTCCACCGAGCCCGGCGGGTACGCGGCACCCGACGGGGCCGAGCCGCAGTTCGAGGTGGCCGACACCCGCGCCCCCGCCGAGGTGGCCGCCGTGCTGCGCTCCGCCGGCTTCGATCCCGTCTGGAAGGACTGGCAGCGGGTGGCCGGCGACGGCTAACCCCGGAGGCGATGTGGCCGGTGGGGCCATTGGGGCCCAATGTGGAAACGCGTAACCACAAAAGTGGAATTACACCCTTGTCTTCCACAGCCGCCGTCTGGTTGCATGGACGATATCGGCGGACAGCCACCGGGGCGCTGCCTGCGAGGTGAGGACCATGGGAGTCAACAACCGCCAGCGTCGCAAGGCCAAGAAGGAGCAACGGCGTCAGAAGCAGTCGGCCGGCGCCCGCCACTTCCACGCTGGCACGCCCGGCGGCGACCGGTTCCACGGGGGCCGGGTCGACGAGGTGGAGGTGGCGCGCCACACGGTGCTCCTCGCCGCTGCAGCGTTCGGCTCTGAGGAGGAGGCCGAGTACCAGGCGTTGCTCGGCGCCCTCGGCGCGCTCGACCAGCGCACCGGCCGCGGCGTCGTCCACGCTGCGGTGGCGTGGTGGATCGAGCGCGGGCTCGACCGGGCGTGGGGGGTCGGGTGGCAGCCGGCCGACGTGGTGCGCTACCTGCGGCGCCAACTCGGGCCCGGCCAGGCCGGCGCCGTGAGCGCGGCCGTGGCAACCAGCGCGGCGGCGCGCCCCGAGGCGGGAATCGACGATCGGTGGGCCGAGCAGGTCGCGGCCATCCGTGCCGGGCACCCGGCCGTGCCCGACCTCGGGCCGGGTGCGCCGTCGTTCCCCTTCGGGATCGAAGCCGCGTCGGTGCTGCTCGATCTGCCCTCGATCCCAAGGCTGTCCGCATCGCGCAGCAGCCGGCTGTCGGGCCGGCCCGGCTCGGCGGCCATGCTGGAGAAGGTCCGAGCCCTGCTGGCAAAGGCGGAGTCCACCACCTTCCCCGACGAGGCCGAGGCCCTCACCGCGAAGGCCCAGGAGCTCATGGCACGCCACGCCATCGACACCGCCATGCTCGACATCGGAGGCTCCGGCGGCGGAGGCGATGCCGTGGTGGGATGGCGCATCGGCGTGGACGATCCGTATGCGTCGGCGAAGTCGCTCCTGCTCGCCCGGATCGCCGATGCCAACCGCTCCAGCGCCGTGTGGTGCAAGGAGCTCGGATCGAGCACGGTGTTCGGCACCCGGTCCGACCTTGAGATGGTGGAACTGCTCTACATGTCCCTCCTCGTGCAGGGCACCGACGCCATGCTGCGGGCGGGTCGATCCGTCGACCGCTACGGGCGCTCGCGCACGACGTCGTTCCGGAAGTCGTTCCTCGACGCCTACGCGCTGCGGATCGGCGAGCGACTGGCCGCGGCCACCGAGGATGCGGTGGTCGAAGGCGCGGCGCGCCACGGCGACGCTTTGCTACCGGTGCTTGCCGGTCGGGCCGAAGCGGTGGACGACGCAGTCCGGGATGCCTTCCCGGAGACGTTCTCAAGGGGGACGCGCATCACCAACCACGCCGGTTGGGTCGCCGGGAGGGCCGCCGCCGACCTGGCCTCGCTGGGCGTGGGTGGCCAGCTCGAGCAGGGCTGACCCGCCCGTGTTGACGCGCCCCGCGGACACACGCGCCCACATTGCACTCTTGTGCGTGGGGGTGAACCATGAGAAGGTACCCATACTGATGCCGTACTGGATGTCCATTGAGGTGCTCGACGGGGTGTTTTCCGCCTCACGTTGGGCCGATTCCCATGGCGACAGCCTGGTGGAAGCAGCCCTCTCGTCCGGCGCGTCCGACTGGGCCTGGCACCGCCATTCGTGGGGCGTCGTGTTCGAGGTCGCATTCGCCGACGAGGCCGCCTGGGAGCGCTACCGCTTCCTGCACGGCGTGCGGGCCGCTCTCGACGCGGTGCCCGATCCCAACTTCGGGCTCATCATCTCCCGGGGCCGGGGCGGAAGCGCGGGCACGCGTGATCCGCGGCGCCGGCCGCTGCTCAGCGGGTCGGGCGCCGCCGCGCTGCCCATCCCCCTCGTCGACATGCTCGATGACGATGTCTGGGGCGCCCTCCCCCGCGACATCCAGCAGTACCGCCTCGCCGCCAGCCGCTAGCTAGGCACCCGGCCCTCGGGCGTCATTCGGCGGTGTCGACGATGAGGGGCGCGTGGTCCGAGGGCAGCTTGCCCTTGCGGGCGTTGCGGTCGATCACCGCGAAGGCGACCTTCTCCGCCAACGGCTTGGACACCAGCAC